>JBGPGW010000259.1:0-5012 GCA_041484095.1 Alphaproteobacteria bacterium | reverse complement strand
CTCGTCAAGCGTATCCTGGAGATAAATCACGTCGGGCGCGCCGGCGCCGTCATGCTTCGCGTTCATGCCGTGGTCGGCGGTCAGTGCCACCACCGCGCCCGCGCGATCGAGCGTGGCGAGATAGCCGTCCATCATGGCATAGAAGTCGTTCGCCACCGGCGTGCCCGGGGCGTGCTTGTGCTGGATGTAATCGGTGGTCGACAGGTACATGAGGTCGGGCCGGTCGCGCGCCATGAGGGCGACACCGGCCGCCAGCACGAATTCGCTGAGCGCCGCGCTGTAGACATCCGGCAGCGGCAGCCCGACGAACGGCAGCACGTTTTCGATGCCATTCTCCTCGATGCTGGCCTGATCGGCGTGTTCGGACGAAAAGCACACGGCACCGCCGGGCCCGATCGACAGGCCGTGCCCCAGGAGACGCCGCAGCTTGTCCTTGGCGGTCACGATCGCGATCCGTGCGCCCGTGTCCTGGAACGCCTTGAAGATCGTGTCCACGCGGAGGAATTTCGGGTCATTCATCATCACTTCGGCGCCGGCGTCCCGGTCGAAGAAATAATTGCCGCAGATGCCGTGAACGGAGGGCGGCACGCCGGTGACGATCGAAAGGTTGTTGGGATTGGTGAAGCTCGGGATCACACAATCCGCGAGGCGATTGGTCCCGTCCCGCAGCGCGCGCGCGAAGAAGGGCGCGCGCCCGGCCGAAACCGCCGCCTCGATGTAGCCGGGCTCGGAGCCGTCGATGCACAGGATGACGACCGGCCGCCTGGGCCGCCGGTAGCGCCGTCCATTCACCGTGACGCTGTCCATGTACCTCTCCGCCTACGCCGCCCGCTGCGCGCCGCCGTGGGCGACACCCATTTCGCCCAGCACGACCCGCACCGCCGCAAGTGCTCCCTGCATGTGCTCGACGTTGAGCCGGCCGATGCAGCCGATGCGGAAGGAATCGGCGACCGTCAACTTGCCGGGATAGATGACGTAGCCGCGCGATTTGAGCTTGTCGTAGAACGTCTGAAACACGAACCCGGGGTCGCTCGGCATGCGGAACGTGACGATGATCGGCGCCTGAAGCCGGTCGGGCAGGAGTGTCTCGAAGCCGAGCGCGCGCATGCCCTCGACGAGCGCCCTCCAATTGGCGGTATAGCGGGCGCCGCGTCCGGAAACTCCGCCTTCCGCCGCGTGCTCCTCGATCGCCTGGTGAAGGGCGACGATCACGTGGATCGGCGGCGTGAAGCGCCACTGCCGAGTCGTCTCCATGACCTGCCACTGGTCGAGGAGATCGAAGCACAGCGCGGTCGCGTTGCCTTTCGTTCGCTCGAGCGCGCTTTTCTCGCACACGACGAACCCCATCCCCGGCACGCCTTCGAAACACTTGTTGCTGGAGGCGGCGAGCGCATCGGCGCCGAGCGCCCGCACATCGATCGAAAGCGCACCGAAGGCGCTCATCGAATCGACGAGAAGGCGCCGCCCATGCCGTCGGGCGATGGCTGCGATGTCCTCGATCGGGTTGAGGATGCCGCTCGTCGTCTCGACGTGAACGGCGAAGACATGAGTGATCGCGCCATCGCGGCCGAGCATCGCATCGAGAGCGGCAAGATCCGGCGTCCGGTCCTCGGGGGATTCGAGCACGACATGCGCGCGCCCGGCATAGCGGCAAATCTTTGCCGCCCGCTTGCCATAGGCGCCATTGACCAGAATCACCACCTTGCCGTCGCGCGGCACGAAACAGGTGAGCATGGCCTCCACCGCGAAGGTGCCGCTTCCCTGCATGGGAACCGTGACATGGCTCCCCGCTCCGCCGGCGATCGCGGCGATCCGCTCCAAGACCTCTTGGTTGATTCGAATGAAAGTCGCGTCGCGCGATCCCCAATCGTGCAGCATCGCGGCCTTGACGGTGCGCGATGTCGTGAGCGGGCCGGGCGTGAGGAGGATGGGGTCGCCGGTCTCGGTTTTGGCGCTGTCCGACATGGTCGAGGGCTCTCTGTCCGGGGAACGAAAGACGCGTCGCCTCTCGGGCGCGGGTGAAATGCTAGGGGCCGCTCATATAATCAGTCCAATATATGTTTTTGATATGATATATAAATATTACTTATATATTGAGAGCGCCGATGAACCGCAGCCATCTCCGGGCTTTTCACCTCGTCGCATGCGAGGGCAGCTTCACCCGCGCCGCGCGTGCGGCAGGGCTGAGCCAGCCGAATCTGTCGGGGCAGGTGAAGGCGCTCGAATCCGATTTCGGCGTCCGGCTCTTCGAGCGGCGGGGGCGTGGCGTTCAATTGACCCCTCTCGGCGGCGCGCTTCGCACGATCACGGAACGGCTGTTCGCGCTCGAGGGGGATGCGGAAGCATTGCTTTTGGGCGCAGAGGATCGGGTCATCGGGTCGCTCCGGATCAGCGCCGACAACGCGGTCCACGCCCTTCCGATCATGGCCGAGATCAAGCGACGGCATGTCGACGCCGTTCTGTCGCTCAATGTCGGCAATTCGGACGAGGTTCTGGCCGATCTCATCGACTATCGCGCCGATGTCGGCGTAACCGCAAAGAACCCGGCCGATGAACAGTTCCACGTTCTACCCTACCGGCGCGATCGCCTGGTCCTCTTCGTGCCGAAGCGCCACCCCTGGGCCGCGCGGCGCGTGATCGCGTTCAGGGATCTCGAGGGCCGCGACATGGTCTTGCGGGAACCCGGCTCCGTGACCCGCGAAGTTTTCGATGCCGCGCATCACGCATCCGGAATCCGGCTCGGCACCGTCCTGGTCATCCAGAGCCGCGAGGCGGTCCGCGAAGCCGTCGCCGCCGGGTTCGGCATCGGCGTCGCCTTCGATCGCGAATTCACCCGCGACCCCCGCTTCGCGCGCCTCACGATCGGCGATGCGGCCCTCGATGTCGGGGAGTACGTTGTCTGCCTCGCAGGCAGGCGTCAATTCGCCGGAATTAGGGCCTTCTTCGACATTGCAACGGGAATGGCGGACGTGCCACATGAGGGCGCATCCTGATCACGGCCATCCCCGTCGCTCCCAACGCATCGCCGGCGACCGAAGACACAGTGGAAATCGCAATGACAGAACCGCTTCCGACTGCCCGCAGAAACAAGGCCGAGCGGGTTGCCGTCATCGGCGCCGGGGTCGTCGGCCTCGCGACCGCTCTCAATCTGCGCCGGCGCGGCGATGACGTCTGCCTCTTCGATCCGGAGCCGCCCGGCAGCATGACCTCTTTCGGCAACGCCGCGCTCATCGCGACGAGCTTCGTCGTTCCGTTGGCCATGCCGGGATTCTGGAAGCAGATACCGGAGATGCTGCTCGACCCGCTCGGGCCGTTGGCATTCCGCTGGCGCCACCTGCCGTCGATGCTGCCATGGTTCCTCAGGATTCTCGCCGCAAGCACGCCGCGCGAGACCGACCGCATCGCGCGCACGCTCGTCGCCCTCGTCGGCCGCTCGATTGAATCCTGGCAAAGCCTTCTCGGCCCCCAGGCGAGCGCGCGGCTTCTCAAACGCGAGGGGGTCCTTCAGGTCTTCCGCGATCCCAAGAAATTGGCCGCGATGGAAACGGAGGTCGCGCTTCAGCGCCGTCACGGCGTGCGCGTCGAGCGCATCGCAGCCGCCGAGCTGCCCCAACTCGAGCCGGCGCTCGCACGCGGCCTGCTCGACGCCTTGTTCTATCCCGATGTCGCTCATTGCATCGACCCCGCGACGCTGTCCGCCGAATTGGCGGAGGCATTCACGCGCGAAGGCGGCGTGATCCGCCGCGAGCGCGTGCGCGGGCTCCGCCTCGATTCCGATGGCCGTCCTCAAACCGACAGCGACGCGGGATCCCAGCGTTTCGAGCGAATCGTGATCACGGCCGGCATCTGGTCGAAGGCGCTGGTGGAGCCGCTCGGCGCCCGCATCGCCCTCGAGTCAGAGCGCGGCTACCACCTCATGCTGCCCCGTCCCGGCGTGCAGCTCCGCCGGCCCGTCCGGGCGGGCGACCACCGATTCGTGATGACCCCCTTGGCGGGCGGCTTGCGTCTGGCCGGCACGGCCGAGTTCGCGGGCCTCAACGCACCGCCCAATTGGCGGCGCGCCGATCACTTTCTCGAGCCCGCCAGAGCCCTCCTGCCGGGCCTCGACGGCAAGGACGCCGTCCGATGGACGGGCCACCGCCCTTCGACCCCCGATTCGCTTCCGATCATCGGGCCGCTCACAAACCATCCCCGAATCATCTGCGCCTTCGGCCATGGCCATCTCGGCCTCACGCTTGGCGCCGTGACCGCGGAAATCGTCGCCGCCATGACGGCCGGCACGGAGCCCCCCGTCGATGCGGCACCGCTGCGTCCGGGCCGGTTCTGATCCGGCGGCGCATGGCCGGCACGCGAGGCTTGGGAGCCGCCTCCACCCTGGTTAGTATGACCGCGTCCGAGCACGGAATCCCAGGAGCGTCGCGATGTTGAGGACTCATTACATCGACTGCATCTACACCCACACGGAGGGCGAGCCGACCTGCATCGTGCACGCCGGCATCCCCTATCCCCCCGGTCTCGACATCCTCGGCAAGCGCAAGTTCCTGCAGGAGAAATACGACTGGCTGCGCAAGGCGCTGATGAGCGAGCCGCGCGGGCACAAGAACATGTTCGGCGTGTTCGTGACGCCGCCCTCCTCCCCCGACTACGACGCCGGCATGGTCTGGATGGACAGCACGCGCTTTCACGACATGTGCGGACACGGAACGGTCGCGCTCGGGATGGCGATGGTTTCGCACGGCCTCGCCCCCGCGACGGGATCGCGCACGACGATCCGCTTCGAGACGACCGCCGGCCCGGTGACGGCCGAAGTCGCCTCGAACGATACGTCGACCGAATGGACGCGGTTCGAGAACGTCCCGTGCTATGTCGCGGAGCGCGACATTCCGATCGATCTGCCGGGTATCGGGCGCGTGCAAGCCGATATCGCGTTCGGCGGCAATTATTTCATTCAGATCGATCTCGGCGATCACGCAAAACGCATCGGCCCGGAGAACGGCCACTATCTTTCCGAG
>JBGPGW010000258.1:0-5023 GCA_041484095.1 Alphaproteobacteria bacterium | reverse complement strand
TGCCCTGCTCCTCCGCGCCGCCGCGGCAGGTGGGCCGCATTACCAAGCCGTCGCAATGCGCCCCCTCGGCCATGGTCCGGATGTCGCTCGATTGACCCGGGTCGTTCAGGCGTCGGTTCTCGCAGCTGCCGTCCGCTATGTTCCCAGCACGCCCCCCGCCGTGACAAGGGGGATTCTCTCATGCGCTGGGGCGTGCTGCCCCATTGGCATATGGCCGAAGCGCCTCCGAGATCCGGCGGTGCGTGGGCGTGGGCACGCCCGTCTCCTCCCCCATGCGCACGACCGCCCCCGAAAGCCATGGCAATTCGAGGCGATTGCCGTGTTCGAGGTCATGGAGCATGGAGGCCCGCATCGTCGGCGCGAGGCCCAAGGCCAGGCCCATGCGCTCCTCCAGCAGGCCGGGCGGCAGCGCCACGCCCTTGGCAAGCCCGACGGCGATCGCCTCCGCCATCGCGTCCCGGAGCATCCGGAGCGTCTCCGGATTGTCCCGGACCGGACCGATGGGCCCGCGCGTATAGCATGTCATGCCGGACAGCGCGGTCAGGTAGACGAATTTCCGCCACAGCTCGACCCGGACCCGCTCCGTCAGCACCATCTCGATCCCCGCGCCCTCGCCCGCGGCGCGGATCGCTTCGGCGCGCGGCGTGATTCGGCCGTCGAGTTCGCCGAAGATGATGCGCTCGATGGGATCGGGCTGCTCGATCACGCCTGGCGACGCGATCGTCGCGAAGATGCTGGTCGCCCCGGCCATCCCATGGCGGGCGTCGAGAATCCGCGACAGAATGTCCGGGCCATCGACGCCGTTCTGGAGCGTGAGCACCGCCGTGTCGGCCCCCAGAAGCGGCCGGCACAATAGGCCCGCCTGCTCGGTGTCCCAGAGCTTCACGCAAAAGAGAACGAGATCGACGGGACCGATCGCCTGGGGATCGTCTGTCGCGGATGCCGGCTCGATCACCGTGACGCCGCGCGCGCCCTCGACGCGGAGCCCCCTCGCGCGAATCGCCTGGAGATGCGCGCCCCGCGCGACGATATGAACCTCGTGGCCGGTCTCGGCCAACCGCGCGCCATAGGTGCCGCCGACCCCGCCGGCTCCCACGACCGCGATCTTCATGGCCGGCTGCTCAGGCCTTGCAGCAGCCGCGCAGGAAGCCGACGAGGAACAGGATCATCGAGAGCACCGTCAACATCGACCCGATCACCACCGGCGGCAGCATGGTGGGATCGAGGCGCACCAGCAGAATGCCGATCATGAAGATGATGTAGCCTGCATTGGCGACGTAAAAATGGACCACCGGCAGCCGCCCCTCCCGCATCGCGGGGAATGAGCGGTAGACCAGGCCGAAGAGCATCATGGACACCCAGCCGACGAGATTGATGTGCGCGTGGAGATGCTGGTTCTCGAAGGCCTGCGTTATCCCCACCCAGATTCCGAACGACATGCCGAAAAGGCCGTAAACGATCGCCGCTCCAATGAACCAGACATCGACACGTTTCATCATACCTCTCCCCATTGGCTTCGTCGGATCCGTCCTGCCGTCACGACAACGCCGCGCAGGCGCGCTGGATTCTCTTGCACGCGTCCTCGAGCAGCGTCGTCGAGGTCGCGTAGGAGACGCGGAAATGCGGCGACAGGCCGAAGGCCGCGCCATGGACCGCCGCGACACCCTCGGTCTCCAGGATGTAGTTCACGAAGTCCTCGTCGTTCCCGATGCGCTTGCCCTGCGGCGTTGTCCTGCCAATCAGGCCCGCGATCGACGGATAGACATAGAACGCGCCCTCCGGACGGTGGCAGGTGATGTCCTTGGCCTGGCTGAGCATGGAAACGACCAAGTCGCGGCGTTCCTTGTAGATTTTGTTGTTGGCCGCGATGAAAGCCTGCGAACCGTTGAGCGCCTCGACGGACGCGGCCTGGCTGATCGAGGCCGGACCCGAAGTGCTCTGTCCCTGTACCTTGGCGATGGCCTTGATGAGGGGCTCGGGCCCGGCCGCGTAGCCGATGCGCCAGCCCGTCATGCAATACGCCTTCGACACGCCGTTCATGGTGAGCGTGCGCTCATAGAGCTTCGGCTCGACCTCCGCGATCGTGGCGAACTTGAAATCGTCGTAGACGAGATGCTCGTACATGTCGTCGGTCAGGATCCAGACGTTCGGGTGCTTCAGCAGCACGTCGGCGAGCGCGCGGAGATCCTTCGCGGTGTAGGCGGCCCCCGTCGGGTTCGAGGGCGAGTTGAGGATCAGCCATTTCGTCTTCGGCGTGATCGCGGCATCGAGATGCTGCGGCAGCATCTTGAAGCCGTTGTTCTGCGGACAATTCACGAAAACGGGCGTGCCGCCAGCCATCAGCGCCATGTCGGGATAGGACACCCAGTAGGGCGCGGGAATGACGACTTCGTCGCCGGGATCGAGCGTCGCCATCATCGCGTTATAGATGACCTGCTTGCCGCCGGTGCCGACCGTGACCTGGCTCGGCTTGTAGTCGAGGCCGTTTTCACGCTTGAACTTGGCGACGATGGCCGCCTTGAGCGCGACGGTGCCGTCGACCGGCGGGTATTTCGTGTCGCCGGCGCGGATCGCGCGGATCGCGGCTTCCTTGATGTTGTCGGGCGTGTCGAAATCCGGCTCGCCCGCGGAGAGGGAGATCACGTCGCGGCCCTGCGCGCGCATGTCGCGGGCCTTCTGCGTCATGACGATCGACGGCGACTGTTTGACGCGGCTCAACCGCTCGGCAATGAAGGACATGGGCGCACCAATTCCTTGGGATGGGTTTTGAACGGACGGCACCCTACGATGGGCCCCGGAGGGGCGCAAGGGCGCGGCCTATCGCCGACGCGGCACATCCGGCGGCCCCGGCGCCACAGCCCCGCGCCGGCGGCGGCGCGAAGCGGCCCACAGATTGAGCGTCTCGACACCAGCCGAGAAGGCGACGGCAAAGTAGAGATAGCCGCGCGGAATCTCGAAATGCAGCGCATCCGCCACGAGCGCCACGCCGATCAGGAGAAGAAAGGCGAGCGCCAGCATCTTGACCGATGGGTGCCGGTTGACGAAGGCGCCGACGGGCTCCGCCGCCATCAGCATGATGAAGATCGCGATGCACACGGCGACGACCATGACCGCGAGATCGCGCGAAAGACCGATGGCGGTCAGGATCGAATCCAGCGAGAACACGACGTCGAGGACGACGATCTGCGCCACGACGGCGGCGAAGCCGGTCTTGATCACGTCACGGCGCGGATCCGCACCGGCCCCCTCCGTCTCATGGTGAATCTCCTCCGTGCCCTTCCACAGGAGGAACAAGCCGCCCGCGAGAAGGATGATGTCGCGCCACGACACGACCTGCTCGCCGATCGCGAAGACCGGCGCGGTCAACCCGATGAGCCGGGTGAGACCGCCGAGTGCCGCGAGACGGAAGACGAGCGCCAGGCCGAGCCCGATCCGCCGGGCCTGGCGTTGGCGCTCACGCGGCAGGCGCCCCGTGATGATCGACAGGAAGATCACGTTGTCGATGCCGAGGACGACCTCGAGCAGGGTCAAGGTCGCGAGCGCGATCCAAATTTCGGGGCTGCTCAACCACTCGATCACGGGCGTTCTATGCCTTTCGTCATAACACGCGCCACGCCGGGCCGGACGCTAACGGCCGGACGCTAACGAATGACGGCGACGAGCGAAAGTGCCCGCGCCGGCTTGGCGGTGCTGGCCTTTCGGCCAGGCCCGGATGAATATACGGTATCAGCCATGAAAACAGCACGGATGGACAACGCGGAGAGCGAGGCGGCGGCCCGTGCGGGCACGGCCGAGGGCCAAGCCGCCGAGCGGCCGGAAAGCGGCATTCCGTTCAAGCTCGTCTCAAGTTTCGAGCCCGCGGGCGATCAACCGCAAGCCATCGAGGCGCTGGTCAAGGGCCTCCGCGCGGGCGAACGCGACCAGGTGCTGCTGGGCGTCACGGGCTCGGGCAAGACCTTCAGCATCGCGCATGTGATCGCGCGCGTGCACCGCCCGACGCTCGTCCTCGCGCCCAACAAGACGCTCGCCGCCCAGCTCTACGGCGAGATGAAGTCGTTCTTCCCCGATAACGCGGTCGAGTATTTCGTCTCCTACTACGACTACTACCAGCCCGAAGCCTATGTGCCGCGGACCGACACCTACATCGAGAAGGAAGCCACCATCAACGAGCAGATCGACCGCATGCGCCACAGCGCGACGCGGTCCTTGCTCGAGCGCGACGACGTCGTGATCGTGGCCAGCGTGTCGTGCATCTACGGCATCGGCTCGCCGGAGAGCTATTCCGGCATGGCGATCTCGCTCGGCAAGGGGCAAATCATCAACCGGTCGCTTCTGCTGAAGAAGCTCGTCGATCTCCAATACCAGCGCAACGACGCGAGCTTCCATCGCGGCACGTTCCGCGCGCGGGGCGACGTGGTCGAGCTGTTTCCGGCGCATCTCGACGACCGGGCCTGGCGCCTCTCGCTCTTCGGCGACGAGATCGAATCGATCACCGAGTTCGACCCGCTGACGGGAACGAAGGGTGCCGTGCTCGACCGCGTCAAGGTCTATGCCGCAAGCCACTACGTCGTGCCGGTGCCGACGCTTCAGCAGGCCGCACAGCAAATCAAGATCGATTTGAAGGTAAGGCTCGAAGAGCTGCGCGCCGCCAACCGCCTTCTCGAGGCGCAACGTCTCGAACAGCGCACGACGTTCGACCTCGAGATGATCGTGGCCACGGGCGCCTGCGCCGGCATCGAGAACTACTCGCGCTATCTCACGGGGCGCAAACCCGGCGAGCCGCCGCCGACCTTGTTCGAATATCTGCCGAAGAACGCGCTCCTCGTGGTCGATGAAAGCCACATCACGGTGCCGCAGCTGAACGGCATGTACCGGGGCGACTTCGCGCGGAAGTCGACGCTCGCCGAACACGGCTTCCGCCTCCCCTCCTGCATGGACAACCGTCCGCTCAAATTCGAGGAATGGGAGACGATGCGCCCCGAGACGATCTTCATCTCCGCGACGCCGGGCCCGTGGGAGCTTA
>JBGPGW010000257.1:0-5033 GCA_041484095.1 Alphaproteobacteria bacterium | reverse complement strand
CTCGCCCAAGGCGACCACCATCGCGGTGTCGAGGCCTGGAACGGCCGCAAGTTCCTCGCTCACGCCGAGTTCCTTGCAACGCTTCAATAGCGCCTCTTCTCGTTCGGCAATGAACTTTTGGGCACGCTCCTTGAGTTCGGTCGCGATAGACTCGTCGAATCCTTCGATCGACGCCATATCCTCAAGCGGCACGAATGCCACGTCCTCGACCGTCGAGAAACCCTCGGTCACGAGCAAGTGCGCGATGACGTCGTCGACATCGAGCGCGTCGATGAACGTCTGGGAGCGTTCACGGAACTCTGTCGTTCGCTGCTCAGACTCTTCGGCTTCGGTCATGATGTCGATCTCCCAACCCGTCAGCTGGGACGCGAGGCGCACATTCTGTCCACGCCTGCCGATCGCAAGGCTCAACTGCTCGTCGGGAACGATCACGTCGATTCGGTGCGCTTCTTCGTCGAGAACGACCTTGGTGACTTCCGCAGGCGCCAGCGCATTGACGACAAACGTCGCGGGATCGGCCGACCATGGGATGATATCGATCTTCTCGCCTTGGAGTTCGCCCACGACGGCCTGCACGCGGCTGCCGCGCATGCCGACGCACGCGCCGACCGGATCGATGCTTGAATCGTGAGAGAGCACGGCGATCTTGGCGCGGCTGCCGGGGTCGCGGGCCACGGCCTTGATCTCGATGATTCCATCGTAAATTTCAGGCACTTCCTGCGCGAACAGCTTGGCCATGAACTGCGGATGCGTTCTCGACAGGAAGATCTGCGGGCCTCGCGGCTCCTCGCGTACGTCTTCGATGTACGCGCGCACCCGGTCGCCCTGCCTGAACGTCTCTCGCGGGATCAGCTCCTCGCGTCGAATGATCGCTTCGGCGCGGCCAAGATCGACCAGGATGTTGCCGAACTCGATCCTCTTCACCAACCCATGGACGATCTCGCTGACGCGGTCGCGATATTCGAGGAACTGCCGCTGCCGCTCCGCCTCGCGAACCTTCTGCACGATGACCTGTTTCGCGGTCTGGGCGGCCACGCGCCCAAAATCGATCGGCGGCAGCGGATCGATGATGAACCCGCCGATCTCGACGCTCGGATCGAAACGCTGCGCATCCTTCAAGATCAGCTGCGTTGCCTCGTTCTCGACGGTCTCCACCGCTTCGCGATACCGGAAGAGCTTGATCTCGCCCGTCTTGCGGTCGATCTGCGCGCGGATATCGTGTTCGTGCCCGTATTTCGAGCGCCCGGCCTTCTGGATGGCCTGCTCCATGGCCACGATGACTTCCTCGCGGTCTATGCTCTTGTCCCGCGCGACAGCATCGGCCACCTGCAACAGCTCAAGACGCTGAATTTGATCAATCGCTTCCGCCGCCATGACTGCTATGTCCGCTCCCGTCGTTGCGCTGCGGCCAGAAGATCGTCCGTCAGAACCAATTTGGCGGAACTGATGGCTTCCAGCGGCAACTTGACTTCCTGCCCTTCCACGACAACCCGCACGTCTTCGCCCTCGACCCCGATCAATCGGCCGCGGAACCGTCGCCGGCCGTCGAGCGGATGGCTCAACTCGATTCTGGCCTCGTGCCCGGCGAACCGCTCGAAATGCTGCCGGCGAACGAGCGGCCGATCGAGGCCAGGCGAACTCACCTCAAGCAAGTAAGACCCCGGCAAGGGGTCCTCGACGTCGAGAAACGCCGAAATGGCACGGCTCAATTCGACGCAGTCGTCGACCGACATGGCTTGCCCGTCGCGCCGCTCCGCCATCACCTGGAGAGTCTGGCGATGCCCGCCCGACAGGCGCACGCGGACGATCTCATACCCCATCGCCTCGACCGAGGGTGCGATTGTCCGTTCAATCCGTTCCAGTGCGCTCACGTCTGCCGTCGTATTGGTCCGCCCACGCTTGGGTCTGCTCCGGCTTTCGCCCGCGCATGCCCATAAACAATAAAGGTGGGCCATTGGCCCACCCTCGCCGTGGCTGATTTAGCCGATCAACCGATATTTGGGTGCTGTAATTGCTCAAAAAGTACCGCCAAAGGCCGATCTCCGGCAAGCTGTTTATCTGAACCGACGGCGAAACCGCAAGAAGAACGCCGGCCGGCCGGCGGCGC
The DNA here is from genome assembly GCA_041484095.1 of Alphaproteobacteria bacterium. Taxonomy (GTDB): domain Bacteria; phylum Pseudomonadota; class Alphaproteobacteria; order CADEGL01; family CADEGL01; genus JBGPGW01. The sequence continues at coordinate 2,926 of JBGPGW010000257.1, read as the reverse complement.
GAGCCTTGGTCTCGTACCGCGTCTGAGGCCAATCGGGCGGCCTTAACCGCCAATCCGCCGGCGTTCGAGCCGTCCATTCGAAGGCCGGGTGAGCGAGGACATGGCTCAGTATCCATGAAACATAGCCGGCATCGTCGGTGGCGACCCGTAACTCACCACCATCCCTAAGTATTCGGGCAAACCCGTCGACAATCCGCGTGCCGATGAAGCGCCTCTTGTGGTGGCGTGCTTTCGGCCACGGATCCGAAAAAAGAACGAAGGCACGACCGATCGACCCGGCGCTTAGCGCCTCCAGCAGGGGCTCGCCCTCCTCCGGCCAAAGACGGATATTGCCAAGACCGTCGGCCGCGATCGTGTTGAGAAGGCTCGCTATCCCATTGATATAGGGCTCGGCTCCCAGAAATCCAACGCGCGGGTTCGCCCTGGCCTGGACGGCCAAGTGTTCGCCAGCCCCGAAACCGACCTCAAGCCACACATCGTCACAGTCGATGTCGAACAGTCGATGAGGGGCAAGCTGCCCTGCCGGCGGCAGCGGCCCGATCGTTAACCTCGGGAGGAGCGATTCAAGAAGATTTTGACGGCCGGAACGAAGGCGCCGGCCCCGTCGGCGGCCACGACGCTGTGGACGAGGATGCGCAGGCCCGCGCTCAGCCCCGTCCATTGGCTCGAATCAAATCCCGTTGAACGCCGAGCGCAGGTCGCTGACCAGATCAAGCCGCTCCCAGGAGAATCCGCCGTCCGGCTCGGGCGCGCGTCCGAAATGGCCATAAGCGGCCGTTCGAGCGTAGATCGGTTTGTTCAGGGCCAGATGCTCTCGTATGCCGCGCGGGCTCAGGTCCATGACATCACGCAATACAGTCGACAATTTATCTTCGTCGACCTGCCCCGTGCCATGGGTGTCGACATAGACCGAGAGCGGATGCGACACGCCGATCGCATAACTCAATTGAATCGTGCACCGTGAGGCAAGCCCGGACGCGACGACGTTCTTCGCGAGATACCGTGCGGCATACGCCGCTGAGCGGTCGACTTTGGTCGGGTCTTTTCCCGAAAACGCACCGCCGCCATGGGGTGCGGCACCGCCATAGGTGTCGACGATGATCTTGCGCCCGGTGAGGCCGGCATCGCCATCGGGGCCCCCGATGACGAACTTGCCGGTCGGATTGACGTAGAAACGGTCCCGCGGGCACATCCAGCCTTCGGGCAGGATTTTTCGGACATAGGGTTCGACGATTTCGCGCACCTCGTCCTGATCGACGTCCTTTCCGGCCTTGGGACCGCGCGTCCATTTTTCCGCGTGCTGGGTCGAGAGCACGATCGCGGTCGTTCGCGCCGGCCGTCCATTCACATATTCAAGCGTAACCTGGCTCTTGGCATCGGGGCCGAGGAGCGGCTCAAGTCCCGCTCGGCGCGCTTCCGACAAGACCCGAAGGATGCCGTGCGCATAATGGATCGGCGCGGGCATCAGTTCCGGCGTTTCGTCGCAGGCATAACCGAACATGATGCCTTGATCGCCGGCACCTTCGTCTTTGTTGCCCTTCGCGTCGACGCCGATGGCGATGTCCGCGGACTGGCTGTGAAGATAAATGGAGACCTTGGCTTTCTTCCAATGAAAGCCCTTTTGTTCGTATCCGATGTCCTTCACCGCCTTGCGCGCGATGGCTTCGATCTTTTCCTTTTTGACCTCGCCGTTCTTGCTGACGAGGCTGCGCGGCCCGCGAACCTCACCGGCGATGACGATCCGGTTTGTCGTCACCAGCGTTTCACAGGCCACGCGCGACGCGGAATCAGCGGCCAGAAACGCATCGACGATCGAGTCGGAAATCCGGTCGCAAACTTTATCGGGATGGCCTTCCGAAACGGACTCGCTCGTGAATACGTAACTCCCCCTTGGCACGGTCATGGCTCCTTGAACAAGAATGGAGAGAGACTCGGATCATTTATCAGGCGCACGGGGCCGACCAGTTGTTCCGATCGTCCGAACCGTGCGCCAAGGCTGACGATGCACAAACTTGTCGCAATCTTGTGCAACATCGTCAAGCCGTTTGGGCTCGTCAAAGAATGTGGGATTTGCCGCTAAGGCCGATGGGCCGCCGACCGTCGGCCGCATAGATACGCCGCGAGGGCGACGGCCGCGCCGATGGCCAAGGCGATCCAGTTTCCGAATTGCGCGTAGATCGTTGATGCCGGCAGTGCCAGAGGGAGCTCCACGTCGAGAATACCCTTGGTGCCCAAGGCCAGCCGGCCGACGACCCGCCCATAGGGATCGATGACGCCGGAAATCCCCGTGTTGGCCGAGCGAACCAAGGGCACGCCTTCCTCGACCGCTCTTACCCGCGCGATCGCGAAATGCTGATGCGGGCCCGCCGTCCTGCCGTACCAGGCATCGTTCGTGACGTTGAGGAGCCAGGCCGGGCGATTCCGCCGATCGGCGACTTCGCCGGGGAATATGACTTCATAGCAAATCAGCGGGCTGACCGGCGGCAAGCCTGGCAATACGACGCTTTGCGGCCCGGGGCCGGCGGAGAAATCGGTCCCGCCGGAAGTGATCTTGTTGATCGGGAGGAACCTGCGCAACGGCACGTACTCGCCGAAGGGCACCAGGTGAAACTTGTCGTAGGACCCGACGATGGTGCCGCTCGAATCGAGCGCCTGAAGCGAATTCCAGGCCTGAAAAGGCGCCCCGACTTGGCTGGCCGTTCGCACCGTTCCCGTGATCACGAGCCCGTGCGGCGGTGCCGCGGACGCGATGATGCGGCGCAGGACCGGTTCATTCGCGAGGACGTAGGGAACCGCCGTCTCCGGCCATATGACATGGGTGATTCCGTCGAGGCCGTGCTGGCCCGTCAGATCGAGAAGGGCGCGGACATTGGCCTCGCGCAAATCGCTGCGCCATTTATGCGCCTGGTTGATGTTGGGTTGAACG
>JBGPGW010000256.1:0-5049 GCA_041484095.1 Alphaproteobacteria bacterium | reverse complement strand
GAGAAGGATGCCTCGAAGCTCGATCGTCTCAAGCGTGGCGAAGCGCCGATCTACGAGCCGGGCCTCGAGCCGCTCATGGCCACGAACATGCGCGCCGGGCGCCTGTCGTTCACCGCCGACATCGGCCGTGCCGTCGACAAGGCAGAGGCGGTCTTCATCGCGGTCGGGACTCCGAGCCGGAGGGGCGATGGGCACGCGGACCTGACCTATGTTTACGCCGCGGCACGCGAGATCGCCGCGGCGCTGACCGGCTACACGGTGATCGTCACCAAATCGACGGTGCCCGTCGGCACCAGCCGCGAAATTGCCCGCATCGGACACGAGGCGCGACCCGCCGCGTCCTTTGACATCGCGTCCAATCCGGAATTCCTGCGCGAAGGCTCCGCGATCGGCGACTTCATGCGGCCCGATCGCGTCGTCATCGGCGTCGAATCGGATCGGGCCCGTGAGGTCTTGCACGCGATCTATCGGCCGCTCTATCTCATCGAGACCCCGATTCTCTTCACCACGCTCGAGACCTCGGAGTTGATCAAATACGCCGCCAATGCCTTCCTTGCGACCAAGATCACCTTCATCAACGAGATCGCCGATGTGTGCGAGCGGCTCGGGGCCGATGTCCACGACGTCGCGCGCGGCATGGGGCTCGACGGGCGGATCGGACGCAAGTTCCTCCATGCCGGTCCCGGCTATGGCGGCTCGTGCTTTCCCAAGGACACGCTCGCGCTGGCGCGCACGGCGCGCGAGGCGGGCGCTCCCGTCCGCATCGTCGAAGCGGTGGCGGACGTCAATGAATCGCGCAAGCACCGCATGGTCGAGAAGATCGTCGAGGCCTGCGGCGGGTCGCTCGAGGGGCGGACCATCGCGGTTCTCGGCCTCACCTTCAAACCCAATACGGACGACATGCGCGAGGCGCCGAGCCTCGTCATCGTTCCCGGCCTCATCGCGGCGGGTGCCGCGGTGCGGGCGTTCGACCCGGCCGGGATGACCGAGGCGCAAAAGCTGCTCGACGGCGTCGAGTGGTGCGCGGACGCCTATCAGGCCATGGAAGGCGCCGATGCGGTCGTGATCATCACCGAGTGGAACGAGTTCCGTGCGCTCGATCTCGCGCGCGCCAAGGCGCTGCTCCGGCGCCCGGTCTTCATCGATCTCCGCAACATCTACAATCCCGGCGAGATGGCCGCCGCCGGCTTCGACTACCGCTCGATCGGGCGGCCGCCGCCGGGACGCTGACGCGGCGATGGTTCACCGCTTTCACCCGACCATCCTGCGCGAGTACGACGTGCGCGGCATCGTCGGCGAGACGCTCTCGCCCGCGGATGCGCGTGCGCTCGGACGCGCCTTCGGGACGGTGACGCGCCGGGACGGCGGCCGGCGCGTCGCCGTCGGCTATGACGGGCGCGAAAGTTCCCCCGTCTTCGAGCAGGCGCTCATCGAGGGGCTTCGCTCTTCCGGGGTGGATGTCGTCGGCATCGGTCTCGGCCCGACGCCCATGCTTTACTTCGCGGTCAAGCATCTCGGCGCCGATGCGGGCGTGATGGTCACGGGGTCGCACAATCCGCCTCACTACAACGGCTTCAAGATGCTGGGTATGGGCGGCGCGTTCTACGGCCAGGCGATTCGCGCCCTCGGCGAGATCGCGGCGGCGGGAGCCTTCGAATCGGGGTCGGGCTCGTTCGAGCGCAGGGACGTTTTCGACGCCTATGTCGAGCGCCTCCTCGTGGATTACGACGGCGACCGGCCGCTTGCGGTCGGCTGGGACGCGGGCAACGGCGTCGCCGGTCCCGCGATGGCGGCCCTCGCCGCGCGCTTGCCGGGCCGGCATGTACTCCTCAACGAGGTGGTCGACGGACTCTTTCCCAACCATCACCCGGATCCCACGGTGCTCGAGAACCTGAAACAGCTCCAAGACGCCGTCGCGAGGGACCGGCTGGACCTCGGCATCGCCTTCGACGGCGATGGCGACCGGATCGGCGTGATCGACGGGAAGGGGCGCGTGCTCTGGGGCGATCAGATCATGATGCTGCTGGCGCGCGACGTGCTGGCATCGCGCCCCGGCGCCACCATCATCGCGGACGTCAAGGCGAGCCAGGCGCTGTTCGACGAAGTGGAGCGGCTGGGGGGACAGCCGCTCATGTGGCGGACGGGTCATTCGCTCATCAAGGCGAAGATGGCGGAGGTGGGCGCCCCCCTCGCCGGCGAGATGAGCGGGCACATCTTCTTCGCCGATCGGTATTACGGCTATGACGATGCGCTCTACGCCGCCGTGCGTCTCTTGGGCGTGGTCAGCCGATCGGGCGGCAGTCTCGCGGCCCTTCGCGACGGACTGCCGAAAATGATCAATACGCCCGAGCTGCGCTTTCCCTGCGATGAGGCGCGCAAGTTTCGGGTGATCGAGGAAGTCAAGGCGCGCCTCTTCGAGGCGCGGGCCAAGGTCAACGACGTCGACGGGGTGCGCGTCGATACCGCCGACGGCTGGTGGCTCCTTCGCGCATCCAACACGCAGGACGTCCTGGTGGCACGGTGCGAGGCCCGCACCGAGGACGGTCTCGCGCGCCTGAAACGCACGCTCGTCGATCAGGTGAAGCGCAGCGGCGTCGAGCCGCCGGCGTTCTGATCTCTGTCGCGTCGCGGGGTCGCCCATGGCACGGTTTTTTTTCTACGGCACGCTTCTCGATGCGGATGTGCAGCGGCTGGTCTTCGGCCACGCGCTGGCGGACTCTGCGATCCGGCCGGCGGTGCTCGAGCACTATCGGCCCGCGCGGGCGCGGGGCAAGCTCTACCCGATCCTCGCGGAGCGGCGCCAAGCCAGGACGGCGGGCGTGGTCGTTGCCGGTCTCGGATCGTTGGATGTCGCGCGGTTGTTCTTCTACGAAGACGCCGGCTACGAGACGCAAGAGGTGCGGGTGACGGTTGCCGGAGAGAGGACGAAGCCCGCTTGGGTCTTCATTCCGAGCCGCCGCATGGTGGCGTTGGCGTCGAACTGGTCGCTTGCGGAATGGCGGCGGCGCCATAAGGCCCGCGTCCTTCCGGCCATCGCCGAGATGATGCGTGCCTTCCCGGGTCCGGAAAGGCTGCCTTCGTTCAGGGCGTGGCGCGCGCGACGAAGACGTCCGGCCGGGGGTTAATTCCCGCCGAGACGGGCGACCTCCGGGCTGTCTTGCATGTTGATGGCCCGGCACTCCATCTGTTGCTCCAGCAGAATGCGGCAGGCTTCCTCGGCGCTTTCCTTCGTCGCGAGACCGACGAGCCGGGCGCGATAGATCGAGACCTTGCCGGCTTCGACCGGGAGGATGACAGCCGATGCCTGATTGAGCAGGTCCGGCGCGGCGCGGGCGGCGCGGGCGGCGGTCAGCTGCGCCTGGACATAGCGCTGGAACGCCCCGACCTGAACGCCCCATTCGCCGGGCGCGTTGACGAGGGATTCCGTGCCGCGGGCGCCAGTGGCGTCACCCGCGCCCTGCTCGGCCGGCACGGTCGCGGCACTTGGCGGGATGGTCGCCGGCGCCGCACTGGCCTGAACGGTCGCCGGCGCAGCGCTTGGCTGGGCGGTCGCTGGCGCGGGACGCACGGGGAGACGGGCCACCGAAACCGTCGGTGCCGTCTGGAAGCCCTTGTTCAGCAGAGAGACCATGTACTGGTCGCGTGCGAACGAGGTGTGTCCGCCGAGCACGACCGCGAAGATGCGTCGCCCGTTGCGTTCGGCCGAGGCGGCGAGATTGAAGCCGGAATCGCGGATGAACCCGGTCTTGAGCCCGTCAACGCCGTCGTAGCGTCCGAGCAGACGGTTGTGATTCGCATAGTGCTGGCCGCGGTAATCGAAGCCGGAGCGCGAGAAATAGTGATAGCGCTCGGGAAAGTCGCGATGGAGCGCCCGCGCCAAAATCACCATGTCGCGCGCCGTCGTCACCTGGGCGCGATTGGGTAGGCCCGAGGCGTTCTGGAAGACCGTGTTCTCCATGCCCAGTTGCTGAGCCTTGCGCGTCATGTGCTGGGCGAATGCACTCTCCGATCCCCCCATCTCCTCCGCGAGCACCACGGCGGCGTCGTTCGCCGATTTCGTGACGAGGCCGAGGATGGCATCTTCGACCATGATCGTATCGCCCTCGTCGAGATTCAGCTTCGTGGGGGACTGTTGCGATGCGTATTCGGAGACATAGAGCGGCGTGTTGAGCGCCAATTTCTTCGCGCGCAGCGCCTCGAAGGTCAGATAAAGCGTCATCATCTTGGTGAGGGAAGCGGGGTAGGTCTGGACATCGGGGTTGACGGCGTGAAGGATTGCGCCGGTTTCGGCATCGATCACGATGGCCGAGGAGGTAATCCGCGTGGCGAAGCGCTGCGCTCCCTCGCCGGATTTGGCGCGGGCGGCAACCCTGGCGCGGGCGGCGGCGGAGGCACGGACCGCCGCGGTTCTCAGCTTGACCGGCGCCTTGACCGTCTTGGCGGTGCCGGTCGCATTCGAGATCTGCTTGGGTCGGTTCGAGCGGGCATCGGCGGGCGCGGTCAGACACGTATAGATGAAGACCGTGGCCAGGACGGTCAGGACCATCGACACAATTCGCGCACGGATCAGTCTGTTCATGACATCCCCTGGCTTGACGGAGGCCGCCACCCCCTGCCAGGAGCGGCACCCCTCACTGAAAATAGTACACGGGCGCAATGAATCACCCGTTAGGAACCTCATGGGAGGAACCCCATATTAGTAAAAAGATTCTAATTAAAACAACGGGCTGTGTCTATAAACTTTGACTATACATTAATTAGTGTTCCAATTTATTTGGCGGATCATCAACCGAGGTGATGGCGAATAATATTGCACCAGGCCCCATGAAGCCCGGCCGGCGCGTTTATCCCGCAATAGCGAAGGATTCATGGGAAAATGCTGCAAAGCACAAAAATTCGTTGACGGCACGCCGGAAGGGGTACTAGATAGTTAATATTGCAGCGCACAATTCGACATGGCCGACATGTGCGGGTCGGTTTTCTCCAGTCGGAAGAGATGAGGCCGCCATGACCGTATCCAGATCAAAAAGCAGCGGCCGCCCGGCATCG
>JBGPGW010000255.1:0-5068 GCA_041484095.1 Alphaproteobacteria bacterium | reverse complement strand
GGTACCCCTTGAGGCCCGAGACGCCGGACCCCGCGAGGACCAGGGCGCCGTCCCCGCCGATCGTGCCGTTGATCACGTACCATCCGTTCGTGCCTTGCTGTCCGCGTTGGATGGTCACCTGACCGTTATGAATTTGGATGGGACGGAGCTGCGTGGAATAAGGCGGATTGTCCTCGAACTGCTCGCAGCGTTGGACGGGCGCCCATGATCCGTCGAAGCGCGTCGTGGCTTGGGCCGGCGATGCGGACGCGGTCTGCGGCGGGCGTTGGGCGGCCGCCTCGGCCTTGGCTTTCGCCGACGCGGCCTTGTCCGCCTCGGCCTGCTTGCGCGCGGCCTCGGCTTCGGCCTTGGCTTTCACAGCATCGGCTTCGGCTTTCTTCCGCGTCTCCTCGGCCCGGCGGCTCTCCTCCGCGCGCTGGGCCGCGATGCTCTCGAGCCGCGCCCGCGCCAAGGCCACGAAAGCGCCTTGCGGATATTTCGCGAGATAGGCTTCGAGCTCGGCAGGATCCGTGCTGGCGCGCATGCTTTCCCAGAACGCAACCTCGCCTTCCGCGGGCTTCGTCGTCGCCGACGTCGTGTCCTGCGGCTTCGAGGGCGGGAATACGCCGCCGAAATAGGCGCCGAGGCCGGCCACGATGATCACGGCAGCGACGATCGCGGCGAGCGCCGCCGCGGACAGGCCGCGCGCGCGGGGGGCCTTCGCCGGGGGTGTCGGGATGCCCGTTCCGGGAGCCACGCGAAAGGCGCGCACGGCGCGCGGAATGTTCTTCAGCGTCTGCTCGCCGAGATCGGTGAAGCTGAGCGAGAGCTTGCCGGAGATCTGATCGTAGACGCTGCTCGAGACGAGAATCCCGCCGGGCTCGGCCAGGCCTTCGAGGCGCGCCGCGATGTTGACGCCGTCGCCAAGGAGATCATCGCCCTTGACCATGACGTCGCCGAGATTGATGCCGATGCGGAAGAGCAGGCGCTTCTCCTCGGGGAAGCTGTCGTTGCGCGTCTTGAGCGCGTCCTGGATTTCGATCGCGCAGCGCACGGCTTCGACCGGGCTCGCGAATTCCGCGAGCACGCTGTCGCCCGCGGTGCCGACGATTCGGCCGTCGTGGTACTGGATGATGCCGTCGATGACGGCGCGGTGGGCGGCGAGGGTGCGGATCGTCCCTTCCTCGTCCGCCGCCATCATCCGGCTGTAGCCAACGGCGTCGGTCGCGAGGATCGCCGCGAGCCGGCGCTTCATGGGCGCGCCCGAACGCACCGCGCGAAATTCGGTGGGCTGCGCTGAATCGTCAGAGTCGGACACGGGACACCTCTCGGCCGCTCGAGGGATCGTGCCGAATGGTGCACCGCTTGGCGTTGCGTGGCAATCCGGGAGGAGGGGCGCGTCGGCCTTGGTCGTGCGGAACCTCAGCCCCACTGCCAATCCTTGAACCGCTCCCTCAGCGCCGATTTCTGGAACTTGCCCGTCGATGTCCGGGGGATGGCGTCGATGAACACGATCGCATCCGGCAGCCACCATTTGGCGAAGCGTTCCGAGAGATGCGCGCGGAGCTCGTCGGACGTCGCGCGCGCATCTTTTTTCAAGACGACTGCGGCGAGGGGCCGCTCCTGCCATTTCGGATGCGCGACCGCGATCACCGCCGCCTCCGCCACGGACGGATGGCTCATCAGCGCGTTCTCCAACTCGACCGAGCTGATCCATTCGCCGCCGGATTTGACGAGGTCCTTGGTGCGGTCCATGAGCTTGAGGTATCCGTCGGCATCGATCGTGACGACATCGCCGGTCCTGAACCAGCCATCCCCCGTCCAACGGTCGGCGGCTTCGGGCGCGTTGTAGTAACTCCCTGCGATGTAGGGACCGCGGACCTGCAGCTCGCCCATGCTCTCTCCGTCCCAGGGTGCTTCGCCCTCATCGCCCATGACCCGCGTCTCGACCAGCGGCAGGGGCATTCCCTGACGCGTGAGGTGGCGGTAGCGCTGATCGGCATCGAGCCGGTCGTGCTTTACCTTGGTGCTGTGGACGGCGCCGACGGGACTCATCTCCGTCATGCCCCAGCCATGCATGGCCGTGCAGCCATGGCGCTCGAGCCCGCGCAAGAGCCCCTCGGGCGCCGCCGCGCCGCCGGTCAGGACGCGCATGCCGGGCTTGAGGCGCCAGCGATTCGGGGCGGCATCGAGCGCCTGGACGAGGGCGAGCCACACTGTCGGCACGCCGGAGGTCATCGTGACGCCTTCGCCGGCGCAGAGATCGAGCAGGCTCTCGGCATCGAGATGCGGCCCGGGGAAGACCTGCTTCGCGCCCACCATCGCGCAGGCGAAGGGCTCGCCCCAGGCGTTCGCGTGGAACATGGGCACGACGGGCATGACGCATTCGCGGTGCGAGAGCGCGAGCGAATCAGGCAGGCTGATCGAGAGAGAATGCAGCACGAGCGCCCGGTGGGAATAGACGACGCCCTTGGGCTTGCCCGTCGTGCCCGAGGTGTAGCACATGCCGGCCGGATCGCCCTCGGCGAGCGCGGGATAGGCGAAGCCGTCCGCATTGGGGCTGATGAACGAGTCGTAATCTTCGGCGCCGTCCGGCAGCGCGCCCTTGTTCCAGCACACCACGAATACGCGCTCGAACGCGACGTCCCCGCGGAACTGCTCGTAAAGCGGCAGCAGCACATCGTCGATGATGAGGATCCGCGGCTTCGCGTGGTTGACGATATAGGTGAGATCGGCAGGTGCCAGGCGGAGGTTGAGCGTGAGGACCACGCCGCCCGAGCACGGCACGCCGAAATACGCCTCGAGATGCGCCGAATTGTTCCACATGAGCGTGGCGACCCGTTCGCCCGGCTTTATCCCGGCGCGCGTGAGCGCGGCCGCGAGTGCCCGCGATCTCCGATAGAAGTCGAGATGGCGATACCGGTGGATCGATTTGTCCGGGCGGCGCGAAACGATCTCGGTGTCGGGAAACAGCTTGCCCGCCCGTTCCAGAACGTGAACGAGCGTGAGCGGGTAATCCATCATCGTCGCGCGCACAGGCCCCTCCCTCAAAACCGGCCTCTGTATTGTAGGATGTTGGCGATCAGGGATGCACGAGGCTAGTAGCGTCATCCTCGATTCTTGGCCTTTTACCAGCATTGCGAGCCTCGGTCCTGAGCCGTCTATGCAATAGTGATAGCCTGATGTATGGAGTCTTGCCGTGTCCGAAACATTCCAATTCACGGTCGTTTTGGAGCCGCAACCCGAAGGCGGTTTCACCGTGTCTGTCCCCGCGTTGCCGGAGGTCGTGACCGAAGGGGACACGGAGGCTGAGGCAATGAGGATGGCCGAGGACGCCATACGCTTGGTTCTCGAGTATCGCCGTGCCCATGGTCTGCCGGTTCCTGCGGACACTCACCCCACAGTGCGCAAAATCACCGTCGCGGCATGAGCCCGCGCTTGCCGGTGGTCACGGCCCGGGAAGTGCTCCGGGCGCGTGAGCCGCGCCGGCTTCGTGGTAGATCGGATTTCGGGAAGTCATCACATTCTGGTGCATGGAGAAAACCCGGGTCGCGCGGTAACGGTCCCCTTTCATGGCGCACGCGCGCTTAAGCCCGGCACGATCCGAATATCATTCGGCAGGCCGGTCTGAGCATTGATGCATTCCGCGAGCTGTTATAGCGCCCAGCCAGATAATCGCCTGTCGCCGTTCGAGACGCGGCGGCCTCTCGGCCTCTCAGTGGACGATACGGCACTGTACGGGCCCCCGAGCGCTGGCTTAATGTCTAGCCGATCATTCAACCAGGGAGCCAAAAGATGTCCGATACCGTCCAATCCGTGAAGCTGACCCATGCGGGGGCGCTCAAACTGCTCGCCGCCGCGGTCAAGAAGGCCGACGACATGGGCGTGCCCCAATGCATCGCCATCACCGACGAAGCCGGGCACCTCCTGGCCTTCGCGCGCATGGACGGGGCGAAGGTGATGTCGGTCGACACGGCGACGGCGAAGGCGCGGACGGCCGCGACCTCCCGCAATCCCACGGGGAAGGCGGCACCCGAGGCCGAAGTGAAGATGGGTCTCGCCACGAGCGGACGCTGGACGAATTTGAAAGGCGGCCTGCCCGTCATCATCGGCGGCGCCTGCGTCGGCGGCATCGGCGTCGGCTCGGGCACGGGCGACCAGGATGTCGAATGCGCCAACGCGGCGCTCGCGTCGGTCAAGGCGCAGACGTTCTGAGCGGCCGACCCTCATGAGTCGTCCCTCGACCGGCTCGGGATGAGGAATCTCATGCTTCGACAAGCTCAGCATGAGGTGTCGAGTAATTGTCCCCTCGTCCCGAGCCTGTCGAAGGACGAGGGTTGCGGTGAGCGCCTCGTCCTGAGCTGATCGCAGGGCGAATCAAATGGGGCAAGCCGGGGCAGGAGACGTCATGACCGACCGCATCGAACGAGCCGCACGGCGCAACTTCGAGGACCAGAAGAATCACGGGCAGATGGTGCGCCTGCCGCCCGACACCCGGCCGCGCAGCCTCGAGGAGGCGTACCGCGTCCAGGACCGGCTGATCGAGCTTTACCAGGAAGCCGGCATGGGCGACATCGTGGGCTGGAAGATCGCGCTCACCAGCGCCGTGCAGCAGAAGAAGTTCGGCGTCGACCATCCCTTCGCGGGCGCCATGATGGCCTCGCGCATCAAGCCCAACGGGTGCGAGTTGCGCTTCAGCGACTTCGCGCAGATCGGCGTCGAGTCGGAGATCGTCGTCAAGCTCGCGCGCGATTTGCCCACGCGGCCGAAACTCTACACGCGGGCCGAAGTCGCGGACGCGGTCTCCGCCTGCATGGCCGGCATCGAGGTCGCCGATCTCAGGAACGTCGTGCTGTCGGAGATCGACGTCACGGTCATCGTGTCGGACAACGCCATGAACTACGGCTGCATCATGGCGCCGCCGGTCGCGGATTGGCGGAAGCTCGATCTCGCGGCGCTCACATGCAAGATGATCGTGAACGGATCGGTCGTGGGCGAGGGGCATGGGCGCGACGCGCTCGGCCATCCCATGGAAGCGCTCGCGTGGCTGGCCAACCACCTCATCCAGCGCGGCCGTCACTTGAAAGCG
>JBGPGW010000254.1:0-5072 GCA_041484095.1 Alphaproteobacteria bacterium | reverse complement strand
CATGGTATTCCTTCGCGTGCGCGAAGAGCCCGCGCGTCGGAAAAAGCACGGCGACGTCGATCCCTTCGGCATCCATGGCCTCGATCTGACAGCGCGAGTCCCAGCCGCGGCGGTCGTAGTTCTCGTAGATGTGCCGGCGGTTGTAGTGGTCGGTGAACCACTCCGTCATGCCGCCCTGGTAGGGCGCCTGCACCTGGAAGCGCGAAATCACGCGGCCGTCATGGATCAAATCCTGGTCGCCCAGGTAATTCGTCGTCCCGATTGGCGCCTGATCCCGGTATTTCGGCGCGATATACTTGGTCCAGAGATCCGGCGGCTCCTGGACATGCATGTCGCTGTCCATCACCTTGAAGCCGTTGAACGCCATGACCGCCCTCCCCGATTTCCCGCGCCGCGATGCGGAATTGTGCGATGCCCCAGGGCGTAACGCAATGGCGCGGACCGCTTAACGCACCAACGACTTGCACGGTCCTCATCCCTCGGTCGCTCAGGATGAGCCTTCGACAGGCTCAGGATGCGGACCGTGATCTGGAACCCTCATGCTGAGCCCGTCGAAGGTGTAAAATGTGAGACAGCGCGTGTCGGCGGCGGACGCTTGTCATCTTTTTTTACCCCTCCCCTTGCGGGAGGGGATGGGGGAGGGGTGCGTCACTGCGCACGATCCGAACAGGAGGTGGTGGTATTTCAAATCCACGCGGATGGATTGGCGATATCATTATTGGATGCCCATTGAGACTCGAGTCTCACCCTACCCCCTCCCCTCAAGGGAGGGCGATTTGTTTTCCGGTGCACGCCGCGCAAGACAATCCACAACCTCACCTCTGAGCTTGTCGAAGGGTGAGGCGAGCGCTGGAAAACGACCACCCTTGCTTCGCCTGTTGATTGCCTCCGCCCCAGGGGAGATGATCGCGTGAGCCGCCGCGTTCATTCCGTCACTGCCATTCCCCGGACTTGTGTCACGCAGAACAACGAACCTCTTGCGTCCGTCAATGCGGATTGAGCGCGATGGCCGCTGAACCGCAGCACCGCTGGGCGTCGCTTGCGCTCCTTCTCACGGCCCTCCTTTGCTATTCGCTCTGCGTCATCCTGGCGCGGATCGTCTATCTCCATGGCGGGAACGCGCTCACGGTGCTCATCTCGCGCATGGGTCTCTTCTTCCTGGCGATGGCATTCTATTTCCGCCTCACGCGCCAGTCGGCCCATCTCGCGCCGACCGAACGCTATGCGAGCCTGGCGCTCGGCGTGCTCGTGGCCGTCCAGTCCTACGCCTATTACAGCGCCTTCCAATACATCCCGATCAGCCTCGCGGCGCTGATCTTCTATACCTACCCCACCCTGGTCGCGCTGATCTCGCGCCTCATGAGCCGGACGCCGCTGACGCCGCTCATGATCGCGGCGCTCCTGGCCGCGTTCTTCGGCCTCGCCCTCGTTCTCGAAGTGTCGATCGGCACGGTGGCGCCGCACGGCCTCGTGCGCGCGGCCTTCGCCTCGCTCGGCATGGTGGTGACGGTGCTCCTCTCGAGCCGGATCCTCGCGCGCGCGGACAATCGGCGCATGACGCTCCACAGCTCCGGCGTCACGAGCGGCATCTATGTCGCGGTGGCAATTCTCACCGGCGCCGCAGAAGCGCCCGTCGATATTCCCGGCTGGGCGGCGCTTCTCGCGATCCCCGCGATCTATTCCTTCGCCGTCCTCGGCTGGTACGCGTCGATGACCAGGCTCGGCGTCGTGAAAGTCTCCTTCATCAGCAACAGCGAGCCCTTGTTCACGGTGTTCTTCGCCTTGGTCCTTCTCGGCGAGACTCTGACGCCGCGCCAGATCCTCGGCGCCGCCCTCATCATCGGGGCGATCTTCGTCGTGCAGACCTTCGGCCGGCGGCAGAGCTAGCGGGTCTCGACCCGCCGGGATCGCGCCGCTAGACTCGATGCCCTCAGGCTTGGGCAGGAGGGGGAGGATCGCCATGGCGAAGATCAAGGGGCCGATCTCGCGCATCACGACGGACATCGACTTCGACAAGAACGGCAAGCAGGTCTCGTACCTGGCCGTGCCGAGTTCGACCAACGAATCGGCCTACGGCATCGTGACCGTGCCCATCGCGGTCATCAAGAACGGGCGCGGGCCCACGGTGTTCTTCTCGGCCGGCGTCCATGGCGACGAGTACGAAGGCCAGGTGACGATCCGCAAGCTCGTGCGCAAGCTGAAACCGTCGCAGATCCAGGGCCGAATCATCTGCGTGCCGTCGATGAATCTCCCGGCCGCGATGGCCGGCCTGCGCTGCTCGCCGCTCGACGGGCTCAACCTCAATCGCGTCTTCCCCGGCAGCAAGGAAGGCACGATCACCATGCAGATCGCGCATTACGTGAGCAAGGTGCTGCTGCCGCTGACCGACGTGCAGGTCGATCTCCACTCGGGCGGCAAGACGCTCGAATACGTGCCCACCTGCATCATGAACGAGAGCGCCGACAAGAAGCGCGAGAACCGCACGCGCGACGCGCTCATGGCGTTCGGCCTGCCGATCGGCCTCGTCGACCGGAAGATGGACCATGGGGGTCTCTTCGAGATGGACGCCGAGGCGCTCGGCATCCTGTCCGTCAACACGGAGCTGGGCGGCGCCGGGCGCGTCGATCCCAAGACCCTCGCCATGGCCGAGCATGGCGTCTTGAACGTCCTCAAATTCTTCGGCCTTCTCGACGGCAAGATCGTGACGCCGGCGATGCAGGGCCGCGGGCCCACGCGCCTCGTGCATGTCAACGACCCGCGCTCGCATGTGATCGCGCCCGATGCCGGCCTCTACGAGCCCTTCGTCGAGCTCGGCGACAAGATCAAACTTGGCCAGGCGCTGGGCCAGGTGCACTACCTCAACAACCTGGAGAAGCCGCCCGTGATCGTGCGCTCGAAGCTCGGCGGGCTCCTCTTGCTCAAGCGCCCGCCGGGGCGCGTCGAGCGCGGCGACATCGTCCACCAGATCGCGCAGGACGTGAAATAGCGACGCGCTATTTCGCCTTCGGCATCGTGAAGGGGCGTTCGCGCTCAAAGGCGTGCGCGGCGCGGAGGATGAGCGCCTCCTCCGCCTTCCGTCCGACCAGCTGGAAGCTCATCGGCATGCCGCTCGAATCGAACCCGCACGGCACGGACGCGGCCGGGTGGTTCGAGAAGTTGAAGGGATAGGTGTAGGGCGCCCAGTCGAACCATCGCGTCATGCCGCGCCCCGCCGGAACCTCGACCCCGGCCGCGAAGGCGGTGAGGATCAGCTGCGGCGACAGGATGAGGTCGTAGTCGACGAGCGCCTGCTGCACGTCCGCGCCGAAGGCGATCTGCGCCATGATCGCATCCTGATAGTCCGCGATCGAGACGCGCAAACCGTCCTCGACATAGGCGCGGAATCCGGGATCGACGACCGCCTTCTGTTCGTCCGTCATCAGGCGGAAGAGGCGCGCGAGGTTGGCGACGTAGAACGTCTCGTAAGGCTTGCGTGGGCTCCTGAGGAAATCGCCGACATCGGTGACGTGCGCGCCCAGCTTGTCGTAGAGCTTTGCGACATCGGCGACGGCGGACGCGATCTCCGCGTTGGGGCGCGCGCCGAAAAGGCTCGGGCTGTAAGCGATGCGGAGCCCCCGGGCGCCGACATCGAGGCTGTCGCGGTGACGAGGTGCGGGCGCGGGGATGCCGAACCAGTCGCGCGCATCGGTCTTGGCCGCGACATCCATCATGAGCGCCGCATCGCTAACCGTGCGCGTCATCGGCCCCAATGCCGAGCAGGACAGCATGGCCGATCCCGGGTGGTAGGGAATGCGCCCCGTCGTCGGCTTCAGGCCGAAGATGCCGCACATGGAGGACGGCATGCGGATCGACCCGCCGCCATCCGTGCCGAGATGGAGGGCGCCCATGCCGAGCGCCGCCGCGACGCCCGCCCCGCCCGAGGACCCGCCCGACGTCTTCGCGGGGTTCCAGGGATTGCGCGTGATGCCGGTGCGCGGGCTGTGCGTGACGCCGGCCCCGCCGAATTCGGGTGTCGTCGTCTCGCCGACGAAGACGGCGCCGGCCGCGCGCAACAACGCCACGGCCGGCGAATCGGCGGCGACGGGCGTGTCCGGCGCCGTGCGCGAGCCCTTATAGGTCGGATGGCCCTTGATGTCGGCCAGATCCTTGATCGTCACGGGCACGCCGTCGATTAAGCCAAGAGGCGCGCCTTTTTTCCAACGAGCTTCGGAAGCCTTGGCGTCGGCCGTGGCGCTGGCCTCAAGCGTGTAGACGAAGGCGTTGACGGGCCCGTTCACTTTGTTGATGCGCTCGAACACCGCGCGCGTCACCTCGACCGGGGAACATTTGCGCCCGCGGTAGTGCGCGACGAGGTCGACCGCACTCATCATGCAGAGATCGTCGGACATGAAACTTCTCCTCCCTCTCGCGCGTTCTACCTCATCCGCCCGAACCCGCCGTCGACGAAGAGATGCTGCGCCGTGAGGTAGCCGTTCTCCGGCCCCGCGAGCCAGACGACGAGCGAAGCAATCTCCTCCGGCGTTCCCAGACGCTTCATCGGCACCACGTCCGCGAACGCCTTCAACTGTTCCGCACTATAAAGCGCCCTCAGCGCCTCGGTCTCGATGAATCCCGGTGCGACGCTATTGGCGAGGATGCCGTAGGGGCCGAATTCCGCCGCGAGGCTCGCGGTCATGGCCTCCATCGCCGCTTTGCTCGAACCGCCGATCGCACGCGCCTTGCGCCCGTAGGCGGAGGGCACGGCGGTGATGTTGACGATGCGGCCCCAGCGATGACGCTTCATGCCCGCGACGGCGGCCTGTGTGAGGCGCATGGGCGCCATGAGATTGACCTCGTGGACGCGGAGCACCTCGTCCATGTCTACATCCTCGATCGCCGCCGCGCTGCTCATTCCGGCGTTGTTGACGAGGATGTGCGGGGCCTCGCGCTCGATCAGCCGGCACAGCGATTCGACGGATTGGCGATCTTCGAGCTTCAACTGGACGTAGCGGCAGCCCTGGGGCACGTTGCCCTCGGGTTTCGTGCCGGTGGCGATGACGGAGGCACCTCGTGCCCTGAGCGCCGCCGCGATG
>JBGPGW010000253.1:0-5135 GCA_041484095.1 Alphaproteobacteria bacterium | reverse complement strand
TCCTCAAAGACGGCAAGCCGCCGCGCCAGGGCACGCTCCACCGCCGGCCGGCCCTTGCCGCGACATTGCGCCGCGTCGCGGCCGAAGGCCGGGACGGTTTCTACCGCGGTCCTGTCGCCGAGGATATCGTCGCCTATCTCAACGGGCTTGGCGGGCTCCACACGCTCGACGATTTCGCAAGCGTCAAAGGCGAGTACGCCGCACCCATCATGTGCCTCTACCGCGGGTTCGACGTCGTGATGCCACCGCCGCCTTCGCTCGGCATCATCACGCTCATGACGCTCAACGTCCTCAGCCGGTTTGAATTGAGCGATATGGGCCCGCTCTCGGCTGATCGCCTGCATCTCGAAGTCGAGGCCGGACGGCTTGCCTATGCCGAGCGCGCGAGTCTCGGTCCGGACGGCGCGCCGTCCTCGTTTGCGATCGAGCGCATGCTGTCGCCAGCTCACGGTGCGGCGCGCGCAAGCCTCATCACACCCGATGGTGTGATCGGCAACCTCGCGGGGCCAGCACGGGGCGGGCCGGCCGAGACGACCTATCTCACCGTCGTCGACAGGGACCGCAACACGGCAAGCTTTATGAGCACCTTGTTCGACTTTTTCGGCAGCCGCCTGACGGCGCCCAAATCAGGCGTGCTCCTCAACGACCGCGCATCGTACTTCACGAGCGACGAAGCCGATCCCAATGCCTGGGCCCCCAGCAAGCGGCCGCTGGCCTATTCGTTGCCAGGCCTGATGATGAAGGATGGGCGAGTCGTGATGTCCTACGGCATCGTGGGCGGATCGTTCCAGCCCATGGGCATGGCGCATCTCCTTACGAACGTCGTCGATCATGGCCTTGACGTTCAGGCGGCCATCGCCTTGCCGCGCGTCTTCTCGCAGGATGGCGTGCTCGACGTCGAACGCGGGGTACCCGATAAGGTCGCCCTCGATCTCGCCGCGCGCGGCCATAAGGTCGTCCGCCGTTCCGAAGGACCGCGCCGCACGAATGGCCCGCTCGGCGGCGCGCAGGCGATCTGGATCGATTGGGAGGAAGGCATGCTCACGGGCGGCGCCGACCCGCGGAAGGACGGCTCCGCGCTCGGTTACTGAGCATCCGGGTCCGGCCGCGACAGAATGGTCAAGATCATCATCGAACGATGGAGTTATCCGGACGGGCGGACCGAGCATCGGTGGTCGGTCTGGCGGGACGGAAAACGAATCGGCATGGGCGGGCCGCACGACAACGCCGAGGCCTCGGAGGCCGAGGCGCAAGCGGCGTGCCGCAAACCTCTGGGGCGAGCCGCCGACAAGATCGAACGTCTTTAGGATTAACCCCGAGAATTGACCCCGGAAACGCTGCGGCCGGTGTCCAGTCCTGCATCCCAGCACAGACGGACACCGGCTTCGCGTTGCCGCCTCGGACGGAGGTTTGCGGGGGGGGGTGCCCTCGGCGACGACGCCACACTCCCACGGCGCGGCCGCCATCGCTGTGATCCCAGTCACACCCGTTCGGAGGAACCGGCGGGCGGCGGAGGTAGCCGACGATCCCGTGAGTGGCGGCCGGAACTCGCCGGAACCGCATCCGGATTGGGGGCGCGGAATGAAGCGCGCTGCGCGCGCCACGCCCGCGGCATTCCGCTTCATCGGACGGCAGAATTTCGAAGTTTTGGGGCTACGGTCTTCGGGAGTAATGGTGCCGCCTGCGTGATTTGAACACGCGACCCCCGCATTACGAATGCGATGCTCTACCGCTGAGCTAAGGCGGCACCGACCCGGCTTTGGGCGGGCAAACCATAAGCCGGTCTCAAGGACGACGCAAGGCGCCGAGACCGCCGCCGCCGCTACTGGATGAACCAGCCGTGGCTCACCACCAGCGATTGCCCGGTCAGCGCGTTCGAGTTGAACGAGGCGAAAAACACCGCGGTCTCGGCCACATCCTTCGTCGTCGTGAACTCGCCGTCGACCGTGTCCTTGAGCATGATCGTCTTGATGACGTCGTCTTCGCTCATGTGATTGGCGGCCGCCAGTTCCGGGATCTGCCGGTTGACGAGCGGCGTGCGCACGAATCCGGGACAGATCACATTGGCACGCACGCCGTGCTTCGCGCCCTCCTTGGCGACGACCTTGGCCAGTCCGATAAGTCCATGCTTCGCCGCGACATAGGGCGCCTTGAGCGGAGAGGCCTCTTTCGAGTGAACCGAGCCCATGTAGATGACCGCGCCGCCGCGGCCGGCCGTGTACATGCGCTTCAAGCACGCCTTCGTCGTGAGAAACGCGCCATCGAGATGAATCGCGACGAGGCGCTTCCATTCCTCATAGGGAAATTCGTGGATCGGTTTGATGATTTGAATGCCTGCATTGCTCACGAGAATGTCGACCGATCCAAATGTCGCAACGGTCTTCTCGACGCCGGCCTCCACCTGCTCTTCGCTTGTCACATCCATCGCCACGCCGATGGCGGCTCCGCCGCCACGATTCATCTCCGCCGCCGCGGCATCGGCGCCGGCCTGGTCGAGGTCGGCAATGACGACCTTCGCGCCTTCGCGGATGTAGGCGAGCGCGATCTCCTTCCCGATGCCGCTTGCAGCACCCGTGACGATCGCCACCTTGTCCTTCAGCCGCATGGCTGCCTCCTTTCGTTGGATGACGTGAGCCGGCTGCCGGCGAATGCGGGCTAGCCGGCGCCTCTTTTGAGCGCACGTTGCCCGATGTCCCCACCCACGAGACGCATGGGCACCAATGGCAGCTCGGCCGTCGGGGGCGCCCGACCGGTCGAATGCCCCGATGGAACGCGCCAGGTGAATCGGTCAAAGGCCGCGCACTGCGCGCACTGCGCCGTCCATTCCCGAGACACCGCCCCGCAGCCGTCGCATTGCCAAACCGAATCCGGCGTCGCAGCCGCCGCCTCGGCGCGCCAGCGCCGGCCGAGATCGGCATTGGCATTCTCTCGCTCCTCCAGCGTCGCCTGCAATCGACACGCTTGCGAGAGAACATCTGCCGTCACGTCGGACGGCCGTCCTGGGACAAGTCCCATCAGCGCCTGCCGGGCAACGCCCCAAAGCTGGGCTCCGAGCGCCGCCTCGGCCAATGCCAGCCTGCTCTCCACATGGCCTCTATTCGTCTCGGCGAGCCGCTGTACGCTTTGCGCCCAGTGCAGCGCATCCGGCATGCCGCACGCTTCTCGATAAGGCGCCAGAAGATCGCGGTGCGGATTCTTTCCCCACGTCTCCTCGATCGTTCGCCGCGCGCGGCGCGCTTTGTCCGCACGAACGAGCAGTCGCGCGAGACGGGCGGCAGCCGGCACGAAGGCTGGGTCTGCCGCATGGGCTTTCCGCGCGCATTCCAAGGCCGCCTCGGCTTTGCCTCCCGATTCATCCTCCGCGCTTCGCGCCAGAAGAATCGCAGCCTTGTGCTGACGTCCGGTCGTCGGATCAACCGCCTTGTGATCGACGGCGATGGCGAGCGCCTCCTCGGCTTCGCCCCAGTGACGCAGGCGAACTTCAAGATCGAAGAGCGTCGGCATCACCCAGGGAATGTCGGGTTTGATGGCGCGTGCACGGCGGGCGAAATCCAAAGCCCGCGTCGTGTCACCCTCTCGCCCGGCCTCGGCGATGAGGCCGCGAAGCCCAAGCAACTCCGTTGCGGGGAGCGCGCGCAGCGCCTCGTAGCACGCGACGGCCTCGCTGTGGCTGCCTTGGAGTTCGGCCACTTGAGCCGACAGCAGCAATGTCAGTTGCGGCTCATCGACGAGACCGCGCGCGCGTCGCGCGAGCTTCGCCGCGACGCTCACTTCGCCGGCCGCGGCCGCGATCATTCCTTCCGCCAGCGCGCGGTACCCCCGCCGCTGCCGCCAGCGGCGCCGTGCCTCCACGATCCGCTCCGGCACGCCGATCACGAAACGAATCACGCGATAGGAAACCGCGATCGAAAGTGCGACGACCAGGACCAGCGCGACGAGGATGCCGACGGACGTATCGACCCGGTAATCGAGCCAACGAATGGTCACCTGGCCGGGATGATTGGCAAACCAAACCGCCACGACGACGAGAATCGCGACGAAAAGGAGATATCCGAGGATCCGTGCGATCACCGCCCTATTCCTCCTTTTGCGCGTCCGATGAGGCCGATCATGGCGCTTTTGCCCCATCCAAGCCGATTAGGACGGCAAAGGTTCGCGCCTCGAGGGCAAGAAGGGCCCGGTCGGCCGCGAGCCGTGCGCGCGCATCTGCAAGCCACGGCTCCGCCGCGTCCAGAGCCGGCCCTGACAGATGTTCGATCGTCGTGACGGCGGTCGCCAAATCACCGGCGAAAAGTGCGCTCTCCGTCCGAGTGAGAATTGCCTCCGTGCCGCCATCGGGCGCGTTCGAACCTATTCGGCGCACCACGATGAGTGATGCGATCTGCTGTGCGATGCGGCCCTGCCATGCTTCGCTCTTCGGCTGGGTCGCGCGCATGATGTCGGCCGTGATCGTGTCGAAGCGCTGGCCAAGCATGGCCCGCGTCGGCACGCCCCGATCCGCATGGGGGCGCAACGCCGCAAGAATCGCCGTCACTTTCGTATCTTTTCCCAAGGCGCTCTCGATAAGCTCGAGCTGGACCGCATAGGGTGCGGCCCCGGCGAGAGCGGCACGCAATTGGCCAAGCGCCATGAACAGGGCCTGTGCACGTTCCCGCTCTTCCCGGCGTGAAGCACGATCCTGCTCGATCACCGCCAGGCGCGCGCGCAGCTGATCGACTTCATCGCTCAGGCGCCGGTTCTCGGACTTTAGCGTGGCGACGGCCGTGTTATCGGCGGCGGCCAAACGCGCTTCGAGCGTCGCGATCCGTTCCGCCAATGCGGTGTCCGCATCGCCGGATACGGCCACCGACGATGTTGGCTGTCGGCCCGTGGCCTCGTTCGGCTCGCCGGCGGTCTTCGCGGACCTGTTGTCTTCGACCTGCCCCGGGATCCCCGTATGGCGGGATAGGAACGAACTCCATCGCTCCTTCACGGCGGGACCACCGAGGAGAACGGCGACCACCACCGCGGCAAGCGCGCCACCGATCCAATAGGCGCGCCGGGATCGGCGGCGGCGGGACGGGCCATCATTCCGGCCGGCGGGCGGCGCGGAATCCGCCGGCCGATTGCTGCCGCCCATGGGCTGCGATGCTGGT
>JBGPGW010000252.1:0-5191 GCA_041484095.1 Alphaproteobacteria bacterium | reverse complement strand
GTCCGCATCGATCAGAAGAACGTCGATAACGTGGCCGATCTCCTTGCTTGCCTCGTTCGCGGCGGCATGCTTGCCTTTAGGCGTGAGGTCCATTCCACGCAATCCCCCACCGGAACACGACGGTCCGGCCCGATTTGCTCTCCATGTTTTGCCCTATAACACCAAGAAATGGTTAAGGGCGGTCGCGCCGCACCGAAAATGGCCAACCCCTTGAAATCGGACGACGAATCAAACAAAACATACATTATGGATATGGATCAACCTCTTAAGGCGGTAATCGTTCCCGTCACGCCCTTCGCCCAGAATTGCTCGGTCGTCTGGTGTACGGTGACCTCCGAAGGCGCCGTGATCGATCCGGGCGGCGATCTCGATCGCATACATAGCGTCATCGCGAAGCAGGGCATACGGATCGCGAAGATCCTGGTGACGCACGGCCATACCGACCACGCCGGCGGCGTGGCGGAGCTCGCCAGGGATTTCGGGGTCCCGATCGAGGGCCCGCACAAGGATGATTTGTTCTGGATCGACCAAATTCCGGGATCAGGGGCCCGCTACGGCATGACGGGCGCGCAGGCGTTCAAGGCCGACAGATGGCTCGTCGATGGCGATACCGTAAGCGTCGGCGAGGCCACGTTCCATGTCGCGCACTGCCCGGGCCATACGCCCGGTCATGTCGTGTTTTTCCACGACCTCGCCCGCGTCGCCTTCGTCGGCGACGTGCTGTTTCGCGGCTCGATCGGGCGCACGGATTTCCCGCGCGGCAATCATCAGGATCTGATCGATTCGATCCGGTTCAAGCTTTGGCCGCTGGGAGACGACGTCACCTTCGTGCCGGGCCATGGCCCGGTCTCGACGTTTGGCGAGGAGCGCCGTTCGAACCCCTTCGTCTCGGACAGCGCGCTCGCGGCGATGTGAGCGCGGTTTCGGGCGTGCCGCTGCCGGCTCGTCCTGTCCTGCAAATGGGGGTCCCATGGATATCAACGCCTTCAAGGCATCACTCCGCCAAGGCCGGCCGCCCGAAGGCCTCGGCCGGCCTCTTCTCGCCCTATGGCACGAAGCCAAAGGCGATTGGGACAAGGCGCACATTCTCGCCCAGGCCGAGGACAATGCGACGGGCGCCTGGGTTCATGCCTATCTTCATCGCGTCGAAGGCGACCTTGAGAATGCCGGCTATTGGTACGGGCGTGCGAAGAGACCACGCTCCGCGGCCGCGCTCAAAGACGAATGGGAGGAGATCGCGGCCGCTCTTCTCTAGAGCAAGCGCAGGCGACGGAGTCAGAGTATGGACGCCACCGCCTCCGGCGGACGGCCAAGCGCCGCCTTGTTGCCGTTGACGACGATGGGACGCTCGATCAAGACCGGATTCTCAACCATCGCCTTGATCAGCGCGTCGTCGGATAGGCCGGTATTGGCGAGGCGAAGCTTCGCATAAACGTCTTCCTTCTTGCGCATCAGCTCACGCGGAGACATCCGGAGCTTCTTCAGCAACCCCTTCAGCTCCGCCACCGTCGGTGGTGTCTTCAGGTATTCGATCACCTTGGGCTTGACGCCTTTGTCGTTCAGCAGCGCAAGCGTCTCGCGCGACTTGGAGCAGCGCGGATTGTGATAGATGACGACGGCCATGACGCGCTCTCCCCAAGACATCGACGGATTCGATCCGGGCCGATACAGGCGTCGGCCGCATGCTCACGCCTAATCGTTACTGCATCTTCGTCCCGCCATCAATCGGGGGGACATCGCGTGGGCGCACGCCATCGTATTTTCCGTCTCGGCGAACAGGTGCGGTCGGCCGATCTTGACGATGATCGGCCGGCGCCGGGGGGCACGGGATTGGTGTGCCGTCTTGCAAGATCGATCGTGCCGATTGTGCGCCCCTCGATTACCATGAATAGGCCGAATCACCGCCCAGCAACGATGACCGACAGTAGGAGCGACATGTGACGACGTCCAGAACCCAGCATGGTACGAAGCTTCGCAGCCGGCAATGGTGGGACAACCCGGAGAATCCGGGCATGACCGCGCTCTATCTCGAACGCTACGCCAATTACGGCCTCACCCGGGAAGAGCTGCAATCCGGCAAACCCGTCATCGGCATCGCGCAGACCGGCAGCGATCTCGCGCCGTGCAACCGGCATCACATCGAGTTGGCGCACCGCGTCAAGGCCGGCATCCGCGACGCGGGCGGCATTCCCTTCGAGTTTCCGCTCCACCCCATCCAGGAAACCGGAAAGCGGCCCACCGCGGCGCTCGATCGCAATCTTGCCTATCTCGGCCTGGTCGAGGTTCTCTATGGCTATCCAATCGACGGCGTCGTTCTCACCACGGGATGCGACAAGACGACGCCCGCATGCCTGATGGGGGCGGCGACGGTCGACTTGCCCGCCATCGTCCTCTCCGGCGGGCCGATGCTCGACGGGCATTTCGAGGGCAAGCTCAGCGGCTCCGGAACGGTCGTCTGGGAAGCGCGCCGGCGCCTCGCCGCGGGAGAGATCGACTACGACCGCTTCATCGATATCGTTGCGGCTTCCGCGCCCAGCATCGGGCACTGCAACACCATGGGAACCGCGAGCTCCATGAACGCGATGGCCGAGGCGCTCGGCATGTCGCTGCCGGGATGCGCCGCGATCCCCGCACCCTACAAAGAGCGCGGCCAGATGGCCTATGCGACGGGCAAGCGCATCGTGGCGATGGTGCACGAGGATCTCAAGCCGTCGAAGATCATGACCCGGGACGCGTTCGAGAACGCCATCGTCTGTGCCTCGGCGCTGGGTGCCTCGACCAATTGTCCGCCCCATGTGAACGCGATCGCGCGCCACATCGGCGTTCCGCTCGTGGACGAGGACTGGGACCGGATCGGCTACGACGTCCCGCTTCTCGTCAACATGATGCCCGCGGGCGCCCATCTCGGCGAAGGCTACTACCGCGCCGGCGGCCTGCCGGCCGTCATCGCCGAATTGATCAAGGCCGGCAAGATCCGGGCGGGTGCCATGACCGTCACGGGCCGCACGATCGGCGAGAACAATCGGGATGCCGCCATAGAGGATGAGGACGTCATCCGGCCCTATCATCGCCCGCTCAAGGCTAATGCGGGTTTCCTCGCGCTCAAAGGCAATCTGTTAGACAGCGCCATCATGAAGACGTCGGTGATTTCGGAAGCCTTCCGCGATCGCTTCCTCCGCCGCCCCGGCGACGAAGACGCCTTCGAAGGCCGGGCGATCGTCTTCGACGGGCCCGAGGACTATCACGCGCGCATCAACGACCCGTCTCTTGCCATCGATGAGCATTGCCTTCTCTTCATTCGCTATTGCGGGCCGGTCGGCTATCCCGGTGCCGCCGAGGTCGTCAACATGCTGCCGCCGGATGCGCTCGTGAGGCGGGGAATCCCTGAGCTTCCCTGCGTCGGCGACGGACGGCAAAGCGGAACGTCGGGGAGCCCCTCGATCCTCAATGCATCGCCCGAGGCGGCGGTTGGCGGGGGACTGGCGCTTCTGCGCACCGGCGACCGTGTCCGCATCGATCTGAAGACGCGGCGTGCCGACATCCTGATCTCGGAGGAAGAGCTATCGGCACGCAGACGCGCGCTCACGCTCCCCGAGCCCGTCAGCCAGACGCCGTGGCAGGAGCTTTACCGCCGCAATGTCGGTCAGCTGTCCGGTGGTGGCGTGCTCGAATTCTCGGTCAAATATCAGCGTGTCGTCGAAACC
Source organism: Alphaproteobacteria bacterium (assembly GCA_041484095.1). Classification (GTDB taxonomy): domain Bacteria; phylum Pseudomonadota; class Alphaproteobacteria; order CADEGL01; family CADEGL01; genus JBGPGW01. The sequence goes on along the minus strand of JBGPGW010000252.1, from coordinate 1,487 downwards.
CACGGCACGCCCCGCGACAATCATTGAGCCGAGAGATCTCAACGATGGGGAAGCGCCGCCGGGCCGGATTCGTCCTCGCATCGCTTCTGGTCTTGCCGTTTGGGCAATCGGGCGTCGCGCATGCCGCACCAGCCGCGCTGAAGCTCCACTACACGGCCGAGCTCTTGGGCATCGATGCGCTGGAATTCTCCATCGCCATCGCCCAGGACGACGGCAAATACCGAATTCAAGTGGAGGGAATGACCGAGGGGGTGGTCGATTGGTTCGTCGGCTGGCGCAACTTCACCGACGTCGATGGCACCTTGCAGAAGGTGGACACGCGCCCCGAGGACTACCACGCCGTCAATCTGTTTCGCGGCCGGCGGAGCGTGGTCGCCATGCGCTACACTCAGGACGGCGGCGTCGAGGCAAAGGCCGATCCGCCGCCAGGCGATGATCGCGATCCCGTCGGCGCGCAGCAGCGACGATCGACTGTCGACACGTTGACGGCGGGCCTCGTCCTCAGCCGGAGATTGGCGGCAGGTGAGGCTTGTGATGGGCGAATACCGGTATTCGACGGACGCCGGCGCTATGACCTCGTAATGGAGGATGGCGGCAGGTCGCCGATTTCAATGCGAAAGACTCTGCCGCGCATCGAAACAGCACAAATCTGCTGGTTTCGCATCCACCGGATCGCGGGCTTCAAGAAAAAAGGCCACACCTACGACAAGCCCGAGTTCCATGATCGCCGATACCGGGTCGTGGCCGGGAGCGTCGCGGAGGGTTTTCCGCCTCTCGCGCTCGACGTCACGGGCGAATTCAGCTTGGGCAGCTTCCGCATCCATCTCGTGAGGATGGAGCGGGGCGAGCCAAATCAGATCTTCGCGTCTGGCCCCCAGTTCGACGCTTCGGCGGCCCGATCGGAAGAAACCCTTCGCTCACCGTCGTCTCAGGCGCCGCGCTGACGCGAGCGAGCCCTCGCCTCTAATTCGCCGCCATTGATGCGGCTTGCGCGATCCCGCCGCGGAGCGCACCGGCCTCGACCGATCGCCAGAGCACCGCATGGTCTTCGGGCAGCGCCCGGCTGTTGGGCATGGCCAACCAGATGCGCCACAACGCGCGCCTCCGGCCGCCTGCGGGATCATCCTCGAACGGCGCGCGCGCGTGATAGATGACGTGATTGTTGAGCAATTGTATGTCGCCCGTCTCCATCTTCATCTGGAAACAGAGCTCCTCCGCCAACTCCGCCAGGAGATCGAGGGCCTCGTTCTGCGCCGGCGTCAGCCGCGGCACATGGGGCAGGCGCTGGGCCGCCTCGATGTAGGTGCGTGAATAGTGGCTGGTGAAACGGCCGTCGCGCACGGCGAACACCGGCAATGGATAGATCATCGTGTCGCCGCCGACTTCCTCGCCGAGCCGGCTTCGCCAATAGACGCCATACAGCAACTGGAGCAAATCAGGCCGCCGCTCCAGCATGGCATTGTGGATCGCGACCGTGCTGACGAGCT
>JBGPGW010000251.1:0-5264 GCA_041484095.1 Alphaproteobacteria bacterium | reverse complement strand
GCCTTCATGCCGACGAAGGAATTGTCGCCCATGGTGCAGCCATGGACGATCGCGATGTGGCCGATGAGGCAGTGCTTGCCGATCACGGTCGGGAAATCGCGATCGACATGGATGATCGTGCCGTCCTGGATGTTGGAGCCTTCGCCCACGCGGATGTGGTTGACGTCGCCGCGCAGCACGCAGTTGTACCAGACGCTCGCGCCGGGCCCGATCTCGACGTCGCCGATGAGAACGGCGCCCGGTGCGATGAACGCATCGGGCGCCACCTTCGGCATCTTGCCCTTGTAGGGCAGAAGGAGCCCGCTCAACCGCGCCGTGCCGCCATTCGCGTTCATCTCGCTCTCCTCGCTCCGTTCACGTCTCGGGCATCGCCAGGACCTTGGCGCGCCGCGTGAGATACCAGCCGTATTGCACCGGCCATTGCTCGAACTCGGGATCGACCCCGAGCGCCTGCGCGGCGTGAACCGCCCAATTGGGGTTGTACAGCAGCTCGCGCGCGATCGCGATGAGATCGGCGCGGCCCTCGCGCAGGATCTCTTCCGCCTGCAGCGCCTCGAGGATGAAGCCGACCGCCATGGTCTTGATGCCGGCGTCGCGGCGGATTCGTTCGGCATAGGGCACCTGGAAGCCCGGCTTCGGCCGCGTCCGCATCGCCGCCGTCGTGGTCGGCCCGACGATCCCGCCCGCCGAACAGTCGATCACGTCGACGCCGCGCGCCTTCAATGCCTTCGCGAGCTCGACCGTGTCCTCGATCGTCGTGCCGCCCTCGGCCCCGTCGACGGAGGAGGTGCGGTAGAAGAGCGGCAGATGATCCGGCCACTCCGTCCTCACCGCTTCCGTCACCTCCATCGCGAAGCGCATCCGGCGCGTGAGGTCGCCGCCATAGGAATCGTTCCGCCGGTTCGAAATCGGCGAGAGGAAGGAGTGGATGAGATAGCCATGCGCACCATGGATCTCGAGGATCTCGAACCCCGCCTCGCGCGCGCGCCGCGCGGCCTGGCGCCAGGATTCGACCAGGCTGCGGATCTCGTCGAGCGAGAGCGGACGCGGCGTCGGCCAGCCCGGTCCGACGGGCTCGGGCGAGGGTCCCACCACCTCCCACGGCGCGTCACCCCGCGCGGCATCGGCGGGCCCGAGCGCCTGATTGCCTTCCCAAGGGCGCTGCGTGCTGGCCTTCCTTCCGGCATGCGCGATCTGGATCGCCGGGATCGAGCCGAAGCGCTTGTAGAGCGCCGCGACCCGCGCGAGCGCCGCCGTGTGCGCGTCGGACCACAGGCCCATGCAGCCATGCGTGATGCGCCCGCGCGGCTCGACGCCGGTCGCCTCCACGATGCCGATGGCGACCCCGCCCAACGCGAATTTGCTGTGATGGGCCTCGTGCCACGCGGTCGCGAGACCATTCTCCGCCGAGTACTGGCACATCGGCGAGACGACGACCCGGTTCTTCGCCGTGAGGCTCCGCAACGCGAGCGGTGAGAACAAGAGACTCTTCTGGCCGTCGGTCGATGCGGGCACCTGGCCCCTCCTCTGGTTTCTCGCCATGCGCGGGATACAGCCCTGTACCTGATGCACCCTCCCCGTTTCAAGGGCGGCGTGGCATGACGCGCTCCGGACATCGAAACGGCCCCGGACATCGAAACGGGAGGATCGCAACGAAAGAGCGCCGCCGCCTTGTGCGCGGCGTGAGAGCCGATCAAGATGCGTCGCGCAGGGATGGAAGCAAGGGGGAGGCACCGATGGCCAAGACAGCGAAAGCGGTGAAGCTCGGACACCGCGAAGTCCCGCGATTCAACGCCGCCGAATTCGCGCATCGCGTCGAGCGGGCACGGAAACTCATGACCGACCACAGGCTCGACGGGATGCTGCTCTCGGTCGAGCAGAACATCGAGTACCTCTCCGGATTCGTCTCGCAGTTCCCGTGGTCCAGCCCGAGCCGCCCCTGGTACTTCGTGATCGACCGCGAGGGCAATGGCGCGGGGATCATCCCCGAGTTCGGCGAGACGTGCTGGCGCGGCTCGTCCTGGGCCAAGACCGTCTTGACCTGGCCGTCGCCGCGGCCGGAGAACGAAGGCATCGATCTCGTCGCCAAGGCGGTCTCCGGCATCAAGCGCAAATTCGGCCGCTTCGGCATGGAATTCGGCTTGGAAAGCCGGCTCGGCACGACGATGGGCGACATGATGCGGATCGCCGACGCGATCCGGCCCTTCGAAGCGGTCGACTGCATCCCGGTCATGCGGCGGCTGCGCTACATCAAGTCCCAGGCCGAGATCGCGCATATCCGCCGCGCCTGCACCATCGGCTCCGATACGTTCGATGCGATGGCGAAATTCATCGCCGACGGCGACAGCGAATCGGAGATCTGCCGCAAGTTCGGGGCACACGCGCTCTTGCTTGGTGCCGACAAGGTGCCGTTCACCGCGATCGGCACGGGCAAGGGGGGCTACGATTCGATCGTGCAGGGCCCGTCCGACCGGCGCGTGAGGAAGGGCGACATCGTGTTCCTCGACACCGGCGTCAAGTATCGCGGCTATTTCTGCGACTTCGACCGCAACTTCGCGTTGGGCGAGCCGCCGGACGATGCGAAGCGCCTCCACACGCTTCTCTGGCGCGCGACCGAGGCCGGCATCAAGGCGGCGGTGCCGGGCAATACGGCCGAAGGCGTGTTCCTCGCCCAGGCCAAGGTGCTCGAGGATGCCGGCATCGTGCTCGGCAATGTCGGGCGCATGGGGCACGGGCTCGGCAAGAACATGACGGAGTACCCCTCCAACATGCCGGGCGACCGGACGGTGCTCGAGGTCGGCACGGTCCTGACCATCGAGCCCGGCGCCATGTTCGGGACGAACAAGATCCTGGTCCACGAAGAGGATTTGGTGGTGACGGAGGACGGCCCGAAGCTCCTGACCCGCCGCTGCACGAAGGAAATGCCGGTGGTGAAGGTCTAAGCGCCTGGGCCTTGAGGCCGCCCGTAGCCCTTTACCCACAAATCCGCCCGACCGGGACCGTCAAGCCTGACTAACGGCCTGAATCTTAGGCAAATTTAATTTTTGTTAACGATTGCGTCCTATGATACCCCACTCGAAACAACGGCGGTAAACGCCTAGAGGTGGGGACTAAACGATGGCCGAAACCAAGCTTGCGCTCGCCGCGACCCTCTTTCTCGCATTGATGCTCGTCATGGGCGCAGTGTTGACAGACACGTCGGACACCGCTGCCAATGCGGCCGGCGACACTGTCGTGGCCAGCCAGACCAAATAAGGCTGCCGACCGGACGCGATCCGATCGCGTCCGGCTTCTCCCGTTACCTCATCCCGCCGGGCGCTCCCCCGGCATGGGTGCTGCATGACGCGCGTGCCGGCGGCCTCGGCCCGCCAGGCATTTTCGGCAAACACCCGATCCACCCCCCTATCTCCCGACTCCCGCGTTGCCGGCCCGGCCGCGCATCCCCATGCGGCCATCGGCCAGCCTCCCCCTTTCTCGACGAACCCCGGCGAAGCCCGTACCGGCGACCGCATGACGGCTCCGGGCGGGCATGCCGACGGTATACCGCCCGGTACCGCGAGGCGGCTCACGGCCTGCTCGATTGGTGGCCGGTATTTGCGCTACTCTCGGGCGATGCTGGCCCCGTTCCGGTGCCGCGCTCAGACCCCAAGGGAAACCTGCCATGCCAGGAGTGAAGACCGTCCGACGCGAGCCGCCGAAATTCACGCGCGCCGAATACGAGGGGCGGATCGAGCGCGCCCGCGCGCTCATGACCGAGGACCGGCTCGACGCCATCATGGTCACGGCCGAGCCCACCCTTCCCTACTTCTCCGGCCTCGAGAGTCAGATCGCCTGGGTCAGCCCGTCGCGCCCGTGGCACCTCGTCCTGCCGCGCGACGGCGATCCCATCGCCATCATCCCGGCGAGCGGCGTCCGCGAGTGGAGTGCGACCTCGTGGATCAAGGACGTGCGCACCTGGCGCTCGCCCAATCCCGCGAACGAGGGGCTTGATCTTCTCGCCGGCGCGATCAAGTCGTTGCGGCGCAGCTTCAACCGCATCGGCGCCGAACTCGGCCAAGAGGCGCGGCTCATCATGGCGCCGGGCGACCTCATGCGGCTCAAGGAGATGATCGGCCCGACCGAGATGCGCGACTGCCAGTCGATCATCCGGCGCCTGCGCTTCGTCAAGACGAAGGCGGAGATCGTGCATCTCAAGCACATCGCGACCATCGCCTCCGATTCCTTCGAAGGCCTGCCGAAGCTGTTCAAGACCGGAATGACGGATGCGGCGCTGGTGCGCGCCCTCTCCGCCGATATTCTCCTTCGCGGCGCCGACAAGGTGCCCTACATGGTCATCGGCTCCGGCAAGGGCGGCTATGATTCGACGAGCCTCGGCCCGATCGGGCGCAAATTCGCCTAGGGCGACGTGTTCCAGATCGACACGGGCTCGCGCTGGGGCGAATACTTCTGCGACTTCTGCCGCAACTACGCCGTGGGCAAGCCGACCGACGAGGTCGTGCGCGCCTACGACACGCTGTGGCGCGCGACCGAGGCCGGCATCAAGGCCGCGATTCCCGGCAGCACCTCGGCCGATCTCTTCCGCGCCCAGGCCAAGGTGATCGAAGGCGCGGGCTATGCGGTGAGCGACGTCGGCCGCATGGGCCACGGGCTCGGGCGCAACATCACGGAGCCGCCGTCGAACAAGCCGGACGACAAGACCGTGCTCGTGCCCGGCGCGGCGATGACGATCGAGCCCATGCTGCGCTTCGGGAAGGGCAAGCTCATGGTGCATGAGGAGAATCTCGTCGTCACCGAGAGCGGCGCGAAGCTCCTGACGAAGCGGGCGCCGCGCGAGATGTGGGTGCTGCGGGCCTGAACGGGCGGTTTGCCGTTCGGCATCGCATTCGTCCTGCGCGGGCTCCCTATCCAATGGTCATGATTCAATGGTCATGTGCGCAACGTCCGCACGCCCAATTCGGTCGCGACGCCTCTCGACAACCCCCTCCCTCGACGGGAGGGGGTGAGAGCGCGAAGCGCGCTCGGGGGAGGGTGAATTCCCTCACCGATATCGCGGGTGACGCCACCCCTCCCCTAACCCCTCCCGCAAGGGGAGGGGAAGAGTTTCCGGGACTGCGTTGCCAACAGCAGCACCCAGCGGCCTTCGTTCCAGCCAGCCGGTTGTGGCCGCGGATTGCCTGCGCGCGGCGTGACGAATGACAAATCCCCCTCCCTCGACGGGAGGGGGTAGGGGGAGAGTGAGACTCGCGTCTCGATCCGCACTCAAT
>JBGPGW010000250.1:0-5280 GCA_041484095.1 Alphaproteobacteria bacterium | reverse complement strand
GATCCGGTTGCGAATCGTGACGGCGCGAATCGTGAGCGGCGAGAAGAGGCGTGTGAGCGACATGGCGCGTCCCGTATCAGTTTCGCTGCGTGAGGCCGAAGGCATCGGCGATCAATTCGTACGATCGCAGACGCGCCTGGAAATCATGGCAGATCGTGACGAGCATGAGCTCGTCCGCCGCGTATTCGTCCGCGAGAGCCAAGAGCTCGGCCTTCACCGTCTCGGGTGAGCCCATGACGGTGCGCCGGCCGCTCCGGCGCAGAAGCTCGAGATCGCGCTCGGTGTAGGGATAGTTGAGCGCCTCGTCCACGCTGGGATAGGGCGCTTCCTCGCCTTTGAAGAAATTGAGCAGCCAGAGCCGCCGGCTCGCCGCGAGTTGCTCGGCCTCGGCGTCCGTCTCGGCGCAGATCGTGAAGACCGCGAGGCTCGAATGCGATCGGGAGAGGCGCGTCGATGGCCGGAATTGCTGGCGGTAGGCATGGAGGATGGGCGCGCCGCCTTCGCCCGTGATGAACTGCGCGAAGGAGAAGGCGCAGCCGAGATGGGCCGCATAGGCCGCGCTGTAGTCGCTCGAGCCGAGGAGCCACAGCTCCGGCTGGGTCGGCCCCTCGGGCATGGCGCGGATCGGCGCGAAGGGATGGCCGTCGGGCAGGTTGCCGTCGAGGAAGCCCATGAGCATGCCGAGCTTGGGCGGAAAGGCGTCGGCACCCGCCGCCTCGGCCGAGAGTTGCAACGCCATGGCGGTCCGGCCGTCCGATCCCGGCGCCCGCCCGATCCCGAGGTCGATGCGCCCGGGGTAAAGCGTCTCCAGCATGCGAAACGTCTCGGCGATCTTGAGCGGGCTGTAATGGTTCAGCATCACGCCGCCCGAGCCGACCCGCATGGATTTCGTCGCCGCCGCGATGCGGGCGATGAGGATTTCGGGTGCCGTTCCCGCGAGGCCGCGGCTGCTGTGGTGCTCGGCCAGCCAGTACCGGTGAAAGCCGAACCGGTCGGCCGCGATCGCCAGCTCGACCGTCTCGCGGATGGCATCGGCGGGTGTGGCGCCGCTCCGGATCGGCGATTGATCGAGGACGCCGAGCGCGATCACGGCGCCGGGCGCGGCTCGACGTCGAGGCGCACGGCGATGCCGTCGAGATCGGCGCTTGGTGCGGGATAGCGCGTCATCACCTGCGGATCGTGGCCCGGAATAATATGGCGCGGCGAGGCCGCGAGGCGCCGCAGCGTCGCGTACCCCTCAAGCGTCTCCGTCATGTCGTGGACGATGGGGAACGGCCGCCCTTCCTCCATGTTCGCGTAGAGGTGGCTCGCATCCGAGGCCAGCACGACCCAGCCGCGCCGCGTGTGGACGCGCACGGACTGCATGCCCATCGTGTGCCCGCCGATGCGGTGGAGCGAGAGGCCCGGCGCCAGGGTGGAGTCCCCGTCATGGAACGCGACGCGGCCCGCATAGACGGCACGCACCATCTGGACGACGTCGTCGACCGTATAGGCGCGATTGATCGCGGCGTGGCACATGTGCCGGCCCGTCGCGTAGCGGACCTCGTCGTCCTGGACGTGGAACCGCGCACGCGGGAATTGATCGAGGCTGCCGGCGTGGTCGTAGTGCAGATGGGTGATGATCACGTCCTCGACGGTTCCCGCGTCGATGCCGAGGGCGCCAAGGGCGTCCGTCGGCGCGCGCAGGCGGCGGCGGTTGCGCCGGATCGCATCGGCCTCCCCGAAGCCGGTGTCGATGACGATCGTGCGGCCCGCGCCCCGGATGGCCCAGAGGAAATAATCGAGCGGCATCGGGCCGTCATGCGGGTCGCCGCCAAGGAAATTCTCGCTCCGCCGGCGCTCGACGGAGCCGAACTTGATCGCAAACACCTCATAGTGGGGAAGATCGGGCATGGCGCGGATCCAGGATGCTTTGGGTTACCTTAGCCGGAACCTTCGCCTACGATAAGGCGCATCGGTCGAACCACAGGGGAGGGAACGGACTCATGGCCAAGGAAATGTTCGAGAAGGGACTCAAGATTCGGAAAGAGGTTCTGGGCGAGGCCTATGTCGAGCGGGCGCTCAAGAACGTCGATGACTTCAATCGCGAATTCCAGGAGATGGTGACCGCGCAGTGCTGGGGGGCGATCTGGGGGCGGCCGGGGCTTTCGCGCAAGCAGCGCAGCCTCAACAATCTCTGCATGCTCGCGGCACTCAATCGGCCGCATGAGTTCGAGATTCACTTCAAGGGCGCGCTGACGAACGGCTGCACGATCGAGGAGATCAAGGAAACGCTCCTCCAGATCGCGGTCTATTGCGGCGTTCCCGCGGGCGTCGAGGCGTTCCGGATTGGCCGCAAGGTCTTGCAGGAGCAGGCGGGGGCCAAACCCGCATGACGACGTTCGGCTTTCTCGGTCTCGGCAAGATGGGCGGACCCATGGCGGCGCGGCTCGCCGCCGCGGGTCACGCGCTCATCGTCTACGACAAGGCGGGAACGAGCGAGCGCGCACCGCCCGGTGCCTGCATCGCCCAATCCGTCGCCGGCGTGATGGCGGAGGCGGAATCGGTGTTCCTCAGCCTGCCGGATGGCCCGGCGGTCGCGGATGTCGCGCGGGAGATCGTCGAGGCGCTGCGCCGGCGGACGGCGACCGTTATCGATCTCTCGACCATCGGGATCGCGGCCGCGCAAGCCGCCGCCCGCGATCTGGCGTCGGCGGGCATGGACTATCTCGATGCGCCGGTCAGCGGCGGTGTTGCCGGCGCCGTCAAGGGCACGCTCGCGGTGATGGCCGCGGGCAAGCGCGAGACGTTCGAGCGGATGAAGCCCGCGCTCGGTGCGATGGCCAAGAATCTCTTCCATGTCGGCGAGCGTCCCGGGCAGGGCCAGGCCATGAAGCTGGTCAACAATTTCCTGTCGGCGACCGCGATGGCTGCGACGAGCGAGGCCACGATCTTCGGCGAATCCCACGGCCTCGACATGGCGACCATGCTGGCGGTGCTCAACGTCTCGACCGGGCAGAACACGGCGACGAGCGACAAGTTTCCCAATCGCGTGCTCACCGGCACCTTCGATGCGGGGTTCACGACCCGGCTCATGGCCAAAGACGTCGGCCTTTATCTCGAGAACGTCGAGGCGGCGGGGACCCATGCCGAGATCGGCCGCGTCGTGACCGCAGTCATGGCACGCCTCGCCGGGACGATGCCGGACGCGGATTTCACGCGCATTTATCAATTTCTCGGCGGCACGAAGCATTCACCCTAGCCGGGCGCGGGGAGAGCCGAAAACGGCGAAAAGTCCCATCGGCCTATGCCGAAGGCGTTTGCCCGCGTCCTTGGACGAGGCACGCGCGCGGTCGGCATCATCGGCCAAGGTGGCGCCTGACGGAGGCCGGGGCCTTCTGGTATAGCAGGGGCGGAAGAACAGTCGCGCCCGCCCATAGCGGCAAGGGCCGCAATCGGAGGAGCAAACGGGATGAACGAGAAACTCGAGCTGTACATCAATGGCAAGTGGCAGAACGGCGGCCGCGCGGGCGAGGATTTGATCAACCCGGCGACCGGGGCCGTCCTCGGGAAGCTGCCCCATGCGACCGAATCGGACCTGGACGAGGCTCTCCGGGCGGCGGCCAAGGGCTTCGAGATCTGGCGGAAGACATCGGCCTATGATCGAGCGCGAATCATCAAGAAGGCCGCCGATCTCGTCCGCGCGCGGGCCGAGCAGATCGCGACGATCCTCACCACCGAACAGGGCAAGATTCTCGCGGAGGCGCGGATCGAGGTGAACGTCACGGCCGACATCTTCGAATGGTACGCGGAGGAGGGGCGGCGCGCCTATGGCCGCATCATTCCGGGCCGTATGCCCAACCAGCGGCAGATGGTGGTGAAGGAGCCGATCGGCGCGGCCGCGGCGTTCACGCCGTGGAATTTCCCGGCCCTCACGCCCGCGCGCAAGATCGGCGGCGCCCTCGCGGCGGGATGCTCGTTGATCATCAAGGCATCGGAGGAAACCCCGGCGACATGCGTCGCGATCGTCCGGTGTTTCGAGGAGGCCGGCCTGCCGCCGGGCGTGCTCAATCTCGTCTTCGGCGTGCCGTCCAAGGTCTCGGAGAAGCTCATCGCCTCCCCGATCATCCGCAAGATTTCCTTCACGGGCTCGATCCCGGTCGGCAAGCATCTCGCGCGGCTCGCGGCGGACCATATGAAACGCGCGACGATGGAGCTGGGCGGGCATGGCCCGGTGATCGTGTTCGACGACGTGGATGCCGAAAAAGTCGCCGCCGCTGCCGCCACCGGCAAGTTCCGCAACGCCGGCCAGGTCTGCATCTCGCCCACGCGCTTCTTCGTGCACGAGAAGGTCTATGACCGCTTCGTCGAGGCGTTTGCCTCGATCGCCAAGGGTCTCAAGGTCGGCAACGGTCTCGACAAGGACACCCAGATGGGCCCGATGGCGAATGCGCGGCGCATCGATGCGATGGAAAAGATGGTGGGCGATGCGGTCGGGCGCGGCGCCAAGGTGGCGGCCGGCGGTCAGCGCATCGGCAATCAGGGATTCTATTTCGCGCCCACCGTTCTCTCGGACGTGCCCGAGGATTCGCGCGTGATGAACGACGAGCCGTTCGGGCCGATCGCACCCTGCGTCCGTTTCCGCGACTTCGACGATGTCGTCCGGCGGGCGAACAAGCTGCCCTTCGGTCTTGCGGCCTACGCCTTCACGGGCTCGGCGGACCGCGCGACGGCCGTCGCAGACGCGCTCGAGTCGGGCATGGTCGGCATCAATCATTTCGGCGTCTCGCTGCCCGAGACGCCCTTCGGTGGCGTCAAGGAAAGCGGCTACGGTCATGAGGGCGGCATCGAGGGTCTCGAGGCCTATCTCGTCACCAAGTTCGTGAGCCAGATCGGAACGTGATAGCGCCTCGCGGGGACCCGCCGCGACGGCGGGCCCCCGCGAGCCTCTCGAGGACGGTCAGTCGTCATGGCATCGCGGATCGATGTCCGGCCTGTGGCCGGTGCGCTTGGGGCCGAGATTTTCGGCGTCGATCTCGCGCGGCCGCTCGACGATGCGACGTTCGAGGAAATCCACGATGCTTTTCTCGATCACGTCGTCATTTTCTTGCGCGACCAGCACCTGACGCCGGCGCAATACAAGGCGTTCGGGCAGCGATTCGGCGAATTGGACGTGCATCGGTATCTCAAGGGCCTCGATGGACATCCGGAAGTGCTCCCGATCGTGCGCGAGCCGGGCGACAGGGAGGTCTTCGCCGCGGGCTGGCATTCAGACGTGACCTATCAGGAGCGGCCGGTGCT
>JBGPGW010000249.1:0-5284 GCA_041484095.1 Alphaproteobacteria bacterium | reverse complement strand
GCGATTTCCCTCGATCCGTTCGTGAAGGAGCATGGCGGCACGATTCCGCCCGGCATTCTTCGCACCATCGTTCCGGCGGCACCCGATGCGTGGCTCACCGCGCTCGAGCGCTTCGGCACGATGTCCTTCGGCGAGGTCGCGACGGACGCCATCCGCTTCGCGCGCGACGGCTTCGCCATGCATGCGCTCATGGCGGAGCTCATCCGCGAGAACGCCGATGGCTATCGGCGCTGGCCCGCGAATGCCGCGATCTATCTGCCGGGCGGACGTCCGCCGGGGGTCGGTGAGCGTTTCGTGCAGAAGGATCTCGCCCGCACGCTTCAATACATGGCGGATGAGGAGAAGCGTGCGGCGCGAAGCGGCGGGCGGAGGCGTGGCCTCAAGGCAGCGCGCGCGGCGTTCTATCGGGGCGATATCGCGAAGGCCATCACCGATTTTCAACGCGGGAACGGCGGCTTTCTCACCATGGCCGACATGGCGGCCTATCGCGTCGAGCTGGGCGCGCCGGTGCGCTATCGCTTCCACGGCACGGATGTCTATGCCTGCGGGCCCTGGTGCCAAGGGCCGGTGCTGCTGCAGATGCTCTCGATCCTCGACGGCATCGACCTCGCGGCGCTCGGCCACAACTCGGTCGAGTACGTCCACGTCCTTGCGGAGGCGATGAAGCTCGCCTTTGCCGATCGCGAGCGTCACTACGCCGATCCGCGTTTCGCGCGCGTGCCGATCGCCAAGTTGCTATCGCCGAGCTATGCCGCGACGCGGCGCGGTCTCATTCGCGCGCTTGAGGCCTGGACGGAGATGCCGCCTGCGGGCGACCCCGGGGCTCGCGGGGGTCGAGCGAAGACCGCCGCACCGCGGGCGAAAGGCGGCGAGCCCATGGTGCTCGACACGTCCTATGTCGCGGTCATCGACCGGCACGGCAACGCGTTCTCGGCGACGCCGAGCGATTCCTCCTGGCACGTGCCGGTGGTGCCGGGCACGGGCTTGGCACCCTCGGGGCGGGGCTATCAGTCCTGGGCGAAGCCGGGTCACCCCCAGGCGATCGCAGCCGGACGCCGTCCGCGCCTGACACCCAATCCCGCGCTCGCGATCGGCGAGGGCCGCCTCGTCATGCCGTTCGGAACGCCGGGCGGGGATGTGCAGTGCCAGGCGATGCTGCAATCGTTCCTCAACGTCGTCGTCTTCGGGATGGATGTGCAGCAGGCGGTCGAGGCGCCGCGCTTCGCCACCTTCAGCTTTCCCAATTCCTTCGAGCCGCACACCTACTATCCCGGGCGCCTCAATCTTGAACAGGCGCTCGGATCCGAATGCGGCGAGCGCCTGGCGGCACTCGGCCACAAGGTCGAGTGGTGGCCCGAGCGCACCTGGCGCGCGGGCGGGATGTGCATGGTCGCGAAGGATGAGAAGACAGGGTTGCTGTCGGGCGGTGCGGACCCGCGCCGTGCCTCCTATGCCGTCGGGTGGTAATGATGGTGCCAAGTTGCGCGGGCAACCTATATTCAGGGTTGCATGAGGAGGTCGCGCCATGACGATCAAGACTCTGAAGAAGTACAAGGAATTCGCCGATCCGCAGGTCCGCCCGCGCTACCATGGCCTGCCCACCTTCATGCGTGCGCCGTTTTGCGAGGATCTCGCTGAGGTCGACGTGGCGCTGGTCGGCGTGCCTTTCGATGGCGGCGTCACCAACCGCGCCGGCGCCCGTCACGGGCCGCGCGAGGTGCGCAACCAATCGTCCCTCATGCGCAAGGTGAACCAGGCGACGGGTCTCAACCCCTATGACGGGCTCAGGGTCTGCGATGTCGGCGATGCCTGGGTCGAGCAGCCCTTCGAGCTCGAAGGTGCTCTCGACGAGATCGCCGATGTCTTCGCGAACATTCATGCCGCCGGCACGATGCCCATTTCCTGCGGCGGCGACCATTCCGTGAGTCTCCCCATTCTCCGCGGGATCGCGGCGAAGCGCCCGGTCGGAATCGTTCATTTCGACGCGCATTGCGACACGGGCGACGACTATCTCGGCTCCAAATTCCATCACGGGGCGCCGTTCCGGCGCGCGGTGGAGGAGGGGCTCGTCGATCCCAAGCGCTCGATCCAGATCGGCATTCGCGGCGGGCTCAAGGACGCGACCCTCTGGAAATTCAGCCATGACAGCGGCATGCGCGTCGTCTACATGGAGGAATTCACCGACAACGGCTGGCGCTGGGCGGCCGAAGAAGCGCGCCGAATCGCCGGCACGGGTCCCGTCTACGTCACCTTCGACGTCGATGGCCTCGATCCCGTCTATGCGCCGGGCACGGGCACGCCCGAGGCCGGCGGCATCACCATGATCGAGGCGCAGCGCATGCTGCGCATGCTCCAGGGCCTCGACATCGTCGGCGGCGACGTGGTCGAGGTGGCGCCGCCCTTCGACCCCACGGGCATGACGGCGCTGAACGGCGCGACACTCATGTTCGAAATCCTGTGCGTGACCGCCGACGCGCTCCGCAACCGGCGCAATCGCCGGACGGGCTGACGCCTCGAATCGCCGCCGCTCGGACGGCCTCCGGCTCAGCCGAAGTGCGGCATCACCTTGGTGGCGAAGGCCTCGAGCGAGCGCATCACGTCCCGGTGCGACGTGCCCCAGTTCATGTTGATCTGCATGTTGTCGATGCCCTCGGCCTCGTACATCTTGAGCTTCTCGATGCACAGCTCCGGCGGGCCGATCACGAGATTGCGCTCGACATCCTCGATTGAAATGTCGGACTCCATCGGCACGATGGCACCACGCTCGACCGTGCCCTTCGTCGTGTAGACGTTGAGGAACCGGCGGTGGCGGCCCATGGCGAGCGCCGCTTTCTCCTTCGCGTCGGCCTCGCTCGTCGTCACGAACAGCATGATCAGCATCGACAGCTTGAGCCGATGGTTGTCGCCCCAATATTTCGCGGCCGATGATTTGAACGAGCCGGCCTGTTCCCTGACGCGTTTGAAGGGATCGCGAAGCGGCGTGGTCAGGACCGACATGGCGAGCGAGCAGGCGTAGTCGATGCCGCCCGGCGTCATGGCAGCGAACCAGATCGGCGGGTGCGGCTTCTGCACGGGGCGCGGCGTGATCGTCGTCGGCGGGAACTTCACGAACTGCCCATCCCACGACACGTCCTCTTCCGAGAGCAGCTTGACGAGACAGTGGAGATTCTCGCGGAAACGGTCCGGGGCCGTCGCGGGGTCGATCTCCAGCCGTTCGAATTCATACTGATAGGCGCCGCGGCCGACGCCGATCTCGATGCGGCCGTTGGTGAGGCAGTCGGCCTGCGCGATTTCGCCCGCGAGCACGCGCACGTCGTGGAAGGGCAGGACCGTGGTCGAGGTGATGAGCTTCGCGCGCCGCGTGTTCTCCGCCACCTTGATGGCGGTGAGCAGCGGATTCGGGTGGACCAGCGCGTTGGTGAAATGGTGTTCGGGGATCGTGAAGGAGACGAAGCCGAGCTCCTCGGCGAACTTCGCCTCCGCGGTCATCTCCCGGTACATGTGCTGCATCGGCACGTCCGTGTCGGGCCAGTAGCAGGGCAGGTAGAAGCCGAAATCCATCGCTGGTCTCCCGAAGGTCGATCATTCATGTCGTCAAGCGAGGCTATCGAGCCGCGGTCCAGCTTTCGGAGAAGGCAAGCGCCGAGGTGCTGAACGGGCGGCCTTCGCGCTCCCGTTTCCACACCCTTCCCGACGCCTCGACGCCGTTGCGCGTCAGGCGCGCGTTCGCGGCCGGGATAAGAACCGTGCACACGCCATAAGGCCGTCCCGGCTGCGCATTCGGCTGGGTATGGATGAGCAGGGGGTCGCCGATGTCGTACCAGGTCAGCGCGATATCCTCGCCCCTCGACACCGCGCGCTCGGTCCAGCAATCGCGCATGTCGCCCGATTTGGTGAACGCGGCCTCGATGACGGGGATCGCCGTGTCGGCGGTCTCGGCATTCAGCATTCCCTGGACCGTTTTTTGCAGCCAGCGCGCCATCGCGATGTTGTCGGAATAGATGCGCCAGCGGTTCTCCGTGAGCTCGCTCTTGAGATAGAGCACATGCCCGGGCCCTGCGGGCGAGAAGATGATGCGCCAGAAACTGGCGTCGGTCGTATTGGGCCCGCCATCCGTCTGGCTCAAGCGAATGAACGGGTTCTCCCCCGTCACGATCACGCGGTTCGGGTCTGCAACGCTCATGTCATGAACCTCCCCTTGGGTTTTGAATTTGGCTTGTCGGCCCGATCAGCGAGCCGCTCCGAATCGGCACACCGTACATCGGACACTATCCTGAACGAACGGCCATGGCGATTGGCGAGGGCGTCGGATCGCCCGAATGATCTCAGGGCACCAGCACCGCCGCGCCCTGGAGCCGTCCGGCGCGGAGATCGGCGAGCGCCGCGTTCGCCTCCCCGAGCGGGTAGGGCACCGTGCGGGTCCGGACGGGGATCGTCGGTGCCAAGGCCAGGAATTCCTCGGCGTCACGGCGCGTCAGGTTCGCGACCGACCGCACGACGCGCTCCTCCCAGAGAATGCGGTAGGGGAAGGACGGAATGTCACTCATGTGGATGCCGGCGCACACGACCACGCCGCCTTTTATGGTCGCGCGGAGAGCCGCGGGCACGAGCGCACCGATTGGCGCGAAGATGAGGGCGGCGTCGAGCGGCTCGGGCGTCGGCGCGTCCGAATCCCCTGCCCATGTGGCGCCAAGCTCGCGGGCGAAGGCTTGCGCCTCGACGTCACCTGTCCGCGTGAAAGCGAAGACGCGCTGGCCGCGATGGCACGCCACTTGCGCGACGATATGCGCGGCCGCGCCGAAGCCGAAGATGCCGAGCCGCGCGGCATCGCCGGCCATCACGAGCGCGCGGTAACCGATGAGGCCGGCACAAAGAAGCGGGGCCGCCTCCACGTCCGAATAGCCACCGTGAATGGGGAAGCAGTAGCGCTGGTCCGCACGCGCGAATTCAGCATAGCCGCCGTCGATCTGATACCCCGTGAACCGCGCCTCATCGCAGAGATTCTCGCGTCCCGATCGGCACCACCGGCATTCCCCGCACGTCCAGCCAAGCCACGGAATGCCCATACGATCGCCGCGCCGGAACCGCTCGACGTGCCGTCCCGTCTCGACCACCGTGCCGACGATCTCATGGCCCGGTATGAGCGGCAGTTTCGGATTCGGCAACTCGCCGTCGACCACGTGGAGGTCCGTGCGGCACACGCCGCAAGCACTGACTTGGATCAGGATTTCGTCGGGACCGGGCTCCGGGCGCGGCAGGTCGGTTGCGTCGAGCGCGCCGTGCG
>JBGPGW010000248.1:0-5294 GCA_041484095.1 Alphaproteobacteria bacterium | reverse complement strand
TCGGGAATCTCGTTCTTTATCACTCGATCGAAGATCACTACGTCGCCAGCGCGGAGCGTCTCTTGTCCGTGCCGGTCGAAACGGTCCATGCCGGCCATTTTGACAGCTTCGGCCGCACGCGCTACCAGGCGATCATCAAGGACTACATCCGGCGCAAGCGTCCGGCGGGTTGCCCGATCGAGGCCGCGCGGGATGCCGCGGCGCGCGGCACGGCGAAACAGTAGCGGAGCGAAGGTATGCACCCGATCCTCGGCTACATCGATCGCTGGAGCGTGAAGCCGGGCGGTGCGCTCAAACTGATGGCGAGTTCGGCGGGCGGGAGGCCCTTCACGACCCGCTTTGCGCGCATTCAATGCGGCGATCCGAACCCGCGCGGCCCCGGTTACCGGGAAACGGAAATGCCGCATGAAACGGATGGCCCGCACCTGGGCGAGGAGCAGCGCATTCATCTCGGCTCATGGGTCCGCGTGCCGCTTGTCGATTTGGGCAAGGGGGCGGTCGTCATTGTCGCGACGATCTGGCCGACGACGCCCAAGCGCGGCCGGCAAGCGCTCGTGAGCTGGCGAGGCGCCGACGGATTGGCTCTCTCGCTTGAGCTCGATGGCGACGGTGTCGTCGCGCGACTTGAAAACGCGCACGGGACGACGCGCGTCGCGACGGGAATGAGCCTGCTCGAACGCGCGTGGTATGACGTCTGGCTCGCCTTCGATCCCGCGATGCGCGAACTCACTGCCGGGCAAGCCCCGCGTGACATGCACCCGATGGTCGATGACGAGGGGAGCGCCACCGTCTCCGTGCCAGAAAGTCGAACGACCGGGACCGGACGCGCGGCCCTGGCGGCGCTGCTCGATGCCAATCCGGCGGCACCGCCCTCCTGCCATTACAACGGCAAGCTCGAACGGCCGACGATCTGGTCGGGGATCGCGCCGACGGAGGCGCTTGCCGCGCAGAAGGGCGACGTGCCGCGGAGCCACGCCCCTCATCTCGTCGCGTGCTGGGATTTCTCCATCGGCATTCCGACGCTCACGGTCGCCGATATCGGATTACATGCATTCCATGGCACGGTCGAGAACCTGCCGACGCGCGCCATGACCGGCTCCAACTGGTCGGGCGACGAACACCGTTGGACCGCCCGGCCCAGCGAATGGGGCGCCATCCATTTCCACGACGACGATCTCGGTGACGCCGGATGGACGCCCTCGCTCGAAATTCGTATTCCGAAGACGTGGCCCTCCGGGCTCTATGCGATCCATCTCAAGAACGAACTCGGCTTCGACAACGTGCCGTTCGTCGTGCGTCCGGCGGATTCGCAGAAGAAGGCGAAGATCGCGATCCTTTTGCCGACCGTCACCTATCACATATACAGCCAGTTCGTGCGCGCGGGGTTCGGCGCCAAGAACCGCGCGCGCGCGATCGAATGGGGCGCCATCACCCACACGCCCGACGAGAACCCCGAGCTCGGCCTTTCCACCTACAACGACCATTCTGACGGCAGCGGTGTGTCGATCGCGACCATGGCGCGCCCCATGATCGACAAACGCGTCAATCATTTCGAGCTGATGGATCCGGCCGACTACGGCTCAGGCTGTTACTGGGTCAATGTCGACAGTTACGTCATCGATTGGCTGACGCGCGAAGACTTCGCGTATGACGTGGTGAGCGACCATGATTTGCAAGCCGAGGGTGCGGCGCTTCTCGAGCCCTACACGCTGGTCATCACCTGCCAGCACCCGGAGTACTACACGACGGAAATGCTCGACGCAGTCGAGGCCTATCTGGCCCGGGGCGGGCGCCTCATGTATCTCGGCGGCAACGGGTTCTATTGGAAGACCGTCTTCCACCAGGAGGCGCCCTACGCGCTCGAAGTGCGGCGCGCCGAGGGTGGCATCCGCAAATGGGCGACCGAGGTGGGCGAGAGTTACCACGCCTTCGACGGCAGCTATGGCGGTCTCTGGCGGCGTCTTGGCCGATCGGCCCACACGCTTGTCGGCAACGGATTCTCGAGCCAGGGCAGCTATCTCGGGTTTCCCTACAAGGCGGCCGACGGGATCATGGATTCGCGCGTCGCGTTCCTGAGGGCCGGTCTTGAGAACGCGCTGGTGCCGGGGGCCGTGCTCGGTGAGCGCGGGCTGATGGGCGGGGGCGCGGTCGGGCACGAGCTCGACCGGGCCGACGTTCGGCTCGGCACGCCGGCCCATGCGCTGGTCGTGGCCGTCGGCATCGTCGACCATCCCGAGTTCCAGCCGGTCAACGAAGATCGGCTCACCCACGAATGGCCGGGTACGGTCGATCAGTTGATCCGCAGCGATTTCACCTTCTTCGAAACGCCCGCGGGGGGTGCCGTGCTTTCGGCGGGATCGATGAATTTCGTGGGGGCGCTGCCGATCGACGGTTACAAGAATCTGCTGACACGGATGATGACGAACGCAGTCCGCCGCTTCAGCGATCCCCAACCGTTCCCGTCCACGAAAACCAACGCCACCAAGGGCCCATGACGGAGCCGCGGCTCAAGACAGCGATCTGGATCAAGGCCTGCGTGCGCCAGGGCGACATCGACGGTATCGCCGTGACGGTCGTGCGGAAGGGCGACCCGGACGGGGGCAGCGTGCTCGTCAAGTTGAACCGGTTCGAGCATGGCTGCACCGTCTTCGCGGAGACGCGCGATGGGATGGGCGCCCGTGCTTGGATTCGCGGCACGGGGGTCGCCGCCGTCGAGGAGGCGGTGGCCGATGCCTATATCGCGCGCAACAGGAAAATCGACCCGGATTTGTGGGTTATCGAGGTCGAGGACCGCGACGGCCGGCTGCCGTTCGAGGCGAAAATCGTGTGAAGGACGCGACGGCGGCCCGGCCGGCGGATCGGCGTGCGGGCTCTGGACCTCGGCTTGATCGGCGCGCCATACTAGACGGGAAAGGGCCGCACGCGACGGCCCGCGCCACGCGCTTTCGGGGAGGACATCGTGAAACAAGGGGCGAAGGTCATCATCACATGTGCGGTGACGGGTTCGGTGCATACGCCGACCATGTCGCAGCATCTGCCGATCACGCCGAACGAGATCGCCGAGGCCTCGATCGCGGCGGCGGAGGCGGGCGCCGCGATCATCCATCTTCACGCGCGCGATCCGAAGGACGGCAAGCCGACGCCGGACCCGAACGTCTTCATGGAGTTCCTGCCGCGCATCAAGCAGGCCTCGAATGCCGTCGTCAACATCACGACCGGCGGCGGCCTCGGCATGACCTTGGACGAACGCCTCGCCGCACCCAAGCGCGCGAGCCCCGAGATGACCTCGTTCAACATGGGCTCGATGAATTTCGGCCTGTTTCCGGTCGCCGACCGCTACAAGGAATGGAAGTTCCCTTGGGAGAAGAAGTACCTCGAGGGCACCAAGGATTTCGTGGTCAAGAACACCTTCCACGACATGGAACGCATCTGTAAGGAGCTCGGGCAGGAACACGGCACGAAGTTCGAGTTCGAGTGCTACGATGTGGGCCACCTCTACAGCTTGGCCTATCTCGTCGACCAGAAGCTCGTGAAGCCGCCGTTCCTGATCCAGGGCATCTTCGGCATCATGGGCGGCATCGGGCCCGACTTCGACAATCTCGTGTTCATGCGCCGCACGGCGGATCGTCTCTTCGGCGAGGAGTTCTATTTCTCCGTGCTCGCCGCGGGCCGTCACCAGATGGCGTTCTGCACGATGAACGCGCTCATGGGCGGCAGCGTCCGCGTCGGCATGGAGGACAGCCTCTACCTCGGCAAGGGCAAGTTCACGGAATCGAACGCGATGCAGGTCGCGAAGATCCGGCGCATCATGGAAGACCTTTCGCTCGACGTGGCGACGCCCGATGAGGCCCGGCAGATGCTCGGCCTGAAGGGCGCGCATCAGGTGGCGTTCTAGGCCATGGCGCGTCCAACACCGCAGTCGGTCCGGCGCATCGCGTGCATCGGGACCGGCCTCATGGGCGGCGGCTGGGCCGTCCACTTCCTCGCCCATGGCTACGACGTGGTGGTTCAGGATCCCGATCCAGGCGCGGAGGCGAAACTCCGCCGCCTGATCGGGCGCGCCTGGCCGGCGCTGAAATCATTCGGCGTGGCGCGCGGTGCCACGCCCAAGCGCCTCCAGTTCACGACGAGCCTAGCCGAGGCGGTCGAGGGCGCCGATTTCATCCAGGAAAGCGCGCCCGAACGGATTCCCATCAAGATCAAGCTGCTCGCCGAAATCGACCGGCTCGCGCGTCCTGATGTCGTGGTGTCATCCTCGACCTCCGGCTTCATCATGTCCGACATTTACGGGGAATGCCGGCGACAGGCGCGCATGGTCGTGGGGCATCCGTTCAATCCGCCCTATCTGATGCCGCTCGTCGAAGTCGGCGGCGGGCCGAAGACCTCGAAGGACGCGATCGACTGGGCCTGCCGTTTCTACGAGCGCACCAACATGTACGCGCTCAAGATGGACGTCGAGGTGCCGGGCTTCATCGCGAACCGGCTCCAGCAGGCGCTGTGGTACGAGGCCCTCCACATGCTGGCGGACGGCCAGGCGACGGTCGAGCAGTTGGATGCGGCGCTCTGCGAGGGGCCTGGTCTTCGCTGGGCCATGATGGGTCACTTCATGCTTCTCCATCTCGCGGGCGGCGAAGGCGGCATCGATCACGCTCTGGCGCATTTCGGCAGTGCGAGCGACGACAGCGGGTACACGCATGTGTCCAAGCCAAAGATGACCCCCAAGCTCGTCGAGGAGATTCGAAGCGGCGTGAAGCGGCTCGTCGGGCGGCGAAGCTATGGCGATCTCGTGCGCTGGCGCGACGCCAATCTCGTCGGCTTCCGCAAGACTCTCGCTCAAACCAAGACGAAAGCGAAGGCCAAGCGGCGCGTCAGTCGAACGCGTAAGCCGCCATCGAAAGCACGCCGTAGGTAAAACTGGCGTGAATTTGCCGGCCCTTGGACATTCCCGCGCCTAGCGCCGCGAAGAGGGGCAGAAGATGCTCCTCGCTCGGGTGATTGCGCGCGGCATTGGGGGCACGTTTGCGATAATGCACGAGATCGTCGCTGCGCCCGTCTTCGATCGCGTCCTTGAGCCATCGGTCAAACACGGCCGCATAGGGCGCCGGTTCGGCATTCAGCGGGTAGCGCCCGAAGTCGCCGAGATTGTGCGTCGCGGCACCGCTGGCCAAGACCAGGACTCCGTCACGCCGCAGCGGTGCGAGGGCCCGGCCGACGGCCAGATGGTGAGCCGCGCCGCGGCTCGGCTGGACTGAGATCTGTGCGACGGGGATCGTTGCGTCGGGGTACATGAGATA
>JBGPGW010000247.1:0-5460 GCA_041484095.1 Alphaproteobacteria bacterium | reverse complement strand
GAATCCGGAAGCGTGCGCGACCACAACCGCAACGGCATGGGCATCGGCTATCTCACCCAGAATTCGAACAAGCGCGCGATGACGCTCAACCTCAAGAGCGAAAAGGGCCGCGAGATCCTGAAGCGCCTGGCGGCCGTCTCCGACGTGCTCATCGAGAACTACCGCGCGGGCGCCTTGGGCGCGCTCGGGCTCGGCTACGACGATCTCGCGAAGATCAACCCGCGCCTCATCTACTGCTCGATGACCGGATTCGGACAGAAGGGCCCGAAGGCCGGTCATACGGCCTACGACAACGTCATCCAGGCGCTCTCGGGCATGATGACGACGACCGGTTTCGCCGGCAACGCGCCGGTCAAGGTCGGCCCGCCCGTGCTCGATTACGGCAGCGGCACCATGGCGGCCTATGCGGTCTCCTGCGCGCTGTTTCAGCGCACGCGAACCGGCAAGGGCCAGCACGTCGACGTCTCCATGCTCGATTCGGCCCTCATGCTGATGAGCTCGACCGTGGCCGATTATCTCAACAGCGGCAAAGCGCCCGCGCTGTGGGGCAATGACAGCGACAATGCGGGATACGCCTGCTACGACACCAAGGACGGCATGCTGATGGTCGGCGCCTGGACCGTCCGCCAGCAGGTCAAGATGTGGCAGGCGCTCGGCCGTCCCGACATGGCCCAGATCTCGGGCCTCGAGGAGATCAACGAACGCCATGACGAACAGGCCAAGGTGCTCGCCGGCATCTTCAAGACCAAGACGGCAAACGAGTGGGTGGAGATTCTCCACAAGGCAGGCCTGCCGGCCGAACGCGTTCACACCTTGCCCGAAGCCCTGGCCCTCGAGCAGTTGAACCATCGCGCCGTCGTCCACACGCACGGCGAGGTTCCCGGCGTCGGAAAGAATATCAAAGTTCCGGTCGCGGCCTTCACCTATGCGCATGGCGGGCCCTCCGTGCGCACGCCGCCGCCTAAGCACGGCGAGCACACGGATGACGTGCTGGGCGAGCTCGGCTTCCAGAAGGACCAGATCGCGGCGATGCGCAGTGCCGGCGTGGTGTGAGGCAGTCGTGATGCGCCCGCCGGCGCGCTCGAGGCGCCCTGTCCTCGGCGGCATGGACTAGCCGCGCCCGGCCGATCGTCGAACGGAGTCTCGCGGCCGGCCGCAGGCTGCGCGTGAGGGCGCCAAATCCGCCGAGAAAACGACGCCGCGGCGAAGCGCCATCTCGCGGTGTCGCGCGCGGCGAGGCTCGCGCACCGCACCGCACCGCCAAATCGCCGATCGCCCAAACATCATGTAATGACTTGAAATAACGGGAGGATTCCGCGCATCGCGCGGGCCGCTCATCACCTGTTAACCACCGTGCCGAACAATCCCCTTCAGGCACGCAGAGGTGAACGGCAACCGTGACCGTGCGCTACCCCTGTCCTGACCCCGCCTTCGATTCCACGCCCTCCGCGTCGGACCGGGCCGCTTTGCGCTCGAAGGCTCCGTATCAATCCCCCCATCGCAGTTTAGTCGAATGAACGTCGCCACGAGGGAACCCCCCATGCTGGACCTGACCGTATCGAACGATGTCTTCGCACATTTCGTCCGCAGCCGCGAAGGTCGCAAGGAATCCGAGACCTCGCTCTTCGACTACCTCGAGGAGTGCAAGACCGATCCCACGGCCTACGCATCGGCGGCGGAGCGCATGATCGCGGCGATCGGCGAACCCGAGATCGTCGATTCGTCGAAGGATTCGCGCCTGTCGCGAATCTTCCTCAACAGGACGATCAAGATCTATCCCGCCTTCGCCGATTTCTACGGCATGGAGGAGACCGTCGAGCGCATCGTCGGATATTTCCGCCACGCGGCGCAGAACCTCGAGGAGCGCAAGCAAATCCTCTATCTCCTCGGCCCGGTCGGCGGCGGCAAATCATCGCTCGCCGAGCGCCTGAAGGCGCTCATGGAGAAGCAACCGATCTACGTGCTCAAGGCCGGCAAGGAGATGAGCCCGCTCCTCGAAAGCCCGCTCGGTCTCTTCGATCCCGAAACCATGGGCCCGATCCTCGAAGAGAAATACGGCATCCCGCGCCACCGCCTGCCCGGAACCATGTCGCCTTGGGCGGCCAAGCGCCTCGACGAGTTCGGCGGCGACATCTCCCGATTCAAGGTGGTGAGACTCTACCCCTCGCGCCTCAAGCAGATCGGGGTCACGAAGACCGAGCCGGGGGATGAGAACAACCAGGACATCTCCACCCTCGTCGGCAAGGTCGACATCCGCAAGCTCGAGACTCTCAGCCAGAACGATCCCGATGCCTACAGCTATTCGGGCGCGCTCAACCGCTGCACCCAGGGGCTTCTCGAATTCGTCGAGATGTTCAAGGCGCCGATCAAGATGTTGCACCCGCTCCTCACCGCGACGCAGGAAGGCAACTACGTCGGCAGCGAGAACATCGGCGGCATGCCGTTCCAGGGCATCATCCTCGCCCACTCGAACGAGGCCGAATGGCAGAATTTCCGGAACAACCGGAACAACGAGGCCTTCATCGACCGCATCTGCGTGATCAAGGTGCCGTACTGCCTGCGCGTCGCCGAGGAGCAACGGATCTACGAGAAGCTCGTCCACACCTCCGATCTCGCCAAGGCGCATTGCGCGCCGAGCACCTTGGAGATGATGGCCCGGTTTTCCGTGCTCTCGCGCCTGAAGGAGCACGAGAATTCCAACCTCTACTCCAAGATGCGCGTCTATGACGGCGAGAACATCAAGGAAACCGATCCGAAGGCGAAGCCACTGCAGGAATACCGCGACGCCGCCGGCGTCGATGAAGGCATGCAAGGCATCAGCACGCGCTTCGCCTTCAAGGTGATCTCGCAGGCCTTCAACCACGACGCCAGCGAGATCGCCGCCGATCCCGTCCACTTGATGTACGTTCTGGAGCAGTCCATCCGCCGCGAGCAATTCCCCGAGGAGCGGGAGAAGCGCTATCTCGAGTTCATCAAGGACGAGCTGGCCCCGCGCTACGCCGAGTTCATCGGCAACGAGATCCAGAAGGCGTATCTCGAATCGTATCACGACTACGGCCAGAACCTGTTCGATCACTACGTCGACTACGCCGACGCGTGGATCGAGGACCAGGATTTCAAGGACCCCGACACGGGACAGCTCCTCAACCGCGAGCTCCTCAACCAGGAACTGACCAAGATCGAGAAACCCGCGGGCATCGCGAACCCGAAGGACTTCCGCAACGAAGTCGTCAAGTTCGCGCTCCGCTCGCGCTCGCAGCACGGCGGCAAGAATCCGTCCTGGACGTCCTACGAGAAGATCCGCGAGGTCATCGAGCGGCGCATGTTCAGCCAGGTCGACGACCTGCTGCCTGTCATCAGTTTCGGGAGCAAGAAGGACTCGGACACCGAGAAAAAGCACACCGAGTTCGTCGAACGCATGACGAGCCGCGGTTACACCGAGCGCCAGGTCCGGCGCCTCGTGGAATGGTACATGCGCGTCAAGCAAGCGGGATAGGACCGGCATGGCTCGGACACCGGGATAACCATGAACGTCATCGACCGCCGCTTGAATCCGAAGGGCAAGAGCCACGGCAATCGCCAGCGCTTCTTGCGGCGCGTTCGCCAGGAGGTCAAGGAGGCCGTCCGGACCGCATCGGCCGGACGCAATGTGGGCGACGTCGCCCAGACCGAACGGATCGGCATTTCAACCGAGCGCCTGCGCGAGCCGGTGTTCCGCAAGACGGCCCGGCACGGGACGCATAGCTACGCGCTGCCGGGCAACAAGACCTATGTGCGGGGCGACCGGATTCCGAAGCCGCCCGCGGGCGACGGCGACGGCCGCGGACGGGAGGGAAGTCCCGATGGCGACGGCGCCGACGATTTCCGCTTCGTCTTGTCCAAGGACGAGTTCCTCGACATCTTCCTCGAGGATCTCGAACTGCCGGACCTCGCCAAGACCGCGCTCAAAGAGACAAACGCATCCGTGCCCTCGCGCGCGGGCTATTCCGTCACGGGATCGCCCGCGAACATGAACCTGGTGCGTACGATGCGCCACTCGCTCTCCCGGCGCATCGCGTTCAAGCGCCCGAAGGCGACCGACGTCCAGGCGCTCGAAGAGCGGATCGAGGAGGTCCGCAAGAAATCGGAGGACGATCCGAGCCTCGCCGAATTGGCCGCCCATCTCGAGCGGCTTCTCTCGCGCCGCAACCGCATCCCCTATGTCGACCCGGTCGACGTGCGCTACAACCGCTTCGAGCAAACGCCGAAACCCATCACGCAGGCCGTGATCTTCTGCCTGATGGACGTCTCCGGCTCGATGACCGAGCACATGAAGGACCTGGCCAAGCGGTTCTTCATGCTTCTCTACCTCTTCATCACGCGCCGCTACCGCCACGTCGAGATCGTTTTCATCCGCCATACCCATGAGGCGTCGGAGGTCGACGAGAAGACGTTCTTCTACGCGACCGAGTCCGGCGGCACGATCGTCTCGACCGCGCTCAGGGAAATGCGCGAGATCATCGACCGGCGCTACCCCCAGGGCGACTGGAACATCTACGCCGCGCAGGCGTCCGACGGGGACAACACGTCGGGCGACAACGACGTCGCGGCCGATCTTCTCGAACGGAGCATCCTGCCGCTCTGTCAATACTTCGCCTATATCGAAGTCGCCGACGAGGCGGGCCTCATGGGCGAAAGCGAAAGCGAGCTGTGGCGCGCCTACCGCCAGTGCGAGCAGCACACCGGCGCGCCGGCCATGCGCAAGGTGCGCTCGCGTTCCGAGATCTTCCCCGTCTTCCACGACTTGTTCGCGCGCCAGCGCGCGGCCGCCTGAGGGACCAGGGCATGTTGGACGCACAGCCGTCTCTTTTCACGGGCGCCGAGTGGAACTACGACACGCTCCGCCGGACCTACGACGCCATCGAGGGGGTCGCCAAGGGCGAGTTCGGCCTCGACACCTACGCGAACCAGGTCGAGGTGATCACCGCCGAGCAAATGCTGGATGCGTATGCGTCCATCGGTCTGCCGCTCATGTACAAGCACTGGTCGTACGGCAAACATTTCGCGCGCGACGAGGCGCTCTACCGGAAGGGCCTCCAGGGCCTGGCCTACGAAATCGTCATCAATTCGAATCCCTGCATCAGTTACGTGATGGAGGAGAATTCCATGGCCATGCAGACCCTCGTCATGGCGCATGCGGCTTTCGGGCATAATCATTTCTTCAAGGCGAACAGTCTCTTCCGGCAGTGGACGGACGCCGACGGCATTCTCGACTACATGAATTTCGCCAAGACCTACATCACGCGCTGCGAGGAACGCCACGGCCACGAGGCGGTCGAGCGCGTGCTCGATGCCGCGCATGCGCTGATGAACCACGGCGTCCACCGCTACACCCGCCCGCCCAAGCTCAACCTCGAGGAGGAGCGCAAGCGCGCGGAGGAGCGCCGGCATCATTTCGAATCGAGTTACGACGACATCTGG
>JBGPGW010000246.1:0-5482 GCA_041484095.1 Alphaproteobacteria bacterium | reverse complement strand
GGATGATGACGACGGTCACGAAATAGGCTGTGAAGGCGCCGGCCATCACCAGGAGCGGCAGAAGCATCGCTGGGTGGATCGATGGCCCGCCCATGCGCACGACGCTCGATGGCTGATGCAAGGTGTTCCACCAGTCGACGGAGAATTTGATGATCGGAACATTGATGAAGCCGACGATCGCCAGAATTGCCGCGGCGCGGGCGCCGCGCGCCGAGTCGTCGAATGCGCCCGTGAGCGCCATATGGCCGAGATAGAGAAAGAACAGCACCAGCACGGATGTGAGGCGCGCATCCCACACCCACCAGGTGCCCCACATCGGCGCGCCCCATAGCGATCCCGTCACGAGAGCGAGAAGGGTGAACGCCGCACCGACCGGCGACGCCGCCTTGGCGAAGAGATGGGCCAGCGGATGCTTCCAAACGAGCGCGCCCGCGCTCGCGCCCGCGATCAGCGTGTAGACGAACAACGCCATCCACGCGGACGGGACGTGCACATACATGATGCGCACCGTCTCGCCCTGCTGATAGTCGGGCGGCGATGCGACAAGGGCGAGGTAGAGACCAAGTCCGGCGAGCGCCGCCGTCGCCGAAGCGGCCCATGGCAGCAGCGGTTTGGCGATTCGCAGGAATCGGTTCGGATTGGCGAACCTGTGCATGTCGGTGCGTCGATGTTCCTGGGTGACGTCTAGGGTTTAGCCCGTGCCATCTGCATTGACCAGAAGGAAGATCGCAAGAACGCTCGTCATGATACGGCCTGGCGAATCGCGGCCGCGGCGGCCAGCGGCGCCATGACGATCGCCACGAGGAGGAACGCGGCGAGCATCAAGAGCGGGGCGCTGACCGGCCCGCCTGCCTCGACGGATTCGACGACGCCGACACCGAAGATGAGGATAGGCACATAGAGCGGCAGGACCAGGAGGGAGAGAAGAACGCTGCCTCGCCGGGCGCCCAATGTCAGGGCGGCGCCGACCGCCCCGATCGCCGTCAATGTCGGCGTGCCCAGCAGCATGGATGCGAGCACCGGCACGATGACCGCGTGGTCCATGTTGAGGAGCAGCGCCAGGACCGGCGTTGCCACCATGAGCGGGACGCCGCTCGTCAACCAAGACGCCAGGAGCTTCACGATGACCACGAGGCCCAGCGGATGCGGACCGAGGGTCAGGAGCTCGAGCGAGCCGTCTTCGAAATCGCTTTGGAACATGCGGTCAAGAGAGAGAAGGACGGAAAGCAGCGCCATGATCCAGATCACCCCGGGTGCGATGCGCTGGAGAATCGCCGGATCGGGTCCGATCCCGAACGGAAACAGCATCGCCGCCACGATGAAGAAGGCAACGACGATCAGGCTGTCGCTCCCGTATCGGAACGCGAGTCTCAGCTCGCGCGAGAGGAGAGACGAGAGCAAGCTCATCGCCCGACACCGCCTTCATGGGCCGCGGAACGAGCCCGGAGCTCGATCGTTGCCGCACCGGGCATGGCCAAGTCGCCATGCGTTGCGACCACGAGCATGCCCTGGCGCGACCGGTGTGCCGCGATGGCATCGGATAGAATCGCCAACGCGGCGTCGTCGAGGCCAAGGGTCGGCTCATCGAGAAGCCAAAGCGCACGCTCCCTGAGGAGCAGCCGCGCAAGCGCGACGCGCCGCCTTTGGCCGGCGGAGAGAAAGCGAATCGGATTCCCGGCCAAGCCAGCAAGGCCAAAATGCTCGAGCGCCTGTTCGGCGGCGTGCCGTGAGCCGCCCTCGAAGCGGGCCCAGAACTCCAGATCCTCTTTGGGCGTCAGCGCCGATTTGAGCCCGTCGAGATGGCCGATGTATCGAAGACGCGCGCGGTGTTCGTCGGAATCGATCAACTGCCCATCCCAACGCAACTGGCCTTCGAACGGCGAAAGAAGTCCGGCCATCACGCGCAGGAGGGTCGATTTGCCGGCGCCGTTCGGCCCCCGAAGAATCAAGGCGCCGCCAGGCGCCACGGCGAAGTCGAAATCGCGAAAGACCAAACGTTCGCCCCGCTGGCACGCAAGGTGATGGCCGTCAAACATCCGCACTCCGCCATGATCGATGCGGGGCGGACGCTACAGGATTTTTGATCGGTGGGCGATGTCGTCCGGCAAGGCGCGGGCCTCGGGAAGAAATCGGCCGCCGGGTGGGGGTGCCCGGCGGCCGCAGGACGGTCCGGATTGCCCGGACCGGTCTTCGGAGGTAAGGGGATCAACCTCCGAAGGGAGGGTTCATCAGCTGCGGATTAGGCCCCGCGACTGTGTCGGATTCGGGCCGGGATAATGGCAAAATTGTGAAATATGGAGGGGATGGCGCCGGTCGGGCTGCGCCGCGGCGGGGCGCCTCAATCGGGAATCTCGGCGCCATTCGAAGGCCTTGCGAAACAGTTCAGCGCTCCTCAAGGACTCCCGAGCAGCGTGTCGGTCTGAGTTCGGTCAGGATATTGGCGATGATCGTGCTGATGCCGGGAAGGCTCCCGTCTTCGCGCGGTTG
The DNA here is from genome assembly GCA_041484095.1 of Alphaproteobacteria bacterium. Classification (GTDB taxonomy): domain Bacteria; phylum Pseudomonadota; class Alphaproteobacteria; order CADEGL01; family CADEGL01; genus JBGPGW01. Next base: position 2,995 of record JBGPGW010000246.1, on the reverse strand, counting down.
CGCTTATGTTGGGGCATCGGCGTTTCTTATCCGGCGCTCGATTTTTTCGAATTCGTCGGACGGCTTCATGCGCGGACAGCTCAGCGGTCGCTGTAGCAATGACAAGGCGGCGCACGGCTTGCGGGTTGTGATCAAGATGCCAAATGAAAAAGCCGTCATGGCCGAACGCTGTCCCACCGCTTTCGCAATGCGACCGTGATGGCTGTGCCGTGACGACAGTCGAGCGAGCCGAATCCTGGGCGCCCTTGACGTTCGACCGAAGCGAGTACGAGACGCGCATCGCGCGTGCGCGCAAAGCGTGCGAGGCCGCGAAGCTCGACGCGCTGCTGCTGTTCAACCAGGAAAGCCTTTATTACCTCTTCGGTTACGATCAGATCGGCTATTGGGTCTATCAGGTCGCCGTGTTTCCGGCGGATGGGAGGCCGCCGATCGCCATCTGCCGAGCACCCGATGAACTCGTGCTCAAAGAGAGCCCGTTCATCGGCGACGTGCGCGTTTGGTACGACGACTCCGCCATCGGCCCTGGCGAGATGACCGCCGATGCCCTCGGCGATCTCGGTCTTCTCGGCCGGCGCGTGCGCGTCGGGATCGAGATGAAAAGCCATGCGTTGCTCGCGCACCATTATGACGGGCTGAAGTCGGCTCTTTCAGGCGCCGTTGAATTGATCGACGCGTCCGACATCGTATCGGAGCTTCGTCTCGTCAAGTCGCCGGCGGAAATCGCGCTGTTTCGCGCGGCCGCGCGGTTCATGGATATCGGTTTCGAAACGGCCTCGGCGACGGTCAGGCCGGGCGTTCGCGAGCTCGACGTGCATGCCGCCGTGCTGGCCCGAATGCATGCGGCCGGTGCGGACATTCCGGCCTTGCCGCCGCCGATCATGTCGGGCCCGCGGACGCTCATGCAGACTCATGGCTCCGCGACGGATCGCGTCATCCGCGACGGCGAGCCGTTCGTCATTGAAATCGGTGCCGCGTCGCAGCGCTATCATGCCGTCGGCGTTCAATCCTGGGCGATCGGCGCGCCGCCTCCCGAGGCGGAGCGCTTGCATGCGGCGTTGGTTGACGCTCTCGAGTTGGGGTTCGAGACAATCCGGCCTGGCCAACCGGTTGGCGATCTCGCGCGCCATGTCCGGGCCCGCCTCGAACAACTCGGTTACTCGCGTGCAGGACGCCACGTCGGGTACGGCACGGGCATCGGCTATGCGCCGAGCTGGCTCGACCACCTCCGTCTCAAGACGACGGATCCGCACCTCTTCGAGCCCGGCATGACGATCTTCTACTTCATCGGCTCGCTGACCGCCGATGCACGCGCGAGCCTCTATGTGGGAGAGCCGGTGCTCGTGACCGAGTCCGGATACGAGCGCGTGAGCAAAACGCGTCACCGCTTTGCGCAAAGTTGAAGCCCAAGCGGCCGCCCGTCCCGAGGGCTCCGGCGAGCTCCTGCCGTGTGTCGTTAGTGGGCGGCCGGTCCGGTCGCGATGAAGCGTGCCATGATCGCGAGCGTCGTTTCTTCGTGTTCACGGTGAGGCTCATGCGCACAGCGGGGAAGAAGGACGGTTTCGACGGGGCCCGATGCCTGCGCCTTGATCCGGTCGAGCTGGGCCGGTGAGCCGTATTCGTCGTCTTCACCCTGGATCACGAGGACCGGGCAGGTGATCCGCGAGAGGCAATCCTCACAGTTCCAGGCCCGGAAGGAGGGCATGAGCCACGTCTCGGCCCATGCGGAGAACAGGGCGTCGGTGTTTGCGCCGTGAAACCGCAGAAGCCGCTCCCGAAGTCCGCCGCGGCGATAGAGCTCAACGGCGGCCTCGATGCCCGCGACCGTCCGGTCCTCGACGAAGACGTGCGGCGCCTCGAGCACGAGCGCGACGGCCGGGGACCGCGGCAGGCTCGCATACAACAGAGCGATCGTGGCCCCGTCGCTGTGCCCGACGAAGATCGGCGCCGCGATGCCGGCCGCCGCGAGGACATGGGGCAGCACCTCATGCGCCTCGATGTGGACGTAATCGAGATCGCGGGCAGCCGTTGCGGGATCGGAGCGGCCATGACCGAGGCGGCTGTAGTTGAATGCCGGCAGTCCCGTCCGCTGGGCGAGCCGATCCGGAAAGCCGCGCCAGGTCACGACCGAGCCGAGGCCATGGTGGAGGAAGACAAGGGCGCGGCCATCGGCGCGCGGCGTGCCCGTCCAGAGGGACTCAAGGCGCTGCCCCCGCCACTCGATGAACGGCACGGCTCGGCTCCTAGCTTGCCTTGACGTCCTGGAGCCAGGCGCGGGCCCACTCCACCCCTTTTTCCTCCGGGACTTCGTCGGCGCTCGCGTCGTGCTGGCAGATCGAGCCGATGCGCTTGGCGTCGAGCTCGCTGAGCAGCGTGTCGAAGCGAAGACCCCCATAGGTGAAGGTATCGGCATAGGCGCGGTCGCCGAGGGCGATCACGCCGTAGCGGACGCCGCGCAGATCCGGGCGTTCCTTGCTCAGTTTCTCGAACAGCTTGATCGCGTTGTCCGGGACATCGCCCTGCCCGTAGGTCGAGGTGCATATAAGGAAAATCGCATCGCGCCCGAACACCGTGCAGTCGAGATCGTCCATCAGCAAGAGCTCGGCCTCCCAGCCTTCGTCCTTGCACATGTCGCGGACGTCCTCGGCGACGATCTCCGCGGTTCCCGTCATGGTGCCGACAAGAATGGCGATGCGCTTGGACAATTTGTCCTCTGGCAGATGCCTGTCCGGAGGCGGGAATGGGGTGCCCAAAGGGGCAGCGGCGCGGGAGGATATCGGCCGGGCCCGCCGCCGCAAAGCCCCAAAACGGCGACCGGGCGCCTCGAAACACCCTGCTCTTTACTAGACAGCAAGGAGCACAGGATTATGCTTGGCCATCCGCCGGGTAAGCGGTCGTTCCCCGAACAGGTTAGGCAGGTCCGTCATGTCGCAATCCGCATCCGACAGCTTCAAGTGCCGTCGCCAATTGGCCATCGGTGGTAAGACCTATGATTATT
>JBGPGW010000245.1:0-5498 GCA_041484095.1 Alphaproteobacteria bacterium | reverse complement strand
GCGAGCTCGAGAACAAGGACGCGATCAAGCGCCGCATCGACGAGGCTTCGCGGTACATGCCGCTCGATCAGATCTGCCTCAGTCCGCAATGCGGCTTCGCGAGCCACACCGGCGGCAACCTGCTGAGCGAGGAGCAGCAGCGCGCCAAGCTGCGTCACGTCGTCGAGCTCGCCGAGGAGATCTGGCCGGCGGGGCGCTAGCGCCGGAGTCGCGTTCCCCGACATTTCGGTTACACTCGGCCGCGACGATCTCACGATTTGTGATCGAGGGAGGACCAATTGACACGCATCAGAATCATCAACCGCCCGGAAATGAACCAGGAGCAGGGCCGCGTCTATGACGAGGCCAAGGCGGCGGGCAATCCGGTGGGCGGGCCCTACTACGCCTATATCCGCATCCCCAAGCTCATGCGGGTCGCGCAGGATCTCGGCAGTTGCCTGCGCGAGGGGTCGCTGAGCGGCCGCGAGCGCCAGATCGCCGTCTTGACCACCATTCGGCATTGGGGCGCGAAATATCCCTGGGCGGTGCAGGTGCGGGGCTCGCTGACGGCGGGCGTCGATCAGGGCACGATCGACGCGATCAATGCCAGGAAGGCGCCGGATCTCAGCAATCCGCGTGAAAGACTGGCGCACCAGGTTGCGACCGAACTGCTCGCCAAGCATGGCCTCAGCGACGCGACCTATGAAGCGGCCGCCAAGGCGTTCAAGGAGGAGGAGCTTGTCGCCCTGGTCGCCGTCGTCGGCCAGTTCTCGATGGTTTCCTGTACGGCCAACGCGTTCGACATCACGCCGCCGGACGAGGCGCCGGCGCGCCTCGCGAACTGAACGGTCGGCCCGACGGAGGGTATTCGCATGATGAAGGTGAGGCTCCGGACGGCGCTGGCGCTGATCGTTGGCATGGTCTGGGCGTCCGGCGCCCCCGCCCAGACCATCTCGGTCGGCCATCTCGGCATCGTCGCCGATGCCCCGTTCTATATCGGCATCGAGAAGGGATATTTCGCGAAAGCGGGCCTCACCATCGCTCTCGAACGCTTTGCCTCGGCGGCACAGGCGACCCTGCCGCTTTCGACCGACAAGGTGCAGGTCGCCGGCGGCGGTCTCAGCGCCGGCCTCTTCAACGCCTACGCCCGCGGTCTCCCGATCCGGATCGCCATGGCGCGGACGCGCGACACCGACGGATTTTCCAGCGACACGCTGAGCCTGCGCCAGGATCTCGCCGGTTCGGTCACCACGCTTGCCGATCTCAAGGGCCGCAAGATCGCGGTCAATGCCCCCGCCGGCGCGCTCGAATACATGGTCGGCAAGATGCTCGAGGCCACGGGACTGGAATTCAAGGACGCGGACGTGATCTACATGTCCTGGCCCGACATGGGCGCCGCGTTCAGCAACAAGGGCATCGATCTGGGCGCCGTGGTCGAGCCGTTCACCACGCAATATGCCGAGCGCAAGCTTGCCGTCCCCTTCCGGAACGCCGCGCAAGTGCTCAAGAATCCGCCGCTCGAAGTCTCGGTCATCCTCTACAGCAAGACCTGGATCGACCGGAGTCCCAACGAAGTGCGGGGCTTCTCCAAGGCCTACCTCGAGGGCGTGCGCGATTACTATGACGCCATGCGCGGCGGCCCGAAGCGCGCCGAGGTCGTCGACATTCTCGCGAAATACACGGCGCTCAAGGACAAGCCGCTCTACGAGCGCATTACCTGGAGCTACATGGACCCGAACGCCGAGATCTCGATCGCGAGCCTGAAGGATCAGCAGGACTGGTACGCGAAGCGCGGCGCGGTCGAGCACAAGGTCGATGTCGAGGCGATGCTCGATCTCCGCTTCCGCGATGAAGCCTTGAAGGCGCTCGGGCGGGTGACGGAGAAGTAGATGGCGCGGCGAATCCCGAACGCTTCGGGCCTGGAGCCGGACGAGCCGGTGCGGACCGGACCCGGCACGCTAGCCGGCCGATATTTGCGGCGCTTCTGGCAGCCGGTCTTCCACGGCGCCGACCTCGCGGGGGAGCGCGCCTTGCCGCTGCGTGTCCTGGGCGAGGACTTCACGCTCTATCGCGGCGCGGGCGGATCGGTCCATCTCCTCGGTCCGCGCTGTCCGCATCGCGGGACGCAGCTCTCGTCCGGCTGGGTCGAGGGCGACGATCTGCGCTGCTTCTACCACGGCTGGAAATATGACGGCTCCGGCCAATGCATCGAGCAGCCGGCCGAGGATTCGCGGTTCTGCCACAGGGTCTCGATCCGCTCCTATCCGACCCGCGAGTATCTCGGCCTCGTGTTCGCCTATCTCGGCGAGGGCGCTCCGCCGCAATTTCCGCTGCATCCGGAGTTCGAGGATTTCGCCGGATTGGTCGAGATCGATTCCTACCTGCGGAACTGCAACTACTTTCAGAACCTCGAGAATGCGCTCGATATGAGCCATGTCGGCTTCGTTCATGCCGACAACCGCGCATCCTTCACCGGCATCGGTCACGGCAACCAGCTTTCGGCCGAGGAATCCGCCTGGGGGGTGGCCTATTGCTTCACGCGCTCGGATGGGCAGCGCCGCATCCAGCAATTCGGCATGCCCAACATCTTCTACATGACGGCGCTGCCGAACGATCCGGAGATCGGCTGGCAGGAATCGCTGTTCTGGTGGGTGCCGATCGAGGACGATCGGCACATGCAGTTCAGCATTCATCGCATTCCCGCGACCGGCGCGGCGGCAACCCGCATCCGCGATCGCCGGCAGAAGCGCCGGTCGGAGATCGATCTCGCGCACCAGACCGTGTGCCAGGACGTGCTCGATGGCCGCGTCGCGCTCTCGCAGGTCGATCGGCGGCGCGTCGATCTGGTGCGGCTTCAGGACGACATCGCCCAGATCGGCCAAGGCCGCATCGCCGACCGGAGCAACGAGCGCTTGGGCCGCGCCGACGTGGGCGTCATCGCCATCCGCAGGCTCTGGAGCCGCGAGCTTGCAGCGCTCCGCGACGGAGGCGCGCTGAAGCCATGGCAGCGCGACGGCACGATCCGGCCGGAGGCCTGGGGCATTGCCGGATCGCTACCGCGCGCCGATGGCGACGCCGGGGCCGCTGCCGCGATCGTCGACGTCCGCCCTCATGTCGAAATCGAGATGCAGCTCCGTGCGCTCAACGGCGCCGCGCGCTGAGACGATGCCTTCGGCCGTGCCCGAGTTCGGCCCGGTCCTGAGTCTCGCCGAACGCGACCGCCGTTGGCGCGGACTTCGCGAGATCATGCATCGCCGCGGGATCGATGCGATCCTGGTCGGCAGCTTTCAAGGGCGCGAACGGCTCGAGAGCTACCTGATCGACGATTTCCTCGACGCGATCGTGGTTTTTCCGCGTATGGGCGAGCCGACGGTCCTTACCTTCGCCACCGGCCGCGTATCGCGCGCCTTCGAGAGTGCGCGGCGCGGCTTCGCGCTTTGGGCCGAGGACATCCGCATCGGGTTCGGCGGCGCCAAGGCGGCGGAGGTGCTGACGGAGAAGGGGCTGGCGCAGGGGCGGATCGGGCTCGTGGGCTTCGGTCCGACCGCTCCCGGTGAAACCGAGGGGCTGCTCCCGCTCGGCTTCCACGCCAATCTGACGCGGAGCCTGCCTGCGGCCGCGATCGAGGATTTCACCCGCGACTTCACCGACTTCATTCTGGTGAAGAGCGACGAGGAGCTGGCGCTCTTGCGTCATGCCGCGCGGGCGAGCGAGGCGGCGTGTGCGGCGATGATCGAGGCCGCCCGCCCGGGCGCGAGCGAGGCGGAGATCTACGCCGAGATCATGCACGCGATTCATCTTCGAGGCTGCGACACGCGCTATCCGTTTCTCAGTTTGCAGTCGGGGCCGGACAATATCGGCTGGGGCGCGCCGCGCTGGACGCTCCGCGCCGAACCGCCGCGCATCCTGTGCGCGGGCGATCTCGTGCAGGCGGAAATCCATACCTGCTACGGCGGGCAGGAGGCCCAGGTGCAGATGTCGGTCGCGCTCGATCCGGTAGACGACGACATCATCCGGTGCGAGCGTGCGGCGCGGCGCTCCTACGAAGCCGGCCTCCGGGCGATCCGCCCCGGCGTGACGTTTGCCGAAATCGTCCACGCGATGGAGCGACCGATCGCCGAGGCCGGATGCTGGAGCAAGACGCCGCTGCTCCATACGCTGACCTTCGGCGCGACCGGCTTCACGCCGGTCAATCGCGGACAGCTCGCGGGCACGCACGAGGCGTGGATCGAAGGCCAAGGCGCGGGCATTCGTCGCGGCGATCTCGTGCTTGCTGCCGGGATGGGACTGGAACTCGAGCCCAATGCCTGCCTCGGCATGAAGCGGGTCAATCTGGGCGGCGCCGTCGTCGTCACGGAGGCCGGGGGCGAGGAACTCAACCAACTTCCCACCCGCGTCTTCCACAAGCGGGCGTAGTGGCATCATTTTTTCCATGGAGGGTTGCACATGAAGCTCTATTTCGCACCGGGCGCCTGCTCGCTGGCGCCGCATATCGCCCTGCGGGAGGCGGGGCTCGGCTTCGATCTCGAGCAGGTCGATCTGCGCGCAAAACAGACAAAATCGGGCGGTGATTACCGAGCGATCAATCCCAAGGGCTCGGTTCCGGCACTCGCGCTCGATGACGGGCAGGTGCTCACCGAGGCCGCGGTCATCCTGCAATGGATCGCCGATCACAAACCCACCATGAAGCTCGCTCCGGCGCCAGGGACGATGGCGCGTTATCGCGTGGAGGAATGGCTCAATTGGATCGCCACCGAGCTGCACAAGGGCATTTCGCCCTTCTTCAATCCCAAGGCCAGTGATGAATGGAAGCAGATTTTGCGCGATCGGCTTGCAATGCAGTTCGATTTCCTCAGCAAGCGCCTCGGCGCCAAGCCCTATCTCATGGACGAAGGCTACACGGTGGCCGACAGCTATCTCTTCACCATCCTGCGCTGGACCAAACTCCACCACATCGAACTCGGCACATGGCCCAATATCGTGGCGTATATGGAACGCGTCGGCGCCAGGGATGGCTCGCAAGCGGCAATGAAGACGGAAGGCTTGGTGAAATAGCGATGACGCAGCGTCATTCGCTTTCGCCGCTCTCCGGGGAATCGACGGCGCGTCACTTCCAGCGAATGTCGCTCACGTCATAGCCTAAGGGCGTAAAGCGGCCGGACGAATCGACGGCCACCTCTCGGGTTCGGACCAGTACGGTCGGGAACGGCGCAATCGGAACGAAAAAGACATGTTCGGTCGCGCGATCGAACATCTTGCGACCGATCGCCTTGCGCTCGGCGGGGTCCATGGCGGAGTCGCTCTCCTTGGCGAGCTCGTGCAGGCGCTTGTCGCCGGAATAGTCGGCAGGGCCGGCGGCGAAGAACGCATCCACCGTCCCGGACACGTCCGGAATATTTCCGGCGGGCCAGGCCGCGACCATGATCTGGATGCGTCCGTCCTGCTGCTTCTTGCGATAGGAGACCACGGGAAGACGATCGATCTTCGCGCGTATGCCGATCTTCTGCCACTGCCCGGCT
>JBGPGW010000244.1:0-5499 GCA_041484095.1 Alphaproteobacteria bacterium | reverse complement strand
TGTTTCCCAGTGCGCCGAAGCGCACAGGATCGCTTTCGGCCGGCCGAGCGCGCGGCCAAGACCAGACAAGAAATCGCGCGCCGGCGCTTGTTCGAGGATGAGGGCCGGGCTGCCATGGCCGACGAAGACCGCAGGGAAGGAGCAGGCCGTCATTGATGCCCCGTGTCCGTGAGTCATCTCCAGGAGAGATCGAGCAGGTCTAGGGGAGATCGAGCAGGACGATCTCGCTGGACTCGATCGCCCGAATATCGATCGCCGGCACACCGTCGATTGCGACCCCGCCGCGCGCTTCGACGGTCTGGCCCTGGATGATCAATTTGCCGCGCGGCGCGACCAAATAGGCGCGTCTTCCGGCCTCGAGTTCATGGCGGACGCTCGCACCTTCCGACAAGACGCATGCGCGAAGCTCCGCGTCCTGGTTGATGCGCAGGCCTCGGCCCTCACGGCCCGAGACGAGCGTCACGAACTCGTCGGGATGATGGGCCGCCGCCACCCGCGCCTGCTCCCACCGGGGCGGCAAGCCGGTCGTGTCCGGCCTCACCCAGATCTGGAACATCAGAACATCGACATCGCCGTCGTTGCGCTCGGCATGGACGATGCCGCTGCCGGCCGACATCACTTGGACTTCGCCTGCCGCGATGTGTCCCTGGTTGCCGAGATTGTCTTCGTGCGTGAGCGTGCCTTGACGGACGTAGGTGATGATCTCCATGTCGCGGTGCGGATGCATGGCGAATCCGCCCTTCGGTTTTATGCGGTCGTCGTTCCAGACGCGCAAAGGCCCGAGGCCCATTCGCTCAGGATCGTGGAAGCCCGCAAAGCTGAAATGGTAGCGCGCGGCGAGCCAGTCGTTATCGAAACGGCCAAGCTGTGTGAAAGGAACGACTCTTATCATTCGCGTCTCGTCCGATCGCCGCTCATGCGGCGAGCTTCTTCGCGAGCATAGCGACGTGCCGGCCCTGGTAACGAGCGACCGCCAACTCGGCCTCGCTAGGCCGTCGCTTTCCGTCGCTCCCGGCGATGGTTGTGGCGCCATACGGTGTCCCGCCCGCGACCTCGCTCGTCAGCGACAATTCGGGACAGGTATAGGGTACGCCGACGACGATCATGCCCTGATGGAGCAATGTCGTGCGGAACGAAACAAGCGATGTTTCCTGGCCGCCGTGCTGGGTGCCGGTGGAGGCAAAGGCACTGCCGATCTTGCCGACGAGCGCTCCTTTCGCCCATAGGCCGCCTGTCTGATCGAGGAAGTTGCGCATTTGCGCTGCCATGTTTCCGAATCGGGTCGGTGTACCGAAGATAACGGCGTCATAGGCGGCAAGTTCCTTTGGGTCCGCGATCGGCGCCGATTGGTCCGTCTTGGCACCAGCCTTCTTGAGCACCTCGGGCGGAACCAATTCCGGCACGCGCTTCACGGTGACGTCCACGCCATCGACGGCACGCGCTCCCTCTGCGACGGCCTCGGCCATGCGCTCGATGTGACCGTACATGCTGTAATAGACGACCAGGACCTTCGTCATTGCGTGTCTCCAGGCCTCATAGCCAGTCCTCGTAGAATGACAACAGGGTGTGACCGTCCCTGGCGGTCACATAGGTCGTTTCTAAATTCACGATTAGTATGATAATAAAATACGCATTGTTTCCATGAGGACACAATGCGAGATCATCCGACCGACAGTCTCTCAGGCATGGCGGTCTTCGCCAAAGTCGTCGAGGCCAAGAGTTTCACGGCCGCCGCGCTTGAGCTCGGCATGTCCAAATCCGCGGTCAGCAAACACATCAGCCGTTTGGAAGACCGCCTGGGCGCGCGGCTTCTCAACCGAACGACGCGTCGGTTGGGCCTCACGGAAACGGGCGCAGCGTTCTACGACCGATGCGCGCGCGTCGTCACGGAAGCGGAGGAAGCGGCGCTCGCCGTCACGGAGCTCCAGTCGGAGCCGCGCGGCACGCTCAGGGTCAATGCGCCGATGTCGTTCGGGATTCTCCACATCGCCCCGGCCATCCCCGATTTTCTCGCGCGCTATCCCGATCTGCACATCGACGTGGCGATGAACGATCGGTTCGTCGATCTCATCGATGAAGGATTCGACGTGGCGATTCGGATCGCGCGCCTGATGGATTCGAGCCTCATCGCGCGCCGCCTGGCGCCTGATCGCCGTGCGATCGTGGGCTCGCCGGCCTACTTCGAGAAGCGCGGCGTGCCCAGGACGCCGGACGACCTTGTCCACCATAATTGCATCAATTACGCCTATATGTCGGCCCACGACCAGTGGCAGTTCGTCGACGAGGACGGGACGCGCTCGGTGGAGGCCGCGGGAAATCTTCGCGCCAACAATGGCGATGCGATCAGAGTGGCCGTGCTCGCGGGACTCGGGGTCGCCCATTTGCCGACGTTCATCGTCGGGCGGGATATTCAGGATGGGCGGCTGGTGCAAGTCCTCGCCGATTTCATGCCGTCGGGAAGCTCGGTCTACGCGGTCTATCCGCACAGCCGACATCTCTCCGTGAAGGTGCGCGTGTTCGTCGATTTTCTTGCCAATCGATTCGGGGCGAACCCGTACTGGGATGCGCCTGAACCCGCCTAATTCGATTTCGCGAGAAATCTGCGGATCGCGTTGGAAGGGACCGCATATCCCAAATGCGATTCCGTTTGGCCGGGTTCGGGAAGGCCAAATGCCCCGACGATTCCCACGAGCCGACCCTCGCGATCGAAGATCGGCCCTCCTGAATTTCCCGGCACGACGTCGATCCACAGTTTGATGGCCTCGGCGAAGCCGTAATCGTCGTAGTCGAGTCGTTGGGCGAGCTTGGGGACGAGCACGCGGCCGAGCGAGACGATGCCGGCTTTGTTGTCGGGCGTGCCCACGGCAAAGGCCGAATCGCCGGCAGCGAGACGATCCGAATCACCGAATTCGGCGACGCGCATGCCAGGGAAGGGTGCGATCCGCAAGAGCGCCAGCTCGCCCTTGCGCTCGACGCGAAGAATGCGCGCCTTATGGCCGCGTCCATCCAGGGTGATGATTTGAGCGTCGTTTTTGGGATCGGCCGCGATGTGTGCGGCGGTGACGATGAGCCCGGAACGATCGACGATGACGCCGCTCGCGCCGTTGATGACGCGATTGGGATTTTCCGCAGCCTCGATCCGCGAACCCCCGCCGGCTTGGCAGATCACGACCCGGACGTAGGAGGCTGCGACACGGTCGACCGTTTCGCGGTAGCCCTCGAACTGCAAGGCCGCGTCAGCCGCGGACGGGTGAAAGGCGAGGTTGATCGGCCGTCCGGTTTCGCAGGCGAGCGCGGCGGCAAGAGAGACCCAAGACAGGAAGAGCGCCGCAACGCTCGCCCGGATCATCTGGGACCGAGGGCGGTCTTGAGAGGCCCCAGATGTTTCTCATAGTGGCGCCACCGCCCGACGGAGGTGGCATAGAGAGGCTGGCGCACTTGCCAGAAACTGGCGGTGCGGACCTGGCGCTCGTGCTCATGAAAGGCCAGACAGCGCGGATCCCACTCGAGCCCGCAATGGGCGATGATCTCGCGGCTCATCGCCTCCTGGTCGCCAACCAGCGTCTCGTACTGAATCTCGAACATCCGGCCCGGCAGGACCTTGCGCCAATGCGCCATGAGGCGCTCGTACTGGCGGTAGTAATGGCCGAGATCCGCGAGGTCGTATGAGAAATGCATGCCGCGGTTGAAGTTCTGGAAATAGCAGGAGAGACAGGTATCGAGCGGATCGCGCTTGGTATGGATGATCCGGGCCTTCGGGAACAGGATGGCGATGAGACCCACGCGCAGGAAGTTGCCGGGCATCTTGTCGGTGACGCGGCGGGCTTCGGCGGAATGCGTGCGGAGAGCCTCGAGATACGGCTCGGCCAGTTTCTGCGCATTGGCCTCGGTGATGAGCGTCGCGGCAAGTGGGAAGGACAGGTCCGTCTCCAGGCTGCGCGGCAGCGATGCGCTGACATAGCCCATATCCTCAAGCTCGCCCGCGCCGTGCGCCTCGGGGTGGCTCGCGATGATCTGCTCGACCAGGGTCGTTCCCGAACGCGGCATGCCGAGGATGAAGACGGGACGGTCGGAATCGCTGCCGATGGCGCGGCGTTCCCCAAAGAATTTCTCATTGAACACTTCGATCAAGAGATCGACATAGGGCTCGAGGTTCTCCCGGTCGAAGCTGACGTCCTTCTTCTTATATTCGTTGGCGGCTTGGTAGTGCGTGAACGCCGTGTCGAACTGTCCGGCATCGTCCGCGGCCTTGCCGAGCGCGAAGTGCAGGTTCATGCGCTGGCGGTCATTCAAGTCCTCCTGGGCGAGGAGTCCTTCGATCCGGGTGATGTCCCCGGAATCCGCGTTCCCGCGCCGGCTGAGTGTCGCGTGATAGTGCGCTTCGGTCAGGTTCGGATTGAGCGTGAGAGCCTGGCGCTGCCACTCGACGGCTTCGTCGAACTTGCCTTGTTGCTCGAGCAGCAATCCCATCGTGAAGTGTGCCTTGGCGAGATCGGGGCGAAGGTCGAGCGCGCGCGTCGTCGCTTCGATCGCGTCGTCGAGGCGGCTCTTCTGCCCGAGCGCGCTCGCCAAGAGGCAATAGGCCTCGGCGTCGTTCGGGTCGATCTTGATGGCTTCCCGAACCGCGGCGATCGCATCGTCGACACGGCGAAGGTCAAGGAGGGCGACCGCAAGATTGGTATGCGCTTCGACGTAGTCGGGCTTGCATGCGATCGCCTTGAGAAAACATTCGGCGGCGGCGGATGATTCGCGCCGCTCCCGGAGCGCCAGGCCCAAGCTGTTATGCGCCTCGGCGAACCTGGGCTTGAGGCTCAGCGCGCGCTGAAAGCTCGAGACGGCCTCATCGACGCTGCCCTTCTTCGCGAGCGCGTTGCCGAGATTGAGATGCGCCTCCGCCATCCGCTCGTCTCGCGCGAGCGCTGTCCGGTGCAGCGCGATCGCCTCGTCGGTGCGTCCGGCCGCGAGCAGTGCCGAGCCCAGATTGACATAGCCGGGCAAATAGCCTGGATCGGCGGCGATCGCCTGGCGATAGCACGCCTCGGCCGCATCGCGCTCGCCCTTGTCCATCAGCGCATTGCCGAGATTGGAGAGGGCCTCCGCATCGTGCGGCGCAAGCCCGGTCGCGCGCCGGTAGGATTCGATCGCCTCATCCAGCCGGCCGAGCTCATAGAGCGCGTTGCCGAGGGCGTAGTGCGCATCGGCCGATTCGGCATCGAGGGCGAGCGATTGCCGATAGCTGGCGATGGCGTCCTCGTGACGGCCGGCGGCCCGGTACGCTTCGCCAAGATTGTGGAAGTAAAGCGCCACCGTCCCGTCCGCGGCGACGGCTTGGCGGAGGAACGAAACGGCCAGATCGTATTGCTCGACTTGATGGGCGAGAAGACCGAGATAATGGAGCGCCGGCGCGTGGTCCGGCTTTATCTGCAGAACCTGACGATACCCGGCCTGCGCATCCCGGAGCCGCCCGGCGCGGTGATGCTCGAGTGCCGCGCTGAAGAC
>JBGPGW010000243.1:0-5554 GCA_041484095.1 Alphaproteobacteria bacterium | reverse complement strand
GCCGGAATAGGTGAAGCCGTGGCGGAACTCGCCGCCGCGCTCGATCATGGTTTCGTGAACGCGCTCGCCGACGACGACGGCCGAGAGCGGCAGGTATCCCGAGGTGAGCTGCTTGCCGAGAGTCATGAAGTCGGGCTCGATGCCGTAGAGGTTCGTTCCGAACCATTCGCCCGTGCGCCCGAACCCGCACACGACCTCGTCGGCGATGAGGAGCACGTCGTGACGCCGGCAGATGCGGTTGACTTCGGGCCAATAGCTCGCGGGCGGCAGAAGGACGCCGCCCGCCCCCATGATGGGCTCGCCGATGAACGCGGCGACCTTGTCCGCGCCGATCTCGAGGATCTTGGCCTCGATCTCGCGCGCGGCGGCGAGGCCGTAGTCCTCGGCGTTCATCCCCTCGCCGTAGCGATACCAGTAGGGCGGCCGGACATGGACGAATCCGGGCAGCGGCAGGTCGCCCTGCTCGTGCATCTCGCTCATGCCGCCGAGGCTGGCTGCGGCCATGGTCGAGCCGTGATAGCCGAAGGTCCGGCCGATGAAGACTTTCTTCTCGGGCTTGCCGCTGAGATTCCAGAAATGGCGCACCATGCGCACGATCGTCTCGTTCGCCTCGGAGCCCGAGGTCGCGAAGAAGACATGATCGAGCCCGGCGGGCGTCAGGCGGGCGATGGTATCCGCGAGTGCGATGACGGGCGGCGTCGTGCATTTGAAGAAGCTGTTGTAGAAGGGGAGCTCCAGCATCTGCTTCGATGCGGCCTCGGCCAGCTCCTTCCGCCCGTAGCCGAGCGCCATGCACCAGAGCCCCGCGAAGCTGTCGAGCAGCCGCTTGCCGCCGGCCTCATAGATATAGACGCCCTCGCCGCGCATGATGATGCGCGTGCCGCCTTCGGCCCAGAGCGCCCTGTTGTCGGTGAAGGGGTGAAGGTGGTGGCGTCGGTCCAGCTCTCGCCAGCGTTCGACGTCGCCAATCGTCGCGGTCATGGGTGACATCCCTCGGGCTTCGCGGGACTGTGCCGCAGCCGGTGCTGCCGCGCAAGCAAGGCGGCAGTTGCTCGGGCGCGTGCGCTCGGGCACTGTTTCGATGGGGGAGCCAAACGGGGATGAATGGGATGCTCGAGGGCATCAGGGTGATCGAGGGTGCTGCGTTCGTCGCAGCACCCCTCGCGGGCATGACGCTCGCCGAGATGGGCGCGGACGTGATCCGGTTCGATCCCCTCCAGGGCGGGCTCGACGCGCGGCGCTGGCCGCTGACCGCGGAGGGCAAGAGCCTCTATTGGGCCGGCCTCAACAAAGGCAAGCGCTCGATCGCGATCGACACGCGCCGCCCGGAAGGGCAGGAGATCATCACCGCGCTCATCACGGCACCGGGCGAGGGCAACGGCATCTTCCTCACCAATTTCCCGGTCAGCGGTTGGCTCGGCTATGAGGCACTCGCGGCCAAGCGGGCCGATCTCATCATGCTCAACCTTCTCGGCAATCCCGATGGCAGCTCCGCGGTCGACTACACCGTCAACTGCGCCGTCGGCATTCCGTTCACGACCGGACCCGCGGAGCATCCGAAGACTCCGGTCAACAACGCGCTGCCGGCCTGGGATCTGACGACGGGGATGATGGCGGCGCTCGGTCTTGTCGCGGCGGAACGGCGCCGGCGCCTCACGGGAGAAGGCCAGCATGTGCGGCTCGCGCTCTCCGACGTCGCGATGGCGATGGTGGGGCATCTCGGCTACATCGGCGAGGCGATGATCAACGACGAGGACCGGCAGGCCTGCGGCAATTATCTTTACGGCGCCTATGGCTGCGATTTCGAGACGCGCGACGGACGACGCGTCTACGTCGTGGGGATCACCGACCGGATGTGGAGCGAATTGCTGAAGGTCACGGGCACGGCCGAGGCCATGGCGGGAATCGCGCGGCGCCTCAATCTCGATCTTGGGAAGGAGGGCGACCGGTTCCGCGCGCGCGACGAGATCACCGCCGTCTTGAAGCCATGGTTTGCCGCGCGAAGCCTGGACGAGATCGGTGCCGCGCTGTCGGGAACGGGTGTGTGCTGGGGCCCCTATCGGACAACGCGGGAGATGCTGAGGGACGATCCCCGCGCTTCGACCGCCAACCCGCTGTTCGCCGCGATCGATCAGCCGGGAATCGGCCGCTATCTCCAGGCCGGCTCGCCGTTCATGCTGAGCGGTGGCGCGCGCGAGCCGCCGCGCCCGGCACCGAGGCTCGGCGAGCATACCGACGAGATCCTATCGAGCCTTCTTGGCCTCAGCGGTGCCGCCATCGGCAAGCTTCGCGACGCGAAGGTCGTCGCCGGCCCCGTCGCGCTCTAGGGGAGACGGTCATGAACGAGTCACCTTATTCCAGGTGGATCGGGACGGCACAACGCCTGGGGGACGACATCCACATCGGGCCGGTGCGCTCGATGCTGGCGCTGCTCGACGACACGACGACGGAGCTCAACAACGGCTCGGCACTGCCGGCGATGTGGCACTGGCTCTACTTCCTGCCCCACGCGCCGCAATCCGAGATCGGCCCCGACGGCCATCCGAAGCGGGGCGAATTCATGCCGCCGATCGAGCTGCCGCGCCGGATGTTCGCCGGCGCGCGGCTGAGTTTCATGAGCCCGCTCGTCATCGGCCGTCCGGCCGAACGGATCGGGACGATCCGGAGCGTCAGCGAGAAGGACGGGGCGAGCGGACGGCTCGTCTTCGTTTCCGTCAACTACCAGATCCGCCAGGGCGGGCATGTCTGCATCGAGGAGGACCAGGACATCGTCTACCGCGCGATGGGGGGGCCGACGCCGATGCCCGTCATGGCCGCGCTGCCGCCGCCGCCGCCGGGCGCCTGGGTGCGCATGATCCGGCCCGATTCCACGCTGTTGTTCCGCTACTCCGCGCTGACCTTCAACGGCCACCGCATCCATTACGACCGGCCCTATGCGATCGAGACCGAAGGCTATCCCGGCCTCGTCGTCCATGGCCCCCTGACGGCGACGCTCCTCATCGAGCTCGTGCGCCAGAACAGCGAGAGGTCCGTGCGGCGCTTCACCTTCCGCGCGCGGGCGCCGCTCTTCGACGTCGCCCCCTTCCGGATCATCGGCGTGCCCAACCAGGACGCGGTCGAGCTCGAGGCGCACGGGCCCGACGGCGTCACCGCCATGACCGCGAAGGCGGAGTTGAGGTAGGGCGCGTGCGCCTGTGGATGCGAGCTTATGAGACCATGACTGGGCAGCATTCAGCAGTCGCTCATGGACCCCATCGGCGCCGCGTCAGCGCGCTTTCGCTTCTTTCGCACCCTTCTTGAGGAAGAAGGCACGGACGCCAGCCATGCCCTGGTCGATGTGGCGCTCGACTTCGCGTCGAAGCGCCTCGAAGTCCCCGCCGAGCGCGAGCTCCATGTAGCGCCGGTGCTCGCCGCTCGCCGGTCCGCCGGTACCGACCTGATAGACCGAGAAACCCAACTGGATACGCTGGGCGATCTGCCGCCAGGTCGCGATCAAGATGTCGCTGCCGGAGAACTCGAATGCCGTGCTGTGGAATGCCATTTCGGCTCGGATTTCCTCGAAGACATCGCCGCCCCCAAGCGCGCGCTGGAGAGCCTCGTGACGGTCCTCGAGCGACGCCTTGAGGCGCGCATCGCGCCGGGGCCATGCAAGGTGCCAGGCGTGGACCTCGAGCACGCGACGGAGATCGTAAGCCTCGGCGATGGTCCTCTCGTCAACCGCTGCGACATGCGTTGCGCTGTAGGGGCGGCTGACCAACAGGCCCTCGTTGATCAATTCCCGAATCGCCTCGCGAATCGGGCCGCGGCTGACCGCGAAGCGTCGTGCCAGATCGAGTTCGGTGATTTTCGTACCGGGCTGAAGCCGACCCGAGACGATGGCCTCGCGCAGCGCATTCACCACTTGCGTGCGGCGCGTGACGGCGGGCAAGGCCGAAAACGCCTCGATATCCGATCCTTCCACGCACTCCGGGATCGCCGAAACTCGAGCCATTCGCACCATCCTTGGCCTCCGCTATGGGGATTGAAAATGTATTGTAGGATTGTCTACAATTCAACCGAGATGACGCGGCGCCCAGGCGATGCCGGATTTTCCGGCCGCGGTCGGGCCAATCGGGGAGGGATGACCATGATGAAGCTCGAAGGCGTGTTGACGGCCCTGGTCACTCCGTTCGATGCGGCGGGCGAGGTCGATCTGAAGGCGTTGGAGCGCCTGCTCGAAGACCAGTTGAAGCACGGCGCCGCGGGCTTGATCCCATGTGGCACGACCGGCGAGTACTACGCGATGACGGCTGAGGAACGCCGCCGCGTTCTCAAATTCGTCGCGGAGTGGGCGGGTGATAAGGCGACGCTGGTCGCCGGCGCCAACGGCTCCTCCACGCGCGAAGTGATCGAGCATTGTCGCGCGGCGCGCGCGCTTGGCTACGCGACCGTGCTTCTCGGCGCGCCGAACAGCTCGCATCCCGCGCAACACGAATTGATCGAGCACTACAGGGCGATCCTCGCGGCGGTCGATTTGGACATCGTTCTCTATGATTTGCCGGGGCATGCGGGCGTCGAGGTCGGCTTCGAGGTGCTCGACGCCTTCGCGAAGGACAGCCGCGTGATCGGGATCAAGGAGAGCAGCGGCAACGTGATGCGCGCTGCCGAGATCGTGCGCCGCTACGGCGCCAGCTATCAGCTTCTCTCGGGCGCGGACTATATCGCGCTCGACTTGTTCCAATGGGGCGCGCGCGGTTGGGTGTGCGGCTCGGCCAACTGTTTTCCGCGGCAGACGAATGCGATCATGCGTGCGGCACTTGCCGGCGATTTCGCGCGCGCCAAGGCCGAATCGATCGCAGTCGCACCCGGCATGGCCTGTCTCGAGGCCAGCAAATTCCTGCAGAAGGCCAAGTACGGTTGCGAGCTTCACGGCATCCCGGTCGGGCTCGCGCGCCGCCCGCACCTGGCGCTCACCGACAGCGAGAAAGCCGAGTTTCGGCGCGCATTCGAGGAATCCTCCGGCGTTCGGTCGAAATCCGCGGCCTAAGGGCCCCGTGTCTCACCGAACGGCAGCATCGCGCGAACCCGGCGCGCCGCTGGGCGGCGACGCCATGCCGCGCGACGTCGAGATTGCCGTCATCGGCGGCGGCGTCGCGGGCATCTCGACCGCGATCTTTCTCGCGCGTGCCGGTCGCGATGTGGCCGTGCTCGAACGCGCCTGGCCCTGGAGCGAAGCCTCCGGCGCCAATGCCTGTGCGCTGTCCATCCAAGACAAGCTGCCGGAGGTCCAGCCGCTCGCCGAGCTGAGCGTGGGGCAATGGGCTCGCTTCGAGCCAGAGATGGGCATCGATGTCAAATTCGTCCGCAGCGGGGGCCTCCGGGTCGCCACGAGCGAGCGAGCGGCGCAGGAAATGCGCGCCTATTCCCGGGAGCAGGAGCGTTCCGGCTTGGCGTTCGAATGGCTGGACGGCAATGCGCTTCGCGACCGGGCACCCTGGCTTGGCCCGAAGGTGGTCGCGGCGACGTTCTGCGCGGGCGACGCCTATGCCAACGCCTTCGCGGCGGGCGCGGCGCT
>JBGPGW010000242.1:0-5554 GCA_041484095.1 Alphaproteobacteria bacterium | reverse complement strand
TTGATGCGCGCCAGGACGCCGGAGGTGAGAATGCCGTTCTGCTGAGCCATCGCGCCCTCCTTCTCGGAACTGCAAGTCTCGCACCACGCCGGGACGCTCGCAACGGTCTCCCGTCAATCCGTGAACGGGTCCGTCATCATGATGGTGTCGGCCCGCTCGGGGCTGGTGGACAGAAGCGTCACTGGTGCTCCGATCAGCTCCTCGATGCGGCGGATATACTTGACCGCCGTCGCCGGCAAATCGGCCCAGGACCGCGCCCCTCTCGTGCTCTCGGCCCAGCCCTCGAACCGCTCGTAGACCGGCTCGACCTCCGCCTGGGCGGTGCGTCCGGCCGGCAGATGGTGCAACGTCTCACCGCGCAAACGATAGGCCGTGCACACCGCGAGCTCGGGCATGCCGTCGAGCACGTCGAGCTTGGTGAGCGCGATGCCATCGATGCCGCCGACCGTGATGGCCTGGCGCACGAGCACCGCGTCGAACCAGCCGCAGCGGCGCTTCCTCCCCGTGACCGTGCCGAATTCCCGGCCGCGTTCGCCGAGCGTCTGGCCGATCTCGTTCACCAATTCCGTGGGGAACGGCCCGCTGCCGACGCGCGTCGTGTAGGCCTTGGTGATGCCGAGCACGAAGCCGATGGCGCCGGGCCCGACACCCGAGCCGACCGCCGCCTGCCCCGCCACCGTGTTCGAGGAGGTCACGAAGGGATAGGTGCCATGGTCGATATCGAGCATGGCACCCTGGGCACCCTCGAAAAGAATGCGCCGGCCCATGCGCCGCGCATGGTCGAGCCGCTGCCACACGCAGTCGACGAAGGGCAGGATCGTGGGCGCGATCTCCCGAAGCGACGATTCGAGTTCGCCCGCATCGATCGCCGACGAGCCGAGACCGCGCCGGAGCGCGTTGTGGTGGAGCAGAAGATCGTCGATCTTCTCGCGCAGCCCTTGCGGATCCCTGAGATCGGCGACGCGAATGGCGCGGCGCGCGACTTTGTCTTCATAGGCCGGGCCGATGCCGCGGCCGGTCGTCCCGATCTTCGCCTCGCCGCGCAGCCCCTCGCGCAACCGGTCGAGCTCGGCATGGAGCGGCAGGATCAGCACCGCATTGTCCGCGATGCACAGATTGGCCGGCGTGATCTCGATGCCTTGGCCGCGCACCGTCGCGATCTCGCGCGCGAGCGCCCAGGGATCAACCACGACGCCGTTGCCGATGACCGACAGCTTGCCCCCGCGGACGACGCCCGACGGCAAGAGCGACAGCTTGAACGTCACGCCGTCGATCACGAGCGTGTGCCCCGCGTTGTGGCCGCCCTGGAAGCGCACGACGACATCGGCGCGCTCCGAGAGCCAATCCACGATCTTGCCTTTGCCCTCGTCGCCCCACTGCGCGCCGACGACCGCTACGTTCGCCATGCCGGCTCCTTATCCCGATTCGCCGAGCGCCACGATCGCACCGTCGAGCACGAGGTGCGTGCAGCCGAGACGCCGCGCTTCGGCGCGATTGTCCGCCGCGGCCTCGAACCCCGCGAGAACGGCCCAGCCTTCTTCCCGGTGGCGGCGCGCGACATCGCTCGCGGCGCCGAACGGCACATAGAGGCGCCGCCTCGCCTCCGCCTCCGGCAGAATGCGCAGCACGGTCTCCATCGCCAGCGTGAAGCCGGTGGCCGGCTCGCCTTCGCCCGCTGACATGCGCGAGCCCTTGACCTGCGGGCCCGCGACGTACCGGCCGCCGCGGCCCAGCTCGCCGCGCGCACCGGGCGCGAACAACGAGAAGCTCACGCCGGTATGATACTCGAAGCCGCGGTTTTCGACCGGATCGATCGTCAGGTCGAGATTCTCGGTTCCCGCGCGCACGAGTGCGACGACCTCGGCGAGGTGGCGCACTTCCGCGCTCACCGCCTTGGGCAGCGCGAGCCGCCCGAGGGCCTCGAGGGCGGCCGCCGCAGGCCCCGCCGCATCGAGCAAGGCGTTGAAGACACGCGCTTCGGATCCGGCGGCGGCAGCCACGCGGGCGGCGTCCTTTTGGTCGAGCGCGGCGCGAAGCGTGCGCGCGGCCGGCCCCTTGATCGCGAGCGAGGCCATGAGCGCCGAGACGAGCCGCGGCAAATTGAGATCGACCGTCAATCCGCTCACGCCCACGCGCCCGAGCGCATCGGCCGCCAATGCGATGACCTCCGCATCGGCGGCAGGCGAGGCCGTCCCGATGAGCTCGACCCCGACCTGGGTCAACTCGCGCTCGGGCACGAGCTGCGTGCCGCGCACCCGCAAGACGTCGCCGGCATAGCTGAGGCGCAGCGGCCGCGCCGCCCCCGCGAGGCGCGTCACGGCAATTCGCGCGATCTGAAGCGTGAGGTCCGCGCGCACGCCCATCATGCGCTGGGAGACCGGATCCATGAGGCGGAAGGTCCGCGGTGCCATCGCGGTGCCGGCGCCGCCGAGGAGACTCTCCTCGAACTCGACGAGCGGCGGCCGCACCCGCTCGTAGCCATACGACTCGAAAACGGCGAGAAGCGCTGCGATGACGCGCGCCTCATGCGCGGCCTCCGGCGGCAACACGTCCTGGAGGCCCGCCGGCAGAAGCGCGGTCAGGGACTTATCGGTCATTGGCGTGACGCATCATCGAGAACGGCGACCGCGGCCCAGCGCCGCGACCCGGTTAAGTACCGGGTCCGGGCCGTGGCCGCAAACGGAAACACGGATGGCGCCGCCACGGCCTATGCCACCTCGAACACAGGCGTGCCGAGCACATCCATGCGCGGCCGGATGCCGAGCCCCGGCTCGGTCGAGGCCGCCATGCGCCCCTCCTTGCGGCGCGGCGCGCCCTCGGCGGTGCTGACCGTGACGTAGCTGTTGAAATCGGTGGCGGCGAACCGGAACTCGACCGGAGTCGAATGCGCGAGATGGGCGATCGCCGCCGTCGTGATGTCGCCGCCCCAACTGTCCTCGATGATCATGGCGATGCCCAAATGCACGCAGAGGTCGCGGATCTGCCGCGCGCGAGTCAAGCCGCCCACCTTCGAGATCTTGAGGTTGATGACGTCGCAGGCCCGGTCGGCATGCGCGCGAAGCAGCATGTCGAGGGAATCGATGTTCTCGTCGAGAACGAAGGGATGATCGGTCCGGCGCCGGATCGACACGCATTCGTCATAGGAGAGGCAGGGCTGCTCGATATACATGTCGAGATCCCTGACCGCGCGCACGACGCGCGCCGCCTGGTGGACGAGCCAGCCGGTATTGGCGTCCGCATCCAGGGTGTCGCCGGGCTTCAGCTCGGCATGCGTCGCGCGGATGCGCGCGATGTCGACGTCGGGATCGCCGCCCACCTTGAGCTGGAACTTGCGGTAGCCTTCGCCCCGATACTGGCGCAGGCGCGCGGCCATCGCCTCCGGAGCTTCCTGGGAGATGGCCCGGTAGAGCTCGATCGAGTCACCGTACCGGCCGCCGAGGAGGGTCGTGACGGCCGCACCGCTGTCCTGGCCGAGGATGTCCCAACAGGCCATGTCGAGGGCGCTCTTGACGTAGGGGTGGCCCTTCAACGCCGCATCCATGCGGCGATTGACCTTGTCGATCTCGCGGGGATCGTAGCCGAGGAGATGGGGCCCGAGTTCCCTTATGCCCGCGCGAGCGCCGGCGGCATAGGCGGGCAGGTAAAACGGGCCCAGCGGGCATACTTCCCCCCAGCCGGTCATGCCCGTATCCGTGTCGATCGCGACGGCCGTGCTGTCGAAGACCGAAACCGACTTGCCGCCGGACCAGTTGTACCGGCCTTCGACCAGCGGCAGGTCCGCCTTGTAGACGCGAATCCGTGTGATTTTCACCCATCCCTCCCCTGTGCCCGACGATCCCGGCGGCAAGAGTATCAACCCTTAACGCCGAGATCACGCCGCTCGCGCGGCCCTTCCCCATGGCCGCGCGGGTGCCCGCCCAGGGCGCCGTCCAGACTTCATTAATTCTTAAGCCGAGAGACGTTGACTACGTACCCAAAGACGTCGGCCGGCCGCCATGAAACCGCGTGGCCGGCCATTTCGGCTTGCGACTGGGCGGAGCGTCATGAAGGACTTGCGTCCCAAACATCCCGCGGGGGGCCTCAAGGCGGGCCCTCGAGGAGGCGAAGCGGCCGCGCGGCCGTCGGCGCAGAGGCCGGCGGGGCGCGAGGCCCGCGCCACACGCATCCTCCTTGCCTGCAACGATCCATCCGACCGCGACGTGATCACCGAGATGCTCATCGCCTGCCGGCGCGGCGCCTATGAGATCGATTGGTTCTCCGGCTACGGCGCGGCGCTCCGCGCCGTCGAGGAACGGCGCCACGATATTCTACTCATTGACATGAGACTCGACGGCGGGCTCGGCCCGAACCTCCTGCGCGAGGCCGTCGATGACGGACGAACCGCGCCCGCCATCCT
Source organism: Alphaproteobacteria bacterium (assembly GCA_041484095.1). Lineage (GTDB taxonomy): Bacteria > Pseudomonadota > Alphaproteobacteria > CADEGL01 > CADEGL01 > JBGPGW01. The sequence goes on along the minus strand of JBGPGW010000242.1, from coordinate 1,158 downwards.
GTTCGCCGTGCCGCAAGACCCCGGCATCGAGGCCTGGGCGTTCGGCACGGGCGCCGCCGATTGCCTGTTCGACGGCGAGCTCAACGCGGCGCTCCTCGACCGCGTCCTCGCTTTCGCCAGCGAACGTCAGCAGACCGCCGCGCATCTCGACTATCTCAGCCGCTACGACCCCGAGACCGGCCTCGCCAATCGCCAACATTTCCACACCATCCTCGACCGCTCGATCGCGCGCGCGCGCCGGCGCGACAGCATGATCGCCGTTTTCCTCGTCGGGCTGGACCGCTTCAAGTTTGCGGGGGAGACGATCGGCCGCACCACGAGCGAAAAGCTGCTGCCGGCCATCGTCAAGCGCCTGCAAACAGCGGTCCCCGAGACCACGGTGCTCGCCCGGCTCGGCGACGACACGTTCGGGCTCATCCTCGAGGATCTGTCCGTCCTCGATGACGCCGAGCCGATCGCCAAACGAATCAGCCAGGCACTGTCTGTGCCGCTCGATTTCGACGGCAGCGACGTCTTCGTCGCGGCAAGCATCGGCATCGCGACGTTTCCGCTCTGCGGCTGGGACGCCGACACGCTCTCGGGAAGTGCCGCGACCGCCATGAGCCGCGCGCGCGCCGAGGGCCACAATTGCTATCAGTTCCACACGCGAAAGATGACGACCATCGAGCTGCAACGCCTCGTCCTCCAGACGGGGTTGCACCGCGCGCTCGAGCAGCGTGAGTTCCTGCTGCACTACCAACCGCAGATCGATCTCCGCAGCGGGCGGCTGATCGGGGTCGAGGCGCTCGTTCGCTGGCGGCACCGCGATCTCGGCCTGCTCTTGCCCAACGAGTTCATTCCGGTGGCCGAAGACACGGGCCTCATCATTCCGCTCGGGCGTTGGGTGCTCTCGGCCGCATGCCGCCAGATGCGGATCTGGCAGGAAGGCGGCCTGCCGCCGCTCCGCCTTGCGGTCAATGTCGCCCAGCGCCAGTTCCGCGAGACGAGCTTTCCGGACACCATCGCGGATACGCTCGCCGAATCGGGCCTTCCGCCCGAGCAGCTCGCGCTCGAGCTCACGGAAAGCACGCTCATGGAAGACAAAGAGGCGAGCCATGTCACGCTCGCGCGGTTCCGCGAGATGGGCGTGGCCGTCTTCATCGACGATTTCGGGACGGG
>JBGPGW010000241.1:0-5586 GCA_041484095.1 Alphaproteobacteria bacterium | reverse complement strand
CTTGCATCATGTCTTGCGGTCATTCTTGCCTACTTCGATCTCAGGAGGGCGATGTTGTCGGTCTATGGGGTGCTCTTCACGACCAATGGAGTGTTCACCGTCGCCTCGATCGGCCTGGGGTTCCCCTATTACGGCTACGGCTTCTTCCTTTCGGCGCTCATCACCTTCGGGTTCAGCGTCATCCTGGTGGCTCACTATCTCGGTCAGCTGCTGTTTCTCACTTTCGTGCGGAACAACACCTCCGTCGAATAGAGCGCGCGTTGCGCTGAAGCTAAGTCGTCGCTACCTTGGGCCGAACGCGTCGGGGATCGAGGAGGGGGATTTATGCGGATCAGGGTGTTGCTTCGGGCCGTTCTTGTCGCCGGCGTTGCCTTATCCGCCCCGGCCGCCGCAAAGGTCGAAGGGAGCACCATCGTCCTCGGCGCGGCGGTCTCCATCACTGGCAAGTTTTCGATCGATGGTCAGCACACGAAGAATGGCTACGACCTCGCGGTCAAGCGCGTCAACGAGCAGGGCGGCGTCAAGGTCGGCGGCAAGAGCTACAAGATCGAAGTTCGATACTATGACGATGAATCGAGCAATGAGCGTGCGGCAAGCCTGGTCGAACGCCTCATCGCTCAGGACGGCATCAAGTTCATCCTCGGCCCCTACAGCTCGCCGCTGACCGGCGCGATCGCACCGGTCACGGAGAAATACAAGATCCCGATGGTCGAGGGGAACGGGGCGTCGCGCTCGCTGTTCACCAAGGGATACAAGTACCTCTTCGCCGTGCTCTCGACGTCGGAGCAGTATCTGTCGAGCGCGGTCGATCTCGCGGCCGAGAAATCGCGGGAAGCCGGTAAGGACCCATCCAGCCTGCGGCTTGCATTGGCAATGGGCGACGACAGCTTCTCGCTCGATGTCCGCGCCGGTATTCTTGATGCGGCCAAGCGCTACGGCATGGCCGTCGTCATCGACGACAAGGTGCCGGACAACTTCACCGACATGTCCGCGACTCTCTCGCGCGTGAAGGCGGTGAAGCCCGATGTCCTGCTGGTCAGCGGCCATGCCATGGGGGCGGCGACGGCGACGCGCCAGATCGCCGAGGCGAAGGTCGATGTATCCGTTCTCGCGATGACGCATTGCGATTCGGCGCAGATTGCGGAGAAGTTCGGCGCGGCGGCCGAATACACGCTCTGCGCCTCCCAATGGGCGCCCACGCTGGCCTATAGCGACAAGTGGTTCGGCTCGGCCGGCGACTACAATGCGCTGTTCATGAAGGCCTATGGCTATGAGGCGCCGTACCAGGCTGCCGAATCGAGCGCCGCCGTCCTGGTCTTTGCCGATGCCCTGCAGCGGGCCGGCGGATTTGACCAGGAGAAGGTGCGCGATGCGCTTGCCCGGACCGATCTTCAGACCTTTTACGGCCCGATCAAGTTCGATGAAACCGGCAAGAACGTCGTGAAGCCGATGATGCTCTATCAGGTGCAGGACGGAGACTACAAGGTCGTCGCACCCACGAAATGGGCGACCGCGAAGCTCATCTATCCCCGGCCGAGTTGGTCGAAGCGCGGAACGTGATCCGACCGGCCGTTTGAGCGCCCCGGCGCGCGATGACCAATCTGCTTCTCTTTGTCGAGGCACCGGTCCTCCTCATCCAGGTGATCCTCGACGGCGTGCTGGTGGGCGCCCTCTTCGCGCTCGCTGCGTACGGTTTGGCGCTCGTCTGGGGCGTCATGAACATCATCAATATCGTGCAGGGCGAGCTGGTTCTGCTCGGCGGCTATGTCGCGCTCACGGTCGTTGGTGCCGGCCTCAGCCCGTTCATGGCGATTCCGATTGCGGCTGCCGTTCTGTTCATCGTCGGGTGGCTGCTCTATCGCGGCGTCATTTTCCGCGTCGTGGAGAAGGACCTGTTCACCTCGGTTCTCGCGACGTTCGGCCTGAGCATTCTCATCGCGCAGCTCATCAACCAGGGATTCGGCGCGGACGTTCGATCGATCGATTCGGGCCTCGGGACATGGCTTTTCTTCGATGGCATCGTTTCGGTCTCACAGGCTCGGGTCGTGGCGTTCGTGCTGGCGCTTCTGATCGGCGCGGTGCTGGTGATCTTCCTGCGCGTCACGCGCCTTGGCCGCGCGATTCGCGCCACGGCGCAGAACGCCCGCGCCGCGCGGGCCCTCGGCGTCGATACGGGCCAGGTTTATGCTTGGACCTACGCCATCAACGCGGCCATCTGCGGTGCGGCCGGCGCACTCATCGTCATGATCTGGGTGATTCAACCGTTCGGGGGCCTGCTGTACACGGTCCGCGCGTTCATGATCGTGATCGTCGCCGGCCTCGGCAATGTCGTGGGTGTGATCGGTGCGGCGCTCGGGCTCGGCGCTGCCGAGACTTTCGTCGGCTTCGTCTTCGGCACGCAGTTTCAGGCCGCCTTCGTCTTCTCGCTCCTCGTCGTCATCCTCGTCGCGCGTAACGTGCGTCTCGCGCGCCAGCGCCGCTACCTCCGATGACATCGCGTCAAAGATCGCTGTCGTGTGGATTCTTGACGATCGCGCTCGCGCTCGCGGCGCCGTTCGTGGTTCCAGCCCTCAAGGTCCAGCTCGCGATTCTTTGCATCATGATCGTGCTCGCGCTGACCTGGGACGCGCTCGGCGGGCAGATGGGCTACAACTCCTTCGGCAACGTCCTGTTTTTCGGAATCGGGATGTATGCGAGCGCTCTCGTTCAAGTCGGCCTCTTCCATGACGTCGGCGCCTATACCGCGGCATCGGGGACGGGCACGTTCGAATTCTCGCGGGCGCAGTATTTCGTCGGGTTGGCGTTGGGCCTCTGGGCGGCTCCATTTGTCGCCGTGGCCGTGGCATCGCTCCTCGGCGCGGGCCTTCTCGGGCTTCGCGGACATTATTTCGCGATCGCAACTCTTGGCCTCGGCATCGCAGGCGGGGAGTTTGCCGCGTCATGGGAATATGTGGGGGGGGCCTCGGGGTTCCAGCTGCCCCTGTTCCCCGGCGATTTCGATGATCGCGCGCTGTCCTTCTATGCGCTCGCCCTTGCGCTCGCCGTGGTCACGTTTCTCGTCTTGCGGTTTCTGTATGCGGGGCGATTTGGCCTCGTGCTCAACGCCATCCGGGACGACGAGGACAAGGCCGAGGCACTCGGCCTATACACCGTTCGCCACAAGGTGGTTGCGTGGTGCGTCGTGGCGTTTTTCGTCGGGTGCGCGGGCGCCATCTTCGGGAACTTGAACGGCCTTATCGAGCCGCGCGAAGTGGCGTTCTCCGGCGCCACGTTCGGGGTGTGGATGGTGCTGATGGCAATCCTCGGCGGCAAGGGCACGCCATGGGGACCCGTGCTCGGCGCCGTCGTCTTCTACGGCATGAAAGAGTTGTTCTGGACGTATCTTTTCGGCTGGCAGCGTGTGGCGCTCGGCATTCTCATCGTCGTGATCGTCCTGTTCTTCCCGGCCGGCATTCTGGGCTCCTTGCGCGCGCGCCGCGCGCCGGCAACGACAGAGAGGCGAGGGTGAGCGCGCTGCTCGACGTTCGCGCAATCTCGAAGCGCTTCGGTGGCGTCGTCGCCAACGAGCGGATCACGCTCACGGTCGCGCCGGGCGAGATCGTCGGCCTCATCGGCCCCAACGGTTCGGGCAAGACGACGCTGTTCAACTCGATCACTGGGCAGCATCCGATCGACGAAGGTTCGATTTCATTCGACGGCCATGAGATTTCGACCCTTCGCGTCAGCGCCATCGCGCGGCTCGGTCTTATCCGCACCTACCAGCAGACGCGAGTCTTCCGGCGCATGACGGCACGGGCCAATATGCTGGCGAGTGCGCCTGCCGAGCGGGGCGCTATGTTCCGGCGGCCCACATCGGCCGAGCGCGACCGGGCCGATGATCTCCTGGCCTTCGTCGGTCTTGGCGAGAAGCGGCTCCTGCCCGCGGGCGAGTTGTCCTTCGGCCAGCAAAAGCTGCTCGAATTCGCCATGGCGCTCATGCGCGGCCCGCGGCTCCTTTTGCTGGACGAACCCACGGCGGGCATCAACCCCACGCTCATCAATCGCCTCGCCGAGCACCTGCGTCGCGCGAACAAGGAACTCGGCGTGACGCTTCTCGTCATCGAGCACAACATGCCGGTTGTCATGGCGCTTGCCTCGCGCATTTATTGCCTCGCCCATGGCGAGCTGCTGGCCGAAGGCGCACCCGAGGCGATCCGCAACGATCCGCGCGTCATCGACGCCTATCTCGGGGCGCGCTGATGGAACTGCCGCTCGCTCACGCACCGGACCGCACGCGCCTCGTCGCCCTTGCGGGCGGTGAGCCCTATCTCGCGGTCGACGGTCTCGTCGCGGGCTATGGCCGCGCCGAGATCGTGCACGGTATCGATCTCTATCTCGGACGCGGCCAGTCGCTCTGCCTCATCGGGCCCAACGGGGCAGGCAAGTCGACCGTGCTCCACGCGCTGTTCGGTTTCGCGGACCGGTTCCGGGGTCAGGTCACGCTCGGCGGGCGCGAGATAAGCCGTCTTGCGCCCGACCGGAAGCTCGGGGAAGCCGGCATGGCCTATGTCATGCAGGATAACTCGGTCTTTCCCGATCTGACGGTCGAGGAAAACCTGCTGATGGGTGGCTACCTCCTGTCCAGCACGGCCGAGGCGGCGAAGGCGGCCGAACGTGTCTTCGAGCGCACCGATCGCCTCGCGCGCCGCCGGCACGAGCGGGCCGGCGTTCTCTCGGGCGGGGAACGGCGCATCCTCGAGATCGCACGTGCGCTCATCATGAATCCGTCCGTGCTCCTCATCGACGAGCCGTCGATCGGGCTCGAGCCGCGCTACATCGACCTCGTCTTCGACATGCTCGCCGATCTCAAGACGCGCGAGGGCAAGACCATCGTCATGGTCGAGCAGAACGCGAAGAAGGGTCTCGCCTTCGCCGATATCGGCTATGTCCTGGTGGCGGGCAGGCTGGCGATGGCGGATCGCGGCAGGGCACTCCTCGAACATCCCGAAGTGGGGCGCCTGTTCCTCGGCGCGTGAGGCATGTGCTATCGTGCTCGGCATGGCAGCGGCGGCAGGGCAAAGCGCGACGACGATCTACACGATCGGTCATTCCGTGCATCCCCTGCCCAAATTTCTCGATCTTCTCGGCACGCATGATATCGCGCTCGTCGTCGACACGCGCGGCCAGCCGTATTCGCGCTGGAACCCCCAATTCAACCGGGAGCGGTTTGCGGCGGCGCTTGAGGCGCAGGGGATCGGCTATCTCTGGCTCGGCGACGCGCTTGCCGGCCGGCCGCAGGACAAGAGCCTCTATGGCGCGGACGGCAAGCCGGATTGGGCGCGTGTCGTCGCGGCTCCCGGATTCGCCCGGGGGCTCGACCGCGTGATGGCGGAAGCCGCGCGTCCCCTGGCGATCCTCTGCGCCGAGGAGGATCCGCTGCGCTGCCATCGGCGCTTTCTCCTGACCCCACCGCTCCTGGAACGCGGCGCGTCCGTTCTCCATATCCGCGGCGATGGGCATATCGAGAGCGAAGAGGCGATTCGTGCGCGCGACCGCCGCCCGCAGCTCGACCTGTTCGCGACCTAGACCGATCCTCGCCGACACCGT
>JBGPGW010000240.1:0-5598 GCA_041484095.1 Alphaproteobacteria bacterium | reverse complement strand
GGATGTAAGCCTTGACCTCTTCGCCGCGCACGGGGTCGGGGACGGGCACGATGGCGGCATCCTCGATCTCCGGCATCGAGCGCAGCACGGCCTCGACTTCGCGGGCCGAGATGTTCTCCCCGCTTCGCCGGACCATGTCTTTGAGACGCCCGACGATATAGTGAAAGCCGCGGGCATCGACGCGGCCGAGATCGCCGGTCCGGAACCACTCGCCGCAAAACGCCTCGGCCGTTGCCTCCTTGTTGTCGTAATAGCCCTGGAGGATTCCCGGCCCCTTCACGCAGACTTCGCCGAGCTCGCCCGTCGGGACGTCCCGGCCGGCCTCGTCGACGATCTTGACCCGGCGAAACGGGCTCCCGATGCCGCAGGTCCCCTGTCCGGTCGTCGCGCGTATCTCGTGCGCGGGCACGTGTGTCGCGGGCCCGATCTCCGTCATGCCGTACATCTCCTGGCCGAGGACATCGAAGCGGCGCTGGAAATCCGCGTGGTTCTCCCTGGAGAGGGCAAAGATGCTCGCGATCTTGAGGTCGTTCTTCGCATCGTCCGGCTGCGGCGGTTGCTTATAGACGGCTTCGAACACGGCGATGTATTCGCAGCGATACGCGCGCACGTCGCTCATGAAGCGGCGGGCCGTGGGTTTTCTCGGGACGTACAGGGCGGCTCCGCCCGAGGCCATGGCGTTCACCAGCATGCGTTGCGGCACCATGTAGTACCAGCTCGACCCCGCGTAATAGCGCGTGATGGGGGAAGCGAAAATCTCGCGCGAGACCTTGCCCAGCACGAGCCAGTAGCGGTGCGAAAGCATGCATCCCTTGGGAAAGCCGGTGGTGCCTGAGGTGTATTGGATATTGACGAGATCGTCGGGATCGACGCGCGTCACAGGCGGCGTCAGCCCGCGCGCCTCATCCATGATCGCCGGCCAATGCCGGTAGCCGGGACGGGCATTGCCGACGACGATCACCTGCTCCCGGTCGAGCGGCGGCCTCTCGATCGCTTCGAGAACCGCGAGAAGGTCGTGATGGATGACGAGATGCGTCGCCCGGGCGTTTCCCATGACGTAGGCGACTTCGCGCGGGGTGTAGGTGACGTTGATCGGCACCATGACGGCGCCGAGCCGCCCGAGCGCCAGCCAGGTGAGCGGATATTCCTCGACGTTCGGGAGGAAGACGCCGACATGACTGCCCTTGCCGATGCCGAGGCGCGCGAATGCCGCGGCGGCCGCGAGGCTCAGATCCCGCGCTTCACGCCATGTGCGCGAAAGGCCGTCGTCGATGAAATGCCATGCGGTCTTGTCGGCGTAACGCGCCGCGGTTTCGTCGAGATAGTCGAAAATCGTGGATGGGAGGGGGTCGGCCTCCACGCGGCGCCGGAAAGCCTCGCCGTCTTCGACCCTGAAATCGGTGAAAATGCCGCGTCTCCTGCTCGAGAACTGCCGTTTGGTAACCCAATCCTAACCATAATTCTGAACGATCGTCAGGCTGGCGCGGGCGCAACGATGGACCCGCGCGGCGGAGCACCTTTGGGTTTGGAGAGGCTGCGATGTGTCGCTGGATCGCCTATTCGGGACGCCCGATCTATCTCGACGACGCGCTGTTCAAGCCGGAGAATTCGCTCATTCATCAAAGCCTCCATGCGAGCCGGGCACTGTCGGCCACGAACGGGGATGGCTTCGGGGTCGGCTGGTATGGCACGCGGTCTCGCCCCGGCATTTTCCGAGACGTCCGACCGGCGTGGAACGACGAGAATCTTCTCAGCATGTCGGAGCAGGTCAGCTCGGCGCTGTTCTTCGCCCATGTCCGGCATTCCACGGGCACCTCGACGTCGCGCACGAACTGTCATCCGTTCCGGCACGACAACTGGCTGTTCATGCACAATGGCCAGATCGGCGGGTATGAGCGCATCCGCCGGCAGCTCGACATGATGATCGCGCCGGACCTCTACGGCCTGCGCGAAGGCACGACCGACAGCGAGGCGCTGTTCTATCTTCTCGTCGGCAATGGGCTCATGGAGGACGCGCAGACGGCCTTCGAGAAGACCATCGCGGCGATCCTTCCGGCGATGGACGAGGCGGGCATCACGGAACCGCTTCGCATCACCGCCGCCGCCACGGACGGCGAGCAGATCTTCGCGATCCGCTATTCGAGCGACCGGCAGGCGCCGTCCCTGTTCTATGGCCACACCGCCTTCACGGGCGTGGATGGCGATGTCGACAAGGGGGCGGTGATCATCCTTTCCGAGCCGCTCGATTCCGAGAGCGGGAAGTGGGTCGAAATCCCGGAGGGGCAGTTCGTGGTCGTGGGCGGCGGCGCGGTGTCGATCGCGCCGTTTGTCGCCCGCATGTAGCGGATCGCGGCCGGGTCGGCATTAATCTTGGCAATGCCGGCCGCGAACGGTTGCGAAGCCGGGGGTGCCACCCTATGTTCCCACCACGCCCCGTCGGGCCCAGCGCTCCATGACCGATCTCACCCATATCCGCAACTTCGCGATCATCGCGCATATCGACCACGGCAAGTCCACCTTGGCGGATCGTCTTATCCAGCTGACGGGGGGGTTGTCCGCGCGCGAGTTCCGCGATCAGGTCCTCGACAGCATGGAGCTGGAGCGCGAGCGCGGCATCACGATCAAGGCGCAGACCGTGCGCCTGTCCTACAAGGCCCGGAACGGCGAGACCTATGTGCTCAACCTCATGGATACGCCGGGCCATGTCGACTTTTCCTATGAGGTGAGCCGGTCGCTCGCCGCCTGCGAAGGGGCGATCTTGCTGGTCGATGCGAGCCAGGGCGTCGAAGCGCAGACCCTCGCCAATGCCTATCTCGCGATCGATGCCGGGCTCGAGGTCATCCCGGTCCTGAACAAGGTCGACCTGCCGGCGGCGGAGCCCGACCGCGTCAATCGCGAGATCGAGGACGTCATCGGCCTCGATGCCTCGAACAGCCTCGCGATCTCCGCGAAGACGGGGGAGGGCGTGCCCGAAGTGCTCGAGGCCCTCATCGCGCGCTTGCCGTCTCCCAAGGGGGACGCGAGCGCGCCGCTCAAGGCGCTTCTCGTCGACAGCTGGTATGATTCCTATCTCGGCGTCGTCGCGCTGATCCGCGTGAAGGACGGCGTGCTCAAGCGCGGCATGCGCGTGCTGATGATGGCGACCGATACGGTTCACGAAATCGATCGGGTCGGCATCTTCACGCCGAAGGCGGAGGCCGTCGATTCGCTGGGGCCGGGGGAAGTCGGGTTCATCACGGCTTCGATCAAGCACGTGGGCGACTGCAAGGTGGGCGACACGCTGACCGAGGACCGCCGGCCGACGGCCGAGCCGCTCCCCGGATTCCGCCCGTCGCTGCCGGTCGTCTTTTGCGGCCTCTTCCCGGTCGATGCCGCGGAATTCGAGCGCCTGCGGGAAAGCCTCGACAAGCTCTCGCTCAACGATTCGAGTTTCGTGTACGAGGCGGAGACGTCGGCCGCCCTTGGTTTCGGTTTTCGCTGCGGCTTCCTAGGCCTCTTGCATCTCGAGATCATCCAGGAGCGCCTCCGGCGCGAGTTCAACCTGGAGCTCATCACCACGGCACCGAGCGTCATCTACCGCATCCACATGACCGACGGCTCGATGGTGGAGTTGCACAACCCCGCCGACATGCCGGATCCCGTCAAGATCACCTCGATGGACGAGCCCTGGATCAAGGCGACGATCCTCGTGCCCTCGGCGTATTTGGGCGGCGTCCTCGCCCTGTGCACGGAGCGGCGCGGCGAGCAGACCGATCTGACCTTCGCGGGCGACCGGGCGATGGCGGTCTACCGCCTGCCGCTCAACGAAGTCGTCTACGACTTCCATGATCGCTTGAAGTCCGTCAGCCGCGGTTACGCAAGCTTCGACTATCACATGGACGAGTATCGCGAGGGCGACCTGGTCAAGCTGTCGATTCTCGTCAATGACGATCCGGTCGATGCGCTGGCCACCATCGTCCCGCGCGACCGGGCTTACGCACGTGGGCGGCAATTGTGCGAGCGCCTCAAGGATCTGATCCCGCGCCAGCTCTTCAAGATCGCCATCCAGGCCGCGATCGGAAGCAAGGTCGTGGCCCGCGAAACCATCAGCGCCTTGCGCAAGGACGTGACGGCGAAATGCTACGGCGGCGATATCTCGCGCAAGCGCAAGCTTCTCGACCGCCAGAAGAAGGGCAAGAAGCAGATGCGCCAGTTCGGCAAGGTCGAGATTCCCCAGACCGCGTTTCTCGAGGCGCTCAAGTTCGACGACAATTGATTGCGGCCGGTGATCGCGGCCGGCTTCAGCGCCGCCGCCGCCTCAGCAGCACGACCAGCAAGAGACCCGGGGTTCCGAGCACGACAACCGTCGGCCAATTGAGAATCGGCAAGATGATGTCATCCCACAGGGCGGGCGCGAGATAACGCTGGACGACCGCTTGGACAAGGTTGAGCGTCGCGGGGCTCAGCGTGAACCACATCTCCCCCATGGGCCGCAATCTGAGGGCGCCCCCCTCGATCGCCGCGATCGCATCGGAGCCGAGCGAGGCGATCGCACCGAGAAGAAGGATCCAGCCGAACCAGCGCAGGAGGCTGTTCATCGCGCGCTCTCGCTACGCCGCGCCTTCCACCACGACGACATCGCGCACCGATGCGCCGTTGGCGAATTTGAGCGCGGTCTGGTACTCCGGCGACTTATAGCAGCCCATGGCCTGTTCCATGTTCGCAAACTCGATCACGACGTTGCGCGCATAGGCGGTACCCTCGAGCGCCTCGCACCGTCCGCCGCGCACAAGAAACTTGCCGCCATGTTTCGCGATCGCGGGTCCGGCGAGCTCCGCATATTTCTTGTAGGAGTCCGGGTTGGTCACGTTCACGCGACCGATCCAGTACGCTTTCATGTCACTTCTCCGTTTCAGACGACGCTGGCGGGGTATGCGCCGGACACGAGAATGGGCCGGCATCGGGCCGCCTGCAAGACCCAGCTTCCGCCAGCGATCCCTGGTCAGGGGCAACGGCGGCCCGTCGAATGCCAGCCATTGGCCGTGCGTGATGGGCCGGGAATGAGGATGGCAAAGCCCGGCCGGCGAATGACGGCAAGGCGAAGAAGAGGCCGGCAGGCCCTTGCCGAGATGACGAGCGCGGGCTGATCGGGGGTACAGCGGCTTGGCGCTCGATTCCGGGCTTGCTATGGTCCGCGCGCCCGTCGTTCGGAGGAGGGGTGGCCGAGTGGTCTAAGGCGCACGCCTGGAAAGTGTGTACACGGGCAACCGTGTCGTGGGTTCGAATCCCACCCCCTCCGCCACTACTTAACTAATTGATTTACAATACGTTTTAGTCGTTTCAAGAACCCTAAATCACCCCCTTCTTTCCGCGGCTTGCAGCGGCGTCGGCCTTCGCAGTCGTCGCGTGAGACTGTTTGCGTGCGATGAAGGGACGGCACACCGGGCCAAAGTCTCTTAGGGCAGTTTCGGTGGTACGGCGAGATTCGCGACGACATCACGCCGCCCGAGAGACGATTGCCCACAGCGATCGTTAATCCGCTGCGCATGGTGCAGGGAACACGGAGGTTGCCGCGTCGGCAGAGCGATGCGCGGTGGTCGAAGTATCGCGCCTGACTCT
>JBGPGW010000239.1:0-5667 GCA_041484095.1 Alphaproteobacteria bacterium | reverse complement strand
GCCCGCCGATGATCGTGCCGTCGGCGCGGAGCGCCTGGCCGCGATCGTTCGTGCGCGGCCCGCCTTTGGTGCCGAGAAGGCCGAGATAGTAGGGCGTCGCATGGAACGGCGGCTTTTCGATCGTGCCGAGCGCCGCGTTTCCATCGCCATGCGCGGGGTCGCCGAGGTTGAATCGTTCGACGCTCGATTCGCCACGGTGGAAGTCCTCATCCCTGCCGTTGCGCGCGAACCGGTTGAATCGTGCCAGCGTTTGGCCGAGGCCTAGGGGATCGACATCGATGCGGCGCGCGAGCGCCTCGATGCTGTCCGCCTTGTGCAGCGTGCCGCGCCCCCATGTCGAGAGGCGGACCGCGAAGGGATTCTTCGCCGCGAATTGCGCGTCGAAGATCCGCCACGCCGGGGCGTGGACGGAGCGCCCGGTCGCCGGGTCACGCGCGACGAGGGCGCGCGTGATGTCGTTGCGCTGGCCCTCGCTCGCGAATCGCCTGCCGGTGCGGTCGACCAGGATGCAATGGGCGAAATCGAGCTGATTGTTCGGGAAGGCGTGGCGCTCGCCTTCATAGGTGGTCGTCGAGACGGGATAGATGGTCCCCTGGTCCATACGCGCCAAGACCGCGCCGACGCTTGCCGCCATTCGCTGGCCGTCGCCGGTGTTCGTCCGGGGGCTGCCGAGGAGGATCCAATCGGTCGGGAAATGCCGCTCGAGCATCGCGCGATCCCACTCGAACCCGCCGGTCGCGAGCACGACCCCTTTACGGGCGCGCACGGCCCTGCGCTTGCCGTCGATCGTCGCCGCTACGCCGATGATGCGGCCGCGCTCGCCTCCCTCGGTCAGCAACGCCTCCGCCGACGCATTCGTCACGACGGTGCAACCATGGTCGAGACAGCCCTTGAGCAACCCGACGACCATCGCGGCGCCCATGCCGACGCGGCGTGTCGCGAGCCGGTAGAGAAGGGACGGTCCCATCCCGAGGATCGTTCGCACGGGGCGGCGCAGCAGCGGGCCCAGGATCATCTCGTCATAGGTGAAGAGCTGCGGCCGGATGGATTTGCGGATGCGGCTGCGCCAGGGCCCGAGGATGTTGCGGCTCAACAGCGCCGGGCTTAAGAGGCGCCCGAAGCGGAGGCTGCCCGGCGCCTCCAGCCGCAGATCGGGATAATGGATGAGCGTGAAGCGGAGCGGCGTGTGGGCCTCGACGAATTCGAGCATCGCCGGCGCTTCCCGAAGGAAGGTGCGCCAAAGCGGCGCTTCGTCCTCCTCCCATTCCGGCGGCATCATCGCGCGGATATAGGCGAGCGCGTCGGCGGCGGAATCCTCGCACCCCGCCGCCCGCATGTGGTGATTGGCGGGGATCCAGGTGCCGCCGCCCGACATGGCGGTCGTGCCGCCGATCCCGTGCGATTTCTCGAGGATGACGACCCGCGCGCCGCCGACGGCGGCGGTCAGCGCGGCGCTAAGGCCCGCCGCACCCGAGCCGATGACGACCACATCGGCTTCCATATCCCATGCCGTGCCGTCGGCCATGGTGCCTTCTCCATGAAGACCGCGCCGGGTGGCGAAGGCGGACGGCGACCCGCTCGACCGCCACGCGATCGTGGACGGCGATCGGGGTGATGCCGGTCGCTCCTGCCGACGGCGCCTCCGGCAAGGTAGCCAGGGTTTGGCCCACAATCCAGAACGCCAGGAACGAGAATGGGCGCTAGACTGGAAATCCCATGATTGGCCGAACCGCTTTTTTCCGATCGATGCGCATCACTGCGGGCCAAGGCGCCGGCTGGCGGTCTTCTGGCCGATCGGCAATCGGATCGGCGTCCGTCACGTGAGCTCGCCGGCTCCGTTTTGGCAGAGCCCGATCGGACCGCTCCTCGAGCGGCTCGGCGCCGGTCCGGACGGGTTGAGCGCGGCCGAGGCTGCGGCGCGGCGCGTGCGATTCGGCGCCAATGTTCTCGACGGGCGGGGGCGCCATACGTTCCTCCGCCGCTTTCTCAGCCGGTTTCGCAACCCGCTGGTTCTTGTCCTCCTCGTCGCGGCCTCCATCGCGGCGGCCACGGGCGATGTGGCGAGCTTCCTCATCATTTCGTCCATCGTGGTCCTGAGCATCGGGCTCGATGCCGTGCAGGAACACCGCGCGGAGCGAGCGGCCGAACGTCTCCGCGCCTCCGTCGCGCTCAACGAACAGGTCTTGCGAGACGGCCGCGCCGTGACGATCCCGGCATCGGACATCGTGCCGGGCGATGTGGTCCTTCTGGCCGCTGGCGACCTCGTGCCCGCCGATGGCCGCGTCATCGAAGCGCGGGATTTCTTCGTCAACGAGGCGCTGTTGACGGGCGAATCCTACCCCGTCGAGAAACACGCGATCGCCGCCGGGATCGACGGGGTGGAGGTCTCGGAGGCGGGGAATGCCGCGTTCATGGGCACATCCGTGATCAGCGGCTCGGCCAAACTCCTGGTGTGCGCGACCGGGCGCGCGACCGAGCTCGGTGAAATCAGCGGCACGCTCCGCCACACGCCGCCGCCGGCCGCGCTTGAGCGCGGCACCTATGATTTCGGCATGCTGATTCTTCGCCTGACCGTGCTTCTTACCCTGTTCGTGCTGCTGGTGAACGTGCTGTTCGCCCGTCCGTTGCTGGAAAGTTTTCTTTTTGCTTTGGCGCTCGCGGTCGGGCTGACGCCCGAACTGCTGCCCATGATCGTATCGGTCACGCTCGCGCGCGGCGCATTGCGCATGGCGAAGGACCGCGTGATCGTGAAGCGCCTCGCCGCCATCCACGATCTCGGCAGCATGGATGTTCTTTGTACGGACAAGACCGGGACGCTGACCGAAGCCAAGATCAAGCTCGTGCGCCATGTGGCCCTCTCGGGGCAGGACAGTCCCCGCGTGCTCGATCTTGCCTGGCTTAACAGTCACTTTGAAAGCGGGCTCCGCAGCCCGCTCGACACGGCCATCCTCGAGCGCAGTCCGCATGACGCGGCCGGCTGGACGAAGATCGACGAGGTGCCTTTCGATTTCGAGCGCCGGCGCGTCTCGGTGCTCTTGCAGCACGAGGGTGAGCGCATCCTCGTCGTCAAGGGCGCGCCGGAAGACGTGCTCGGGATGTCGAGCCGCTACGAGGAACCTGGCGAGGCCGGGCCGCGTCCGCTGGATGATGCCGCGCAAGCGAAGGCGAACGCGCTGTTCGAGGCGCTTGGCGAGGATGGTTTCCGCGTGCTCGGCGTGGCGTGGCGGCAGGTGCCGGCCAGCCAAGACCATGCCGCGGTCTCGGACGAGACGGATCTCGTCTTCGCGGGCTTTGCCGCCTTCCTCGACCCGCCCAAGGAAAGCGCCGGTGCGGCCCTCCGCGCCCTCGAGCGAAGCGGCGTCGCGATCAAGATCCTGACCGGCGACAACGAGCGGGTGACGCGCCATATCTGCGCCGAGCTGGGCATCCCGATCACGGGAGTCCTTGCCGGCGCCGAGATCAGCGCGTTGAGCGAGGACGCGCTGAGCGCGCGGGTGGAGGAGACGAATCTGTTCTGCCGCGTGACGCCCGCGCAGAAAAGCCGGATCATCCTGGCCTTGAAGCGCGGCGGCCATGTGGTCGGATTCCTCGGCGACGGCATCAATGACGCGCCGTCGCTCCACACCGCCGATGTCGGCATCTCGGTCGAAGGGGCCGTCGACGTGGCCAAGGACGCGGCCGACATCATCCTGCTCGACCGTGATCTCGGCGTGCTCGAACGCGGCGTGCGCGAGGGCCGCCGCACCTTCGGCAACGTCATGAAGTACGTGATGATGGGCACCAGCTCGAACTTCGGGAACATGTTCTCGATGGCGGGGGCCTCGCTCATCCTGCCGTTCCTGCCGATGCTGCCCGTCCAGATCCTGCTCAACAATCTTCTCTACGACCTCTCCGAGGTCCCGATCCCGATCGACGAGGTGGACGAGGAATCGATGGCCGAGCCGCGGCACTGGGACATCCGGTTCATCCGCGACTTCATGCTCGTCCTGGGACCGGTGAGCTCGCTCTTCGATTTCCTCACCTTCGGCCTTTTGATCCTGGTGTTCCATGCCGGGGAGGCGTTGTTCCAGACCGGCTGGTTCGTCGAATCGCTCGCGACCCAGGTGCTCGTCATATTCGTCATCCGGACGCGGAGGAATCCATTGCGAAGCCGGCCGCACCGGTGGCTGATCGCGACCTCGCTCGGCGTCGTCGGCTGCGCGGTCGCGATCCCCTACACGGCGATCGGGCGATGGTTCGGCTTCGTGGCACCCCCGCCCGACTTTCTCGCGGCCGTCGCCGGCATGATCCTGTGCTACCTGGTTCTCGCCGAAGGCGTGAAGCGCTGGTTCTACCTCCGCTGGCCGCCGCTCGGGGTGCGCCGGGCGCCGGTGCTGCGCGCCCATCTGCCGTTCCTGGGACGGCCTTAGGGGCCTGGGCGATGCGCCGGACTGGCGAGGATGTGATGCCGCCTGTTGTGGTTCCTGGTTCGCATATAGAACTGAGCGGTCTGGCTGACAGGAGAGACGAATGGCCTACCAAGCGATCACCTATGACGTGGACGAGCGCGTCGCGATCATCACCTTCAATCGGCCAGGGCAGCACAACGCGTTCAACGCCCCCTTGCGCGAAGAGATCCCGCGCGCCCTCAAGGACGCGGAGCGCGACGCGAATATCCGCGTCATCATCATAACGGGTGCGGGCGATCGCGCCTTCTCCGCCGGCTATGACTTGAAGGAGATTCCGACCGACGTTCAATACGGCGTCGCCGATTGGCGCGACCGCATGGCGAGCGACTACGATTTCAGCCACACGGTCTGGCGGTGCCGGAAGCCCGTGATCGCGATGGTCAATGGCTGGTGCCTCGGTGGCGCCCTCGAATTCGCGCAGATGTGCGATATGCGCACCTGCTCGGACGATTCGAAATTCGCCGTCATCGAGACGCGGTTCTCCTTCGGCATCGTGACTCTCATCATGCCGTGGGTGATGGGTGCGCGCTGCCGCGAGCTCATCTATACCGGCGACACCATTGGTGCTGAGGAGGCGCTGCGCCTCGGCCTCGTCAACCGCGTGTTCCCCAAGGCTGAGCTGCGCCGCGAGACGCTCAAGATCGCGAAGCGCATGTCGCAGGTGGCGCAGGCCTGCCTCCAGTGGAACAAGCGCGCGATCAACCACACCTACGAAACCATGGGCTTCGATGCCGCGATGCGCTACGGCGTCGAGGCCTGCAGCATTCTCGACGCGATCGAGACGCCGGAGGCGCGGCAGTTCGAGGCGCTGCGCCGGGCGGAGGGGCTTGGTGCGGCCTTGCGCTGGCGCGACGGTCTCTTCGCGAAATACGAGTAGCGATTCGCTGGATTTTATCCGCCGCTCGATGGCGGCCTCGCGCCTCGACTATGACTTCACCCCGAGCCTGTTGAAGGCTTATCCCGAGCGACCGAGGGATGAGGCGGCATCGGTCTTCGGTTTCCCCTCATGCTTCGACAAGCTCAGCATGAGGGTCATCGACCTTGTGCCTGTCAAAGGATGAGGCAGATCACCTTCCGAAGCCCATTCACCCTCCGAAGTCCATTCATCCTCCCCCTGCCCCCTCCCTTCCAGGGAGGGGACGACTTTAATTCGATGCCCCGTGCATCATGTCATGCCCCGAGCATCACGCCGCGCGTGGGATGGCGAGCGGCGCGCGCT
>JBGPGW010000238.1:0-5668 GCA_041484095.1 Alphaproteobacteria bacterium | reverse complement strand
CTAATGATGGTGCGTGAGCATCGCTGCATCCGATATCATCGAAGCCCCGCGCGAGGAGATAAGCCATGCCGTCCTGGAATCGTGCCAACCTGCCGCGACCCACGCGCGACCCCGAGCGTCTCAAGGCCGACCTCGATACCTATGGTTATTGCGTGTTGGCGGAGGCGCTCACGCCGGCGCAACTGGCGGCCGTCCGCGCGCGTGTTGAGGACCAGATCGAGGCCGAACGCGCACAGGGCATCGAACGCCGCGCCGTTCAGCATTACGACCAGGTGAATCAGTGGGCCACCATGCTCATCAACAAGGGGGCGGTATTCGCGGAACTGGCGGAAAATCCGAAGGCGCTCCCCCTCATCGGTCATGTGCTGGGGAAGGAGTTTTTGCTCTCTGTCCTCGAGGCCCATTTCGTCCGGAAAGGCGGGAGCCTCATGTCGCTACATTGCGACCAATGGTGGCTGCCGTTTCCCGCCTCTGCGGATTCGGGCTATGCCCGGGTCGGGGACATCACGCGCTCGACGGTGCCGACCGGGCCGAGCGAGCGGGCGCAGGGACCCGTCTGGCCGCCCGCTGTCGTCAATGCCATGTACATGATCACCGACTTCACGGAAGAGAACGGCGGCACGCGCATCGTGCCGGGGAGCCACCTGTCGGGCTGGCAGCCCGACCAATCGATTCCGCACCCGGTCGAGACCGTGGCCGCGGAAGGCCCGGCGGGTTCGGCCGTCGTCTTCGAAGGGCGCACCTGGCACGCGGCCGGCGTCAATCGGACCGGCGAACATCGCATCGGCATCACGGCGACCTATTGCGGGCCGATGTTCCGGCAGCTCACCAATTTCCCCGTCGGCGCGCAGGCAGACGTCATCGAGCGTGCCTCGCCCACGTTGAAGCGGCTGTTGGGCCTCAAGGTCTGGTCGACGTATGGCGGGATCGACGACCACACGGCCGAGTTCATCGAGCGCCGCGAAGGACAGGTGGGGGAATTGAAACGGCCGCGCTGATCGGCCGAAGCAATCCGTTGCTCACATTTGGAGTTATTCCGCCCGGGGTCTAGGGTCTCGCGATGGCGCGCGTCTTTCTTCGCATCGATCTCGATCGGGCCGGAGCCATCGGTCCCGGGAAGATCAGGCTGCTCGAGCACGTCCGCGACAGCGGTTCGATCTCGGGCGCTGCACGCGCGATGCGCATGTCGTACCGTCGCGCCTGGCTCTTGATCGATGCGCTCAACGCGAGTTTTCGAAAGCCGCTTGTGGATGCGAGCGCGGGCGGGAGGCACGGCGGCGGCGCGGCGCTGACCCGATTCGGGGCGGAGGTGATCAAGCGCTACCGCGACATGGAGCGGGTCGCCGAACGTGCGGTCGCGCGGCATCTTGCGGTGCTCGATCGGGTATCCGTGAAGAAGGCGGCCGGAGAACGAGTGGCGCGGCGCACAGGGCCGCGCGCTAGCCGCGTTCGTTGACGGCCTCCGCGCGCGGGTCGAGAGCCACGCTTTTCACCAGTGCGTAGACCTCCTGGCCGTCGTGAAGCCCGAGCGTTTCCCGCGACAACTTGGTGATGCGTGCGAGGATGATCGCGGGGCCGATTGCGAGCGTGAGTTCGGCGAACGGCCCGCTATCCGTTGCGATTCCCGTGATGCGGCCCTTGAGCACGTTGAGCACGCTCAGCGCCTCGGGCGGTTTGGTGCTGATCGCGATGTCGCGGGCGTGAAGGCGCACGCGCAGTTCGGCCCCGATTGGCCGGTCAATGCGCGGAACGCGCAGCGTGCCGCCCGGGAATGTGAGAGTCGTCAACGCGAAGCGCTCGTCCTGGCCAGTGATGCGCACGCGCAAGATTGACCCCGCCTCATAGCGCCCGGTCAGCGGCGGGAGGTCGAGGCGTGACAGGACATCGTCCACGCGGCCGGTCGCGGCGACGCGGCCGTCCGTCATAAGCACAAGCGTGTCGGCGAGGCGCGCCACTTCGTCGAGTGCATGGCTGACATAGAGAATCGGAATGCGTCCTTCATCACGCAGGCGCTCGATGGCGGGCATGATTTCGCCCTTACGCGCGGAGTCCAGCGATGCCAGCGGCTCGTCCATCAGAAGGATGCGCGGCCGCGCGAGGAGCGCACGGCCGATTGCGACCCTCTGCTTCTCTCCGCCCGACAGCGTCGACGGCCTGCGCGGCAGAAGCGGCTCGAGGCCGAGGAGCGCAACCACGGATTCGAGCGAGGTCGAGGACACGCGGCGGCGATTGAACCAGCGGCCGAAGAGGAGGTTTTGCCGCACGCTCAGATGGGGAAAGAGCCGGTCCTCCTGGAAGACATAGCCGATCTGGCGGTCATGCGGCGGCACGTCGATGCGCTGATCGGAATCGAAGAGAACGCGCCCGTCGACGGCGATGCGGCCGCGATCGGGCTTGATGAGCCCCGCGATCATGTTGATCACGGAGGTCTTGCCCGCGCCGGATCGGCCGAAGATCGCCGTGAGGCCGGCCCCGCACGTGAAAGCCGCGTCGAGTTGGAAAGCGCCGAGGCGCCGCCGGACGGAAAGCTCAACCGACATCGGGCTGCGTGCGCCGGCCGAGGAAGCGCGCCATGATCTCCGAAGCCAGGAGCGCCGCCATGGACAGCGCAACAGCGATCAGGCAGAGACGCAGCGCCTCCTGCTCGCCGCCTGGCACCTGGGTGAAGGTGTAGATAGCGTTCGGCAATGTGCGCGTCTCGCCCGGGATGTTGGAGACGAAGGTGATGGTGGCGCCGAATTCCCCGAGACTCTTCGCAAAGGCCAGGATCGCACCGGCCAGGATCCCTGGAAGCGTCAGGGGCAAGGTGACGGTCAAGAACGTCCATACCCGATTGGCTCCGAGCGTGTGCGCCGCCGCTTCAAGCCGGCGGTCGACCGATTCAAGCGATAGGCGGATCGCACGCACCATGAGCGGAAAGCCCATCACCGCGGACGCGATGGCGGCCCCTGTCCAGCGAAACGCGACGACCACGTCGAAACTGGCCTCGAGCCACGCCCCGAGGGGGCCGTGGCGCCCGAAGAGCAAGAGCAGCGCGTAGCCCGTTACGACCGGCGGCAGAACGAGGGGGAGGTGGACGAGGCCGCTCACGATGCTGCGGCCGGGGAACTCGATCCGCGTCAGCGCGAAGGCGACGAAAATCCCCAAAGGCAGGCTCGCGGCGACGGCCCAGCACGCGACGCGAAGGCTGAGCGCTAAAGCCTCGGCTTCGACCGGCGTCAGCTCAAACATTCCCTACTCCGCGGGGGTGAAACCGAACCGTGCGAAGGTCGCCTGCCCCTTCGCGGATTTCAAGGAGGCAAGGAATGCGCCGGCGCCCGGTTTGACCGGACCCGCAATGAGTGCGGCCGGGTAGAGGATCGGCGGGTGCGAATCCGCCGGAAACGTGTCGACGATCCTCACGGCCTTCTCGGCGAGCGCGTCCGTCCGGTAGACGATGCCGAGCGGGGCCTCCCCCCGCGCGACAAATATCAGGGCTGCTCGAACATTCTCCGCCGGCGCCAATTTTCGGACGACCGATGGCCATACGCCGAGCCTCTCCAGCGCCGCGCGGGCATAGCGCCCCGCGGGAACATGCTCCGGGTCCGCGATCGCCAGCCGGCCTCGCCCGAGAAGGCCGTCAATCGCAAATCCGGGACCGATTGTCATTGCGGCCGTGCTTGCAGCGGGCGCGATGAGGACCAGGCGATTGCCTGCAAGATTCGCGCGACTCGACGCATCGATCAGGTTCCGGGCGGCTAGATAGTCCATCCATTCGAGATCGGCTGAGATGAACAAGTCGGCTGGCGCGCCGTTCTCGATCTGCTTCGCGAGCGCCGAGCTCGCCGCATAAGACACGACGACCCGCTCTCCCCGCGATTTCCCGAAATCCGCCACCGCCGCATCGATCGCTTCCTTGAGGCTCGCCGCCGCGAAGACGAGGATATCGGCTTTGCTCGATGCGGGAAGAAAGGCGAGCGACATGGTCGCGAGTGCCACGAGCATGGCCAAGCCTCTCGGCCGGGAGTGGGCAAATCGACGCATTCGAGGCCGAGAGTTCATCCGGTGCGCTCGGGGTGTAGCGGTCGTATACCAACAGATATAACGAAGCCCGGAAAGTCCAGTAAATTGGATCCAGCGGGCGCGTCCGGAGAGGGCGTCAGGGCACTCCGCGCTGACCGAATTAGGTGCGCGAGGAGCGTCGCGATATGAGGCTCCGAATCGCCGCGTTTGCTCTCATGAGGCGTCCGCCCGCCACGGTGCCTCGGTGTCGCCGCTTTTGCCCCGGACTCTCGTCCGAGCCCGGCGGCAATCGGCCGGTTCGATGACGATTTGACTTGGCGCGCGTGCACAGGTTTGCGATAGCTCGGGCGCGGCAGTCAGCCGCGGCACCATTCACGGCACCGAGGGTTCGGGGCATGAGTCTCCTGCGATCGATCGCCACCGTCGGGGGCTATACGTCGGCCAGTCGCGTGCTCGGCTTCATCCGCGACATTCTGATCGCGCGCCTCGTGGGGACAGGGCTCGAAGCCGATGCGTTCTTCGTCTCGCAGCGCCTGCCGAATCTATTCCGCAGCCTGTTCGCGGAGGGCGCCTTCAATGCGGCATTCGTGCCTCTTCATGGCGGGCATCTCGAAGGGAATGGGCGCGCGGCCGCCCGCCGGTTCGCGGAGGAGGCGCTCTCGGTCATGGCGACGGCGTTGCTGGTGTTGACCGCCATCGCACAGGCAGGGATGCCGTGGCTCATCTACATTCTCGCGGGCGGCTTCGCGTCCGATCCCGCCAAATTCGCGCTCGCGGTGCTGTTGAGCCAGATCACGTTCCCCTATCTTCTGTTCGTGTCGCTGACGGCGCTTCAGGGCGGCATCCTCAACACCCTTCACCGCTACGGTCACGCCGCAGCGGCGCCGATCCTGCTCAATATCACGATGATTGCGGCCCTGGTCTTCGTGGCGCCGCATACGAGCCGTCACGGCGAGGTGCTGGCCTCGGCCATGACGGTTGCGGGCGTGGGACAGCTCGTTTGGATGGCGTATGCGTGCCATCGCGCCGGTGTCGACCTGCACATGCGTTGGCCGAAGCTCACGCCGGAAGTGAAGCGGCTGCTGCGGCTCATGGTGCCGGGCGTCATCGGCTCGGGCGTGATGCAGATCAATCTCGTGATTGGAACACAGATCGCATCCTGGCAGGAGAGCGCGGTGTCCTATCTTTACTACGCCGATCGCATCTATCAATTGCCGCTGGCCGTCATTGCGACGGCGGCCGGCGTCGTTCTCCTGCCGGAGCTGACGCGTCGGCTTCGTTCGGGCCAAAACGAGTTGGCGATGGCGGCCGCGAATCGAGGAATCGAGTTCGTGCTTCTGTTGACGCTGCCGGCTGCCGTCGCGCTGGTCGTCATTCCCGGGCCGATCGTGAGTGTGTTGTTCGAGCGCGGCGCGATGTCGACGGCCGACAGCGCCGCGATTGCCCGCGTGTTGGCGATCTACGGCCTTGGGCTGCCGGCCTTCGCGCTGGTCAAGGCGCTGACGCCGAGCTACTACGCCCGGGAAGACACGGCGACGCCGTTCCGTTTTGCCGTGATCAGCATGGTCGTGAACACGGCATTGAGCGCGGTGCTCTTCACGATCATCGGCTATGCCGGGATCGCGCTCGCGACGGTGCTGGCGTCGTGGCTCAACATCGCGCTTCT
>JBGPGW010000237.1:0-5711 GCA_041484095.1 Alphaproteobacteria bacterium | reverse complement strand
TCGGCGTCCACCACCGCCATTTTATCGACCGCGGGGCCCATCTTGCACGTTCCCGCCAAATGGTGGGCCGTCACCGCTGTTTTGCGCGTGTATTCCTCAAGCTGTTCTTTGGTCGTGACACCAGAGCCCGGCCCTATTTCCGACCCAACAAACGGCGCGAGCCGATCGCTGCGTGCGATATCTCGAAAGATCTGGATCCCACTGCGTAATTTTTTCCAGTCGTTATCGGTCGCGAGCAGGCTCAGGGAAATACGCGGGTGCGCCCGCGGATCGACCGACGCGAGTGCCACATGGCCGCGGCTTTCGGGGCGTAGAAGCACGATTCGGCAGGCGAAGCTGTCGGCAAAAGGCTGTGTTAACGGCGGGAGATAGGGCGACGCCTTCAGCGAACCCGATATGAAGAGAAGTTGGATGTCAGGGATCGGCTCTGCCGGATCGCTCTTCACGAAGGCCGTGATACCGCCGGGCAAATCGGTGGTAAAGCCGGTACCGAGAACGAAGCCCTTGGTCAGGCCGCGCGCCAACCGGTCGAGCCGCATGTTTCGCAGCAACGGGCTGTTGTCACGCCGGCCATAGATCAGCAGCGCGGCCACGTGATCCTGCAGATTTTGGCCAACACCCGGCAGCGCTGCTTTGACCGGGATGTCGAGCGCGCGCAGCGCGTCGCCATCGCCGATGCCGGAGAGCAAGAGAAGCTGCGGCGAGTTGATCGCCCCACCGGCAAGGATGACTTCGCGCTCGGCTTGCACGATGTGACGCTCGCCGCCCTTGAGATATTCTACGCCGGTCGCGCGCGACCCTTCAAACAGGACGCGGCTGACATGCGCCTTGATCGTTACGGTGAGATTGTCGCGCGCCAGAACCGGATGCAGATAGGCCGTCGCGGCGCTCGCTCGCCAACCGTCGCGGATCGTCATCTGCATACGTGCAAAGCCGTCCTGCTGCGCGTCGTTGTAATCGTCGTTGAGCGCGTAGCCCGCGCTCTGCGCGGCCGACAGGTACGCATCGACCAGCGGGTCCTCATAACGCGACCTGCGCGTCGCCATGGGTCCGTCGCCGCCGCGGTAGGCGCTCGCGCCGCCTTCCCAGCTTTCCTGCCGGCAAAAATACGGAAGCACTTTCTCATACGACCACGCTGGCATGCCGCGCGACGCCCAGCGGTCGTAGTCCGCGCGGTTACCTCTCACATAGGCCATCGCATTGATGGAAGACGACCCGCCTACGACCTTTCCGCGCGCGACTTCGATGCGGCGGCTGCCCATGGTCGTTTCGGGCTCGGTGTTATAGCCCCAGTCGTACATACGGTTGAGGAGCACCTTGCCCCAGCCGAGCGGGAGCTTGAGAAGCGGGTGGCTGTCCCAGCCGCCTGCCTCAAGAAGAAGCACGCGCGTCTGTCCGTCTGCGCTCAAACGGTTCGCAAGCGTGCAGCCGGCCGAGCCGGCGCCGACGATGATGTAGTCAAAGGCCTGTTGAAATCGCGGCACGACTGGATTTGACGCCACTCGCGGTGCGGGCCCCGGCGGCGTAGGACACGCCGCCGGTGTCTAGTTTACGCCGCCGTCGTCAGCGCACTGGCCTTGGCGCCGGTGGCTACGGCAAAGGCCGGACGTGCGTCGATCGCTTTCTGCCAGCGGCTGAGCTCGGCAAAGGCGGGCCTCTCAATGGGGAATTCGAGGCAGCGCTTCACGATTGGCGCCAGCGCAATATCTGCGATGGTCAGACGATTGAGCGCGAACCACGATTTCCCGGCGAGATGCCCGTCGAGGATATTCATTTGAGCCACCAGATCCGCGCTTTGTGCCGCGAAATCGGCGCTCCGCTCTGCCGCCGGCTTCTTGGCATCCTTGAAGACAGCGACATAAGGCGTGTTGAGCGAGGCCAGCAACCAGTCCATCCAGCGTTCCACATGGGTCTTTTCCGCGGGTGTTCCGCCGGTCATCGCCGGCTTATGCGTGTCCGCGAGATAGCGCAGGATCGTGTTGGATTCCCACGCCACCAGATCGCTGTCGATCATGGTCGGCACCTTCATGTTGGGGTTGAGCTTGCGATAGTCATCGGTGTTCGTGTTGTTGAACTGCCGGCCATAGTCCTCGCGAACATATTGCAGGCCGAGCTCTTCGAGCATGAAGACGACCTTCTGGACGTTTCCAGACGTTTGGCGGCCGAGTAGGCGGATCATACTATGGTTCTCCCGGTACGTTTGATGTCTACTGCTTCAGCGGCTTCGCGCCGCTCAGGAATTTGTCGGAGAAGGCGGCGTCGACATTGATCGCCTTCTTCATGGCGCCCTGATCGACGAGGATCTTGGTGGTCTTCTCCCACTTTTCCTTCGTCATCCAGCCGATGCCGTTCGTCTTGGTATCGCCGCTGAAGAACGTCCCCTTGACGTCGGCCTCGATCTGCTTCACCAGCACGTCCTTTTTCGCCGCATATTCCGGGTTGGCCTCAACGATGATATCGGCCGCTTCCTGCGGGCTCTTGATGAC
This sequence comes from Alphaproteobacteria bacterium, assembly GCA_041484095.1. Taxonomy (GTDB): domain Bacteria; phylum Pseudomonadota; class Alphaproteobacteria; order CADEGL01; family CADEGL01; genus JBGPGW01. The sequence goes on along the minus strand of JBGPGW010000237.1, from coordinate 3,225 downwards.
GTCTGCAAATGCCTGCATGTAGGCGTTGACGAAGCGCTGAACGAGATCGGCGCGCTCAGCGATCATCTTCTCCGAGGTGAAGAGCCCCGACCCGTAGACTGTGTAGCCAAAATCGGACCCTTGCATGATCGAGAGCGACCCAGATCCGCCGGCTTTTGCTTCGAGCTCCGGCACCTCGGCATCGATATAGCCGGGGACCGTGTCGACGTGGCCGAGCAACAGATAGTTCTCGTACGGCGGCGTAACGGTGCTCTGCTTGATGTCGTTGAGGCTCATGCCGTTCGCCGCGAGGAACGCCATGAGGAATACGTAGGTCGAGCCGGACGGCTGCACGCCGACGTTCAGGCCCTTGAGATCCTGCGGCTTGGTGAGTTTATGCTTGCTGGCGAGGGCGAGCATTCCAAGCGGGCTATTCTGGTTGACGGCCGCAAGGGCGACGACGGGGACATCCTGCGACCGAGCAACGGCGAGAGTCGGCAGATCGCCGAAGCCAAACTCGGCATTGCCGCCACCAACGAAACGCATGGCGTTCGGCGATCCCGTCCCGCGCTGGATCGCGGTGATATCGATGCCCTGCTTCTCGAAATAACCCTTCTTCTTCGCGACAAAGAACATCGCGTGATTGCCGCGCACCACATAGTCAAGCTGCACAGTCACCTTGTCGGCGGCAAGCGCCGCCGAGCTCAGGAATGTGGCTATCGCGGCCGCAAGCGAGATGACTTTCATTTGACGCCTCCTGCTTCTGTTGGACTAACCGTTGAGTTGAATAGGATCGAATTTCGGCGCCCACGGCACCAGCAGCCGTTCGGCGAATTCCACGATGTAATAGAACGCCAGCCCTAGTACCGACACGACGATCAGCGCCGCGAAGATCAGCGGCGTGTCGAGTTGCGTAGAGGCGAACTGTATCACGTAGCCGAGACCCTGGTTCGCGCCGGCGAATTCTCCGACTATTGCTCCGATGACGCTGAATGTAATCGCGACCTTGAGACCCGCCATCAGATGCGGCAATGAATGCGGGATGCGCACCCGCAGCATGATCTTGCTTTTGCTCGCCCCGACCGAGCGCATAAGCGATACGAATGACGGTTCGACCGACTGCAGCCCAGCCAGCATGTCGATGGCGACGGGAAAGAATGCAATGACGACGATGAGCAGGATCTTAGGCGTGAGATCGTAGCCGAACCAGAGAATGAAAATCGGCGCGAGCGCGACCTTGGGGACATTCTGGAACAGCACGATCAATGGATAGAGCGCGCGGCCAAACCGCTCAAAACGGACAATCACCAAAGCGACCAATATGCCGACCAGCGAGGCGAGCACGAAACCGAACAGCACCTCTAGCGCGGTAGCCTGCGCCGCGGTCGCGAGCGGCGCTCTGTTTTCGATCAGCGACGCCATGATGGCGGTCGGCGCCGGCAGGACAAAGGTCCGCACGCTGAACAGGTGGATGACGGCTTCCCAAGCGATCACAACGGCGGCCGACAAGGCGAGCGCCGGCACGAGATTCCTCAGACCGCGCCAGGCACCCGCGGGAGGGGCAACGGCGTTGTCCTCGACAGCGGCCCGGCTCACAGGCGCGTCCTCCTGTGGCTCTCGATGAGGAGGCTGCGCAGACGTGCTTCAGCTGCCATGAAGGCGGGCTCCGAAAAACTATCCTCGGTGCGCGGATGCGGCAGCGCGATCGGAAGCGTCTCGATGATGCGCGCCGGCCCGGTGCCCATGACGTACACTTCGCGCGACAGAAACACCGCCTCGTCGATCGAATGGGTGACGAGCACGACGGTCTTGCCCGTCCGTTCCCAGATGTCGAGCAGGCACTCGCTCATTTCCTCCCGTGTGATCGCGTCGAGCGCGCCGAAAGGCTCGTCCATCAGCAGAACTTCGGGGTCGAGCGCGAGCGCGCGGGCGAGCGCGACGCGTTGGCGCATGCCCCCGGAGAGCTGCGAGGGCCCCTTTTTTTCTGCTCCCTCGAGGCCCACCAGCCGCAGCTTGTCCGCGGCGCGATCCATGGCTTCGCTCTTCTTGATCGATCCATCCGCTGTCATCAGCAAGAAAGCCGCGTTCTCGATGGCGTTCTTCCAGGGCAAAAGCGTGGCATCCTGAAACACCAGCCCGATCAAGCGCGATTTCACTGCCTCCTGCGGGCTCATGCCCGCCACGCGGACGTCGCCCTCGGACGGCGTAATTAGCCCGGCCAGTACCTTCAACAGCGTGCTCTTGCCGCAGCCGGACGGGCCGATCAGCGACACGAAACTGCCCTTCGGCACCGCCAGCTGAATATCCTGAAGCACGCGCTGGCGCCGTCCGCCGTGCATGAAATCGACCGCAACTCCGCTCGCCGAAATATGCGCCGGAGCGGCAGCGTCCGACGACCCGGAACGGACCGGGCGCGGGGCAAAGGATTTGACGACGGCGGCGTTCATGATCTTGTCGCTCATTTCGGCTTGTAGACGATCGCGTCCATTTCGATCTTAGTGTTGATCACGGCGCGCGCCTCGACGGTCGTACGCGCCAGCACTGCATCCTTGAAATGCTCGGAAAAGACCTTGTTGTAGCGACCGAAATCGCGCGTATCCTCCAGATAGGTCGTGACGCGGACAACGTCGGCGAGCGTTGCGCCCTCCTCCGCAAGAATGCGCTTGATCGACTCGATCACGCCCGCCGTTTCCTCCTCGATAGTGCCCGACAGCATGTTGCCGTTGGCGTCCTTGGCCACCTGGCCTGACACGAAGATGAAATCGCCTGCCCGCACCGCAGGATGAAACGGCAAATTGGGGTTCTTCTTGCCTATTGGGTAAACGTCTTTGCGTTTACTCTCGCTCATTCCCGGTCTCCCCTATCCGATGGCGGATGTCTCGATGACGTCGACGCCGTTCACACGATCCACAAGGTAAACAAGCCCGCGGCCGTCGATCGTCACGTCGTTCGACGACGGCCGATCAGCGCCCGGCGCCGCATCGGGCACGAAATAGCCGACCTCTTTCGGCGCAAACGGATCGGCGAAGTCGACCAACCGCAATCCTTGCGCAAACCAGGCGAACGGAATGACGGTTCCACTGAAACGTTCGGAAGGCTGATGACACCCGCTCATCGCCGGCTGCGGGCCGCCATCCTTGTCGAGACCCGGCACCTGGAATGTCGAAATCGGGATCGGCAGCTGCTGGTGCGTTATGTCGTAGGTCCAAGCGAAGGCCGGCGGCGCCGGCCACAGCTTGGCGACAT
>JBGPGW010000236.1:0-5724 GCA_041484095.1 Alphaproteobacteria bacterium | reverse complement strand
TATTGCCAAAGACGCCTACGTGCTCGACACGACGGTTCTCGATCCCGACGCCGTGTTCACGGCCGCGCTGGCATTCATCACTGCGCGAACTTCACAGCAAGCTCGATAGGGCCTGTTGGGGATAAGGCCGGCCTTCGGATCCTCCGATGGTCGGGTGGGTTGGTGTGTTCAAGACCGCTGGAGACAACCAGCAGGCCTGAAAGCAAAGAAAGGTTTATTCGTCCATGGCAGATACAACACAGTCCTCCGCGGCTGCGGCGCCCACAGAGCGCTTCGCGGATCTCCTCGAAGAGTCGCTTCGCAATTCACGAGGCTTCGAAGGCACGGTCGTCAAAGGAACCGTGCTCTCGATCGAGAACGACTTCGTTCTCATCGACGTCGGACTCAAGGCGGAAGGACGTATTTCTCTAAAGGAATTCGGCGCGCAGGGCCGACCGCCGGAAATCAAGGTCGGCGATCTCATCGATGTCTTCGTCGAGCGCATCGAGAGCCGCGATGGCGAGGCACTGCTCAGCCGCGAAAAAGCGAAGCGCGAAGAGTCATGGACGGAGCTCGAGCGGTCCTACCGGAATAATGAGCGCGTCAATGGCATCATCTTTGGACGCGTCAAAGGCGGATTCACCGTCGACCTGTCGGGCGCCGTCGCGTTCCTTCCCGGAAGCCAAGTGGACATTCGTCCCGTCAGGGACGTCACGCCGCTGATGGGGACGCCACAACCGTTCCAGATTCTCAAGATGGACCGGCAGCGGGGCAATATCGTGGTCTCGCGCCGCGCCGTCCTCGAAGAGACTCGCGCCGAGCAACGCTCCGAACTCGTGGCGAATCTGCGCGAAGGCCAAGTGTATCAGGGCGTCGTCAAGAACATCACGGACTACGGCGCATTCATCGATCTCGGCGGCATCGACGGCCTGCTGCACGTCACCGATATTTCGTGGCGCCGAATCAATCATCCCTCCGATGCCTTGCAGATCGGCCAGACCGTCAAGGTCCAGGTCGTCCGCTACAATCCGGAAACGCAGCGCATCTCCCTCGGCATGAAACAGCTCGAGTCCGACCCATGGGAGGGAGCGGCGCTGAAGTATCCGTCCGGCACGAAGTTCAAGGGCCGCGTGACCAACATCACGGACTATGGCGCGTTCGTCGAGCTCGAGCCGGGCGTCGAAGGCCTTGTCCATGTCTCGGAGATGAGCTGGACCAAGAAGAACGTGCACCCCGGCAAGATCGTCTCGACCAGCCAGGAGGTCGAAGTCCTGGTCCTCGATGTTGACACCCAGAAACGCCGCATCAGCCTTGGCATGAAGCAATGCGACGAGAATCCGTGGGCCACGTTCGCCGAGGCACACCCCGTTGGCAGCGATATCCAGGGCGAAATCCGCAATATCACTGAATTCGGCATCTTCGTCGCACTGGCCGGCGATATCGAAGGGATGGCGCATATTTCGGAGCTCGATTGGGAGATGCCCGGCGAGGAAGCCGTCAAGCGCTACAAGAAAGGCGAGATCGTCAAGGCCAGGGTTCTCGAGATCGACGCCGAAAAAGAGCGCGTCGCTCTCGGCATCAAGCAATTGTCGGAAGACAAGTTCGAGGCCGCCGCCAAGGGAACCAAGAAGGGCGATGTCGTGACCTGCACAGTGACCGCCGCGCGCGACAACGGCATCGACGTCACGTTGTCCGATGGGTCACCTGGCTTCATCCGCCGCGTGGATCTGTCGCGCGATCGAAGCGAGCAGAGGCCGGACCGCTTCGCCGTCGGCGAGAAAGTGGATGCCAAGATCATCTCGGTCGACCGCAAGGAGCGCAAAGTGTTCCTCTCGGTCAAGGCGCGAGAGATCGAAGAGGAAAAACAGGCCATGGCGCAGTACGGCTCCTCCGATAGCGGCGCGAGCCTCGGCGACATTCTCGGCGCGGCATTCAACAAAGCCGCAAAAGAGCGCGAGAACCCGAAGGACGGTGAAGAGGGGGATGACGACGCTTCCGAATAATCCGCGGGATCGGTCTGTCGTTGGCGTGACCGGAGTCGATCGCCGATGTCTCTCGGGCCAGATACGCTGATCGATCGCCAAAGGCTCAAGCGGATGCTGAGCCTTTGGCGATCCTTGGCGATCCTGGCCATCGCCGCGCTCGTCATCGCCGTATTCGGCCGTTTCGACGGCTTGAAGGGGCGTCACCACATCGCCCGCCTGAGCGTGTCCGGAATCATTTTCGAGGATCGAATCCGCGACGAGGCGCTCGAAGACATCGCGAGCGACGATAGCGTCAAGGCATTGATCGTGCGGATCGACAGTCCGGGCGGGACCGTCGTCGGCGGGGAAGCGCTGTTCCGGTACCTCCGATTCGTTGCGGCGGAGAAGCCGGTCGTCGCGGTCATGGGAACGACGGCGACCTCGGCGGGCTACATGGTGGCGCTGGGCGCCGACCACATTTTGGCGCGAGAGGGCTCCATCACCGGCTCGATCGGCGTCATCCTGCAGACGACCGACGTTTCGGGATTGCTCGGCAAGCTCGGCATCGCGACCGAGGCCATCAAAAGCTCCCCCCTCAAGGCGGTCCCCTCGCCGCTCGAACCCCTGACGCCCGAAGGCCGTGAGGCCAGCCGGGCCCTGATTCTGGATATGTACGATATGTTCGTCGACATGGTCGCCGAGCGGCGAAACCTGCCGCGCAACGAAGCGATCCTCCTGGCCGATGGACGCCTCTTTACCGGCCGGCAGGCGGTCACGCACGGGCTTATCGATGGAATCGGGGGCGAGGCGGAGGCCCTGGCCTGGCTCGAGGCCCAGCGCGGCATCAGCCGCCATATGCCCGTCCGCGACGTCCAGCTGCATTATGAGGCCGATTTTCTCGATGCCGCCATCTCAACAATCGCCGGAAAAACAAAGCTGTCTGAACGGCTTACACTTGACGGGCTGATTTCGCTCTGGCACCTTGACTTCGGTCGGCCCTAGGGGGCGAACAGCTGGGGCACCTGCCGAGAAAGACATGACGGTAACCGCTATGACCAGGTCCGAGCTGATTCAGCGCTTGGCAGAGATGAACCCTCATCTTTACCAGCGCGATGTCGAGCGGATCATCACGACGATCTTCGACGAAATCACCGCCGCCCTCTCGCGAGGCGATCGAGTCGAGCTTCGCGGTTTCGGCGCATTTTCAGTCAAGCGGCGCGGGCCACGGCAGGGTCGCAATCCTCGAACCGGCACGTCGGTCCAAGTGGCTGAAAAACATGTGCCCTTCTTCAAGGCGGGCAAGGAGCTGAGGGAGCGACTCAACACCGAGAGTTGAGGACGCTTGAGCGGCCAATCCTTGTGAGGGACACGACCACCAGGCCGGCCGCACAGCAAATTTGATCGTTCATCGTGCGAATCATGATCTTGATCGTGGGCCTCTTCGTCGCGCTCGCGGCAGTTGCCTTCGCCGTCGCGAACCGGGCGTCCGTAGCGCTGCAACTTTGGCCTCTGCCCTACACCTACGAAGCGCCGATCTTCATCCTTGTATTCGCCGGTATCGGTATCGGATTCGCGATCGGCTTGGTCTTCGCCTGCGGCGCCGGTTTTGCGCGGCGCCGACGCAATTCGCGCGCTGCCTGTTCACCCACGACCGGGGACCAATCGAAATGATGACTCTGCATAGCGGCCAGCGCGACCGGGCCGGGCACGCCCAACCATGAAGTCTGATTCCGGAACCCGTGTCTTCGTGGCCCTGGATACGACCGCATCCGACGCCGCGGAACAGCTTGCGGCGCAAATCGGCGGATATGTCGACGGCGTGAAGCTCGGGCTCGAGTTTTTCTCGGCGAACGGGCCGCAGGGCGTCGAGCGCGTCCGCCGAACCGGGCAACCCGTGTTCCTCGATCTCAAATTCCATGACATCCCCAACACGGTTGCGGGCGCGGTGCGCGCCGTGCTTCCGCTCGAGCCGGCCATCATGACGGTCCACGCAGCCGGCGGGCGCGCCATGCTCAGCGCGGCAGTCGGCGCAGCCAAGGAAAGCGAGACAGCGCGCCCACTCGTCATCGCCGTGAGCGTGCTCACGAGCCTTGACGAACGAGATCTCCGGGAGATCGGCCAGACCGGCCGGGCGCTCGACCAGGTTCTTCGCTTGGCCGATCTCGCGCAGAGTGCCGGCGTCGACGGCATCGTGTGCTCGCCGCTCGAAGTAGCGGCTGTCCGCGCGCGTTGCGGCAAGAGTTTCACGCTCGTCGTCCCGGGAATTCGGCCGTCCTCCGCGGAGAAGGATGATCAGAAGCGGGTCATGACCCCGAAGGAGGCGGTCGCCGCCGGCGCCGACATTCTCGTCATCGGCCGTCCGATCACGGCCGCGCCTGATCCAATTGCGGCGGCACAGGGAATCGCCTCCGAGCTCAAACGGGCACGGCCATGACGGTGAAGGCCAAGATTTGCGGCATCAATGATCCGCAAGCGCTCGAGGCGGCGGTTGTGAACGGCGCGAGCTTCGTCGGCTTTGTCTTCTATGCGCGTTCACCACGCTATGTCACGCCGTCCGCGGCAGGCGCGCTCGCGCGGCGGACCCCATCCGGCATCATCCGCGTCGGTCTGTTTGTCGACGTCGAGGATGCCGCGATCGAGGCCGTCCTCAGGGATGCGCCGCTCGACATGCTGCAGTTCCACGGCGCGGAGAGTCCCGAGCGCATCCGTGCCACGAAAACCCGGCTCGGCTTGCCGGTGATGAAGGCAATCAAGATCGCAAGCGCGGCCGACCTCGATCAGGCGGACCGCTTTCTCGACAGCGCGGACTGGCTCCTTTTCGATGCCAAGGTGCCATCCACGATGACGGGTGCGCTGCCCGGGGGGAATGCGCTCGCGTTCGATTGGCAAATCCTGTCCGGCGCGCGAATCACGCGTCCGTGGATGCTCTCAGGCGGCCTCAACGGCGCAAATGTCGCCGAAGCGGTACGAATCAGCGGGGCGCAAGCGGTCGACGTCTCCTCGGGCGTCGAGGACCGTCCCGGGCACAAGGACCCGCAGCGCATCGCGGAGTTCCTTGGAATCGTGCGGTCCTTGTGAGCCGCCCGGTTTTGCCGTGCGCGGTCTGGCCGCTTGTGCTTAATTCGCCACTCTATTGAGCGGCGGCTTCGAAGGGCGGCGGATGGCCCAGATCAACACCTATCGCGCAGGACCGGACGAGCGCGGGCATTTCGGTATCTTCGGCGGGCGTTATGTCGCCGAGACCCTGATGCCGCTCGTGCTAGCGCTCGAACGCGCCTACGAGGACGCCAAGGCCGACCCCGCCTTTGAAGCCGACTTCGCGCGCCATCTCACGCATTACGTGGGGCGTCCCAGCCCGCTTTATTTCGCGGAGCGGCTCACGCGGCACTTCGGCGGCGCCAAGATCTATTTCAAGCGCGACGAGCTCAACCATACCGGCAGCCACAAGATCAACAACTGCCTCGGCCAGATCTTGCTGGCGCGCCGCATGGGAAAGACGCGCATCATCGCCGAGACCGGGGCCGGCCAGCACGGCGTCGCGACGGCGACCGTCTGCGCGCTATTCGACTTGCCGTGCCGGGTCTATATGGGCGTCAAGGACATCGAGAGGCAGGCGCCCAATGTCTTCCGCATGAAGTTGCTCGGCGCCGAAGTCGTGCCCGTAACGAGCGGCTCGCAATCACTCAAGGACGCGCTCAACGAGGCGCTGCGCGATTGGGTCGCCAACGTCGAATCGACGTTCTATATCATCGGAACCGTCGCCGGGCCCCATCCCTATCCC
>JBGPGW010000235.1:0-5752 GCA_041484095.1 Alphaproteobacteria bacterium | reverse complement strand
GTGGATGCCGCCGAGGCGCGCGAACTCCGCGCGCTCGAGACCGGGGATCATCCGGAAGATTCGCGCCTGCTCCGCGTGCTTCAACTTGGTCTGGAAGCCGACGATGTTGAACAGCGTGCCGAGCGCATTGTCCTGGCGGAGCTGCACCACGGCATGGGGCCGCCTTCCGTCGCGCGGGTCCCTGAGCCCGACCGGCTTCATGGGACCGAAGCGCAGCGTCTCCACCCCGCGCTCCGCCATCACTTCGATCGGCAGGCAGCCCTCGAAATAGGGCGTGTCCTTCTCCCAATCCTTGAACGCGGCCGTCTCGCCGCCACGCAAGGCATCGAGGAAGGCGCCGTATTGCTCGCGCGTGAGGGGACAGTTGATGTAGTCGGCGCCCTCGGTGCCGCCCGCGCCGCCCTTGTCGTAGCGCGACTGGAACCAGGCGACGGTCATGTCGATCGAGTCCCGATGGACGATCGGCGCGATGGCATCGAAGAAGGCGAGCGAGTCCTCGCCGCTCGCGCCGCGGATCGCCTCGGCGAGCGCGGGCGAGGTGAGGGGGCCGGTCGCGACGATGACCTCGTCCCAATCCTCGGGCGGGAGGCCCGCGATCTCTTCGCGCCGGATCTCGACGAGCGGCTCGGCACAGAGCGCGGCCTCGATCCCTTCCGCGAATCCGTGGCGGTCGACGGCGAGGGCGCTTCCCGCGGGGAGCTTGTGGCGGTCGGCCGAGGCCAGGATGAGCGAGCCGCACCGCCGCATCTCCTCATGCAGAAGGCCGACGGCGTTGTATGCGGAATCGTCCGAGCGGAACGAATTCGAACAGACGAGCTCGGCCAGGCGCGCTGTCGCATGGGCCTCCGTCATGCGGACGGGGCGCATTTCGTGAAGCGCGACGGGCACGCCCGCGCGCGCGAGCTGCCAGGCGGCTTCCGCGCCCGCGAGGCCGCCGCCGATCACATGAACGGGCGCCGTCATGGCGATTGGGGATTCGGGCCGAGGTGCTGGTCGTCGGCCTCGATCCAGCGCGCGCCGCGCAAGCCGACGAGGAAACAGCGCAGCACATAGACCGCGATCAGGACCTGGGCCAGGGTGGCACCGCCCGTCTCGCGCGGCAGCAAAATGCTGTCGGCCATGAACACGGCCATGGCGATCAGCATCATCAACCACCGCCGATAGCCATAGAGATTGATGAAGCCGTAGAAGACGAGCATGACGATCATCCAGGGATCGAGAAGCAGGCCGTAGTCGAGTTCCGGCATGTCTTCATGCGAGGGCTGGAACAAGACGAACACGATGCGAAGGATGATCGCGAAGAATGCGGCCTGCTGGCCGATGGCGGTGGCGCGTTCGGCGTCCTCGCGTCCCTTGATCTCGTGCCAGATCCAGCGCGCGGCGGCGAGCTCGCGCCCATGGAGCGCTGCATAGAGTTTGGCGCCAAAGGTTTTCTTCTCGTCCAATCCGGCCTCGTCCGACGGGGTTGCGATAGGGGGTTGTGATTGAGACATAGACCGCGCGCCGCAGGCTGGCAACGCACTTCGCCATTGACCGGGCGGGGGGCGGGTGAAATCCTCGCGCTGTTTCGTGCAACCGACGCGCGGGCCCGGCTCGATCGGCGGGGTTGACGAAGTCCGGGCGCGCGCCGTGGCAAGGAGACTCCACGATGCGCACAGGATTCCTCTTCGCCATGGCCATGGCGTTAGCACCGCTCTCGCTCGCGCATGCCGCGCCGCAGATCCTCGCCCTCATCGCGACCGACGGCCCCGTCGCCCTCGACTGCGAGGGCGGAATCTGCACGGCCGTGCTGAGCTCGATCTGTCTCCAGCGCGACCGGACCCCGCCGCCAAGCGGCACCGTCTACGAACCCGCCGGGCTCGACAATTTGAAGCTCGTCGCGACGGGCCCGTCGGGCACGACGCGCGAGATCTCGGCCAAGGGTCATGTGCGCATCGAAAGTGCGCGCAGCTTCCTCGGCGTGCGCGTCTCGATCCCGGCCGACATCAAGGAGCAGCTCGGCGCAGAGCGCCTCGCCATCGCGGTCGGGCCGGGCGTGTCGCTCATGCCGCGGCCGGTCGCGGACGATCCGAGCCCGCTGAGCGATGCCGAGGTGGCCCATGTCACGGGACCCGCGCGCGACCAGGTGAGCTGGATCGACGATCCGAACGAGCCCAACACCGGCGTCGCGCGCATGGCAACGCGCATGCTGAATCGCCTGCCGAGCAGTGGGAGCGTGACGCAGGAGGAGACGGAGCGCGCCTATCGCGAAACCATCGCCGAGCATCGGGGCCGCCCCGGCGCCGAGCAATTCGCCAAGGTCTTCGCGCAATGCGAGGGGCAGCGGAGCTGGACCGCCAATGGACTGAACGTGCGGGATTGCGTCGAGTTCTGGCACGACACCTACATGACCGAGGTCAACGTGCAGGTCTGGCAGACGATCGGCGCGGGCAGTTGAGCGCCGCAGCCGGCTGATCGGAATCGACACGGCGGATTGGACCTACGCCCGGAAGAAGGGGGGATAGGGCCCAAGCCCGTGGAACCTCTCGGGGGTTCCGCGGGGTTACGCCCGCCTCTTCGGGCGCTGTCCCTTGCGGAGGCTGAGGAGGGGGGCCAGATACTGGCCCGTGAAACTCTCGGGCGTCGCCGCGACCTCCTCCGGCGTGCCGGAGGCGATGACCCGCCCGCCCTTGTGCCCGCCTTCGGGGCCGAGATCGATGAGCCAGTCCGCCGTCTTGATGACCTCGAGATTGTGTTCGATGACGACGACCGTGTTGCCCTGGTCGACGAGGGCGTGCAGCACGTCGAGGAGCTTGCGCACGTCCTCGAAATGGAGGCCCGTGGTCGGCTCGTCCAGGATGTAGAGGGTCTTCCCCGTGGCTCTGCGCGCCAGTTCCTTGGCGAGCTTCACGCGCTGCGCCTCGCCGCCCGAGAGCGTCGTCGCGGGCTGGCCGAGATGGATGTAGTTGAGCCCGACCTTCTCCAGCGTCTCGAGCTTCGAGCGGATGACGGGAACGGCCTTGAAGAAGTCGCTCCCTTCTTCAACCGTCATATCAAGAACTTGTGCTATCGATTTGCCACGAAATAGAACTTCCAGGGTCTCCCGGTTGTAGCGCTGGCCCTTGCAGACGTCGCACTCAACATAGACGTCGGGCAGGAAGTGCATCTCGATCTTGATGACGCCATCGCCCTCGCAGGCCTCGCACCGCCCGCCCTTGACGTTGAAGGAGAAGCGGCCCGGCTTATAGCCGCGCGCCTTGGCTTCGGGCAGGCCGGCGAACCAGTCCCGCATGGGCCCGAAGGCGCCGGTATAGGTCGCGGGGTTCGAGCGCGGCGTCCGTCCGATGGGCGACTGGTCGATGTCGACGATCTTGTCGAGGTTCTCGATCCCGTCGATCGAATCATGGGCACCGGGCAGCTCGCGCGTGCCGTAGATGCGCCGCGCGATCGCCTTGTACAGCGTGTCGATGACGAGGGTGGACTTCCCGCTGCCCGAGACGCCCGTCACGCAGGTCAGGGTGCCGAGCGGAATCTCGGCCGCGACGTCGAGGAGGTTGTTGGCCCTGGCACCGCTGATGCGAAGGCGCTGCCCGGGATGGCCGGGCCGGCGCAACTTCGGCACGGGAATCTGGCGGAAGCCGGTGAGATACTGGGCCGTGAGGCTTTCGGGTGCCCGCATCACCTCCTCGGGCGTGCCCTGCGCGATCACATGCCCGCCATGCACGCCCGCGCCGGGGCCGAGATCGAGGAGGTAGTCGGCAGAGCGGATCGCCTCTTCGTCGTGTTCGACGACGATGACCGTGTTGCCGAGATCGCGGAGGTGCTTCAGCGTCTCGAGAAGGCGGCGGTTGTCGCGCTGATGGAGGCCGATCGACGGCTCGTCCAGCACGTAGAGCACGCCGGTGAGGCCCGAGCCGATCTGGGAGGCGAGACGGATGCGCTGGCTCTCGCCGCCCGAGAGTGTCGCACTCGCGCGGCCGAGTGTGAGGTAATCGAGCCCGACATTGACGAGGAAATGGAGACGATCGCGGATCTCCTTCAGGATTCGCTGGGCGATCTCGAGGCTCTTGGGCGTGAGGCGCCGGTTGAGCTCGTCGAACCAGATCTCCGCCTGGGCGATCGACTTTTCCGTGAGCGCGCTGATGTTGAGCTGGCCCACCCTGACCGAGAGCGCCTCGGGCTTGAGGCGCTGGCCCTTGCAGGCATCGCACGGCTTCGAGGTCTGGTAGCGCCCGAGATCCTCGCGGATCCAGGAACTGTCGGTCTCCCGGAACCGCCGATCGAGATTGGGGATCACGCCCTCGAAGGGCTTGCGCGTCTCGTAGCTCCGGACGCCGTCATTGTAGCGCATGGTGACGGGTTCATCGCCGGAGCCGTAGAGGATGGCGCGCTTGACCTTCGCGTCGAGGTCGCGGAACGGCTCCGTCGTGCTGAATTTGTAGTGGCGCGCGAGGCTGTCGAGGGTCTGGTCGTAGTATTGCGAGGGCGAGTTGGCCCAGGGTGCGATCGCGCCCTCGCGCAAGGACAGCGAATCGCGCGGCACGATCAGCTCGGGATCGAAATACATCTGCACGCCGAGGCCATCGCAGGTGGGACAGGCCCCGTGCGGGCTGTTGAAGGAGAAGAGGCGCGGCTCGATCTCCTCGATCGTGAAGCCGGAGACGGGGCAGGCGAAACGCGCCGAGAACACCGTGCGCTCGCCCGAATCCGCCTCCTCCGCATAGAGAAGCCCGTCGGAAAGCTTGAGCGCGGTCTCGATCGAATCGGCGAGGCGATTGCCCAGATCCTCGCGCACCACGATGCGGTCGACGACCACGTCGATGTCGTGCTTGAGCTTCTTGTTGAGGGCAGGGACCTCGTCGATCTCATGCAGCTTGCCGTCGACCTTGACGCGCTGGAAGCCGCGCTTCTGGAGGTCGGAGAGCTCCTTCCTGTACTCGCCCTTCCGGCCCCGCACGATGGGGGCGAGGAGGTAGAGGCGGGTGCCGTCGCCCATCGCCTTCAAGCGGTCGACCATCTGGGAGACGGTCTGCTTCTCGATGGGCAGGCCCGTCGCGGGCGAGTAGGGAACGCCGATCCGCGCATAGAGAAGGCGCAGATAGTCGTAGATCTCGGTGACGGTGCCGACGGTCGAGCGGGGGTTCTTCGACGTCGTCTTCTGCTCGATCGAGATGGCGGGGGAGAGGCCCTCGATGGAATCGACGTCCGGCTTCGGCATGAGTTCCAGGAACTGCCGGGCATAGGAGGAGAGGCTCTCGACATAGCGCCGCTGCCCCTCGGCATAGATCGTGTCGAAGGCAAGCGAGGACTTGCCCGAGCCCGAGAGGCCCGTGACCACCACGAGACTGTCGCGCGGCAGCTCGACGTCGATGTTCTTGAGATTGTGTTCGCGGGCGCCGCGAATGACGATTTTCGGCGTCATGACCAGCGGATACGGCTGATTGAGATCATCATGGGATGTGCCCGCCAACTATAGGCGGGGAGCCGTTGGAAGGCGACTCCTTAGAAACTATCCACAGGCCGCCATTCTTCCGCCATAAGCCCATGGCAGCGTGCCGCGATAATTGTGTAAGGTCCCGCAATCGTCCCCCCGCACACGAGTTCTCAAACCATGGCTGGCAGCGTCAACAAAGTCATCCTCGTCGGCAATCTCGGGCGTGATCCCGAAATCCGCACCATGCAGAACGGCAACCGCGTCGCGAACCTTTCGCTCGCGACGTCCGAGACCTGGAAGGACCGCGCCTCGGGCGAACGCAAGGAACGCACGGAATGG
>JBGPGW010000234.1:0-5763 GCA_041484095.1 Alphaproteobacteria bacterium | reverse complement strand
GTCTCCAAATACGTGCTGCCGCAGATGGTGAAGCAGGGGACAGGCGGCGCCGTCGTCAACCTGGCCTCGGTCGCCAGCATCCGCTACATCGGGCCGGATTATTCGATCTACACCACGACGAAGGCGGCCGTGCTCGGCTTCTCCCGCCAGATCGCGCTCGAATACGCCCGGCATAAAATCCGCGTCAACGCGGTGCTTCCCGGCATGATCAACACGCCCTTGGCCCTCGAGCCGATCCGGAAACGCGTGAGCGCGGACGAGTTCCAGACGATCCTCGGCCAGCGCGACATGATGAATCCGATCGGGCGCGCGGGCACCGGCTGGGACGTCGCCAAGGCCTCGCTGTTCCTCGTCTCCGACGACGCAGAGTTCATCACCGGCATCGATCTCGTGGTCGATGGCGGCCTGTCCTGCAAGATGCTCTGAGCGGCCGAGAGGGAGCGTTTTCGGGATGTTGACTCCGGCGGGCGATTAGCTAAGTTACTTAGCTATTGAAGGCGATCAGGCGGAGGCGCGGCCGTGCTGAAGACGGGGAAGGAGCATCTCGAGGGCCTCCGGGACGGGCGCGTCGTCTATATCGGCGGCGAGCGCGTCCGGGACGTGACGACCCATCCCGCCTTCCGCAACGCCGTGCGGACCGTCGCCGCTCTCTACGACATGAAGCGCGAGCCCGGCCAGCGCGACATCCTCTCCTATGAGGAAGACGGCGAGCGGTTCAGCACCTATTTCCTTCTGCCGAAGTCGCGCGATGATCTCGTCCGGCGCATGCGCGCGCACAAGGCGATCGCGGACGCAACGCACGGCCTCTTCGGCCGCTCGCCCGATCACGTGTCGAGCTTCGTCGCGGGCCTGGCTCTCCAGCCCGAGGTGTTCGAGGACGGCAGCTTCCGTCCCTACCGCGAAAATCTCCTGGCCTATTATCGCCGCGCGCGGGCGCAGGACACCTACATCACCTACGCCGTCCTGCCGCCCCAGGGCACGCGCGATCCCGAATTCAGCCATCGCGAGAATTTCAAGACGCCCGCCTTGTCCGTGACCGCGGAGGACGGGTCCGGGGTCAGGATCAGCGGCATCAAGACGCTTGCGACGGGGGCGATTCTCTCCGACGAGATCTGGCTCGGCAACGTGCAGCCGATCGGCCGCGGCCAAGAGGCGCAGGCCATCACCTGCGTCGTCCCGGTCGCCGCGGCCGGCCTGAGCCTCTGGTCGCGCCGGACCTTCGAGGACCACGTGCCCAGCGAATTCGACAACCCGCTCTCCTCGCGCTTCGATGAGACCGACAGCGTCGTCGTGTGCGAGGACGTGACGGTGCCGTGGGAGAACATCTTCGTTCACAACCAGACCGCCTTGTCGCGCGAGATCTACATCCGCACGCCCTCCCACTGCTTCGGCAATCACCAGTCGAACGTGCGGTTCTGGTCGAAGCTGCAACTGCTCCTCGGACTCGCGCATCGCGCCGCTGAGTACAACGGGACGCTCAAGATTCCGGGCGTGCAGGAGACGCTCGGCCGGCTCGCCGCCTTCGAGGCGGCGATCTCCGGCATGGTCCACGGCCAGTGCATGGATTACGAGGATCTCGGCAACGGCTATGTCTCGTTCAACCGCCGCATCATGTACGGCGCGCTCGACTGGTGCACGGAGAACTATCCCCTGATCACCGCCACGGTGCGCGATCTCTTGGGCGGCAGCCCGTTCGTGATGCCGGCGGACGCCTCGGTCATGGCCAATCCCGAATCGCGGCGCATGTTCGAGACGTATTGGGCGACACCCGGCCACGCCGCGATCGATCGCATGAAGCTCTTCAAGCTGGCCTGGGATCTCCTGGGCAGCGAATTCGGCGGCCGCCATCTGCAATACGAGAAATTCTACGCGGGCCCGTCTTTCGTCGTGCGCAATCACAGCTTCCGCGAATGCCCATGGGACGGTCTCGGCCGCTCGCTCGATCAGCTCCTCGCGAGCTACGATCTTCCCGCGGCACCCCGGACCTGACGAAGCGCGACCGAACGCACAGAACACCCCCATGCCGCGACGGCCCCCGCCGCTCACCGTCACCTGTCCCGCGCTCCTCGTCGGCGGGTCCGACGGCGCGTTCCGCGCGCTCATCAACAATCTCATGAGGATGGCCGAGCAGCTCCTGGCGCTGCGCTCGCGTCTCGCGGCGGAGCTCGGAGTGACGGGGCCGCAATTCGGCCTGTTTCTCGCGATCGCCCAACTCGCGGGCGAAGACGGCGTGAGCGTCGTCGGCGTCGCGCGGCATCAAGGTGTGACCGGCGCCTTCGTCACGGCGGAGGCGGGCAAGCTCGTCGGCCGCGGCCTTCTCGAGAAACGCGACAGCCCGGTGGACCGGCGCGGCGTGTTGCTCTCGCTGAGCGCCAAGGGCCGGCGGCTCCTGGAATCGGCCGGGCCCGCCATTCAGGCCCGAAACGACACGATGTTCGGGACTCTCAGCGCCCGCGAGTTCAGGATGCTCGACCGGCTGGTGCGGCGGCTCGTGGCCGGCGGCGAGCGTGCGCTTGCGGATCTGAGAACGACACGGCACTAAATCAGGACAGAGAAAGGGTTCAGTCAATGGCGCGCAAGACGACAGCATCCGACGAACGGTTCCGCATCGAGGGGCTTACGCTCAGGCGCGGCAAGCGCAGCCAGACGCGCATCCCTGTCGCCGAGCAGGCGGATGGAAGCTGGGTCGAGCTGCCCGTGATCGCCCTCAGGGGTGCCAAGCCCGGTCCGGTGTTCGTGGCCAGCGCCGCCGTTCACGGGGATGAAATCAACGGCATCGAGATCGTGACCAAGTTCGCGAACGGCCTCAATCTCAAGCGCCTCAGGGGCACGGTGGTCGTGCTTCCCGTGCAGAATCCGCTGGCCGTTCAGGCCCAGCACCGCTACGCCGTCAGCACGTTCTTGCGCTCGCCCCTCGATCAGAGCCCGGCCGATCCGTGGGCGGCCTTCCCCGGCAATCCCAGCGGCAACACCGCCGCGCGCGTCGCGCATGTTCTCTACAGCCGCTTCATGCGGCACGCCGACTACCTCATCGACATCCACACGCCGACGACGGGCGGCCGCTATGCGCCCTTCGCCTTCCTGCCGCCGCCGCGCGTGGGCGCCGTCTCACGGCGCTGCCTCGAGCTCGCCAAGGTCTTCGGCGCCGACTTCATCCTCTACACCGAGCACGGCGTCTATGTGATGGAGGAAAGCCCGCATGTCGTCCTGGCGCGCGCGGGCAAGGTCGCCTTCGGCGTCGAGGTCAGCGAAGGCAGCCACATCCATCCCGAAGACACCAAACGCGCGATCGAGGGCCTCAACAACGTGCTCTCTGCGATCGGGATGATGCCGGGCAAGGTCAAGTCGCTCGGGCGCAAGATGGTCATCAAGGACCAGTTCGTCATCCGCGCGAACCGCGCGGGCCTTCTCGATCGGCGCTGCGAGCTCAACCAGAATGTGAAGAAGGGCCAGTTGATGGGTATCGTGTCGAACATGTTCGGCGAGGTCGTCGAAGAGGTGCGCGCACCGCGCGCGGGCCGGGTGGTGCGCGTCGCGACCTTCCCCATCGTCTCGGCCGGCGAGCGGGTGGCCCAGCTCGGCGTGCCGTTCTGAGCCGGGGCGCCCGGCTCAGGCCGGGGCCTCGACGCCGCGCGTTCCCAGGGTTTCCAAACGACAGCCGGGAGTAGGAAAGATGGGTATTCTCGAATCGATCATCGGCGATATCTGGCGCGCCCCCGCCATGATCGAGGATCTCGACATGCTCTGCTCGTTCGGCGGGCGGCTCGCGGGCGGCGAGGGGGAGCGGCAGGCGCATGCCTATCTCCGGGACCGGCTCGCTTCCGTTCCCGGTGCTGCGCTCAGCGAACACCGCTTCGAATACCAGGGCTGGGAGCGCGAGATCTCCCGCCTCTCGATTCTCGGGCCCGTCCCGCGCGAACGGCCGTGCCATTCGCTTCTGTGGTCGCCGGACACGGGCGCGGGCGGGCTCGAGGGCGAGGTCGTCGATATCGGGCGCGGGACCTTCGAATCGTTCGAGGCTCTCCGCGACCGGATCAAGGGGCGGATCGTCCTCGTCCGCCATGAATTCCCGTTCGGGACCGACACCATTCACCGCATGAAGAAATACATGTGGGCGCGCGAGCGGGGTGCCGCCGGTTTCCTCATCGCGAACTGCGTTCCCGGCGAGATGGTGGTCACCGGATTTGCCGCCGACAATACGCCGAGGGACATTCCCGCGCTCGGCGTCAGTCTCGAGACCGGCGCCGCGATCGCGGCGCTCGGGCCCGCGGCCCGCGTGCGGATGGAGATCAAGGGGACGCGCCGGACGATGACGGCCTCGAACCTCATCGCCGACGTGAAGGGAAGGGGGCCCGAATGGGTGATCCTCGGCGCGCATTATGACGGGCACGATCTCGGCCAAAGTGCCCTCGACAACGCGACCGGCACGGCGGCGGCCGTGCAGATTCTCCGCAGCATGGCGCCGCACGTCGGCAATTTGCCGCGGAGCCTCCGCATCATGCTGTTCACGGCGGAGGAGTGGGGCCTTCACGGCTCCAAGGTCTGGGTCGACGAGCAGACGCCGGAGGTTCGCCGCTCCATCGCACTCGAGGTCCAGCTCGACACGATCGCGGGCAGCCCCAACATGACCTGTCTCAGCAGCGAATTTCCCGAACTCGCGGAGTTGGCCGACGGCGTCAGCCGCCAGATCGGAATGCCCATCAAGGTGATCCGCCCGATCAAGCGCAACTCCGACCATTACAATTTCGCGCGGCGCGGCATCCCCGCGCTCCGGCTCGTCGCCGGGTTCGACGAGCCGGATTGCGACGTGCGCTATCTCCTGATGGGCGCCGACACGCGCGACAAGGTCCGGGCGGGCGAATTCAAGAACGGCGCCGCGATCGCCGCCGAATTCGTCTGGCACGGGCTGACCCGGACCGGGCCCATCGCGCGGCACAAATCCGACGAGGAGATGAAGCCGTTCCTCAAGGGCCTCGAATAGCCGCCCGCCAAGCGGAGGGCCCCATGGCGGGAGAGAGCCACCGCGCGGCGGCCGCGCGCGTCGTGCTGAGCCTCTACATCCTCTTCCTCATGAGCCAGTTCTACCGCGCGACGAATGCCGTGCTGGCGCCGGTCTTTCGGGAGGAGCTGGGGCTCACGGCCGGTCAGCTCGGCCTCGTCACCGGCGCGTTCTACGCCGCCTTCGCCATCGCGCAGATTCCCGTCGGCGTGTTTCTCGACCGGTTCGGGCCGCGGCGGACGATCGCGCTCATGATGCTCGTGCCCGCGGCGGGCGCGATGGTCTTCGCGCGCGCGAGCGATACGGCCGGCTTGGCGCTCGGCCAGGCCATCATGGGGGCGGGATGCGCGGTCGGCCTGTCCGGTGCGATGGTGCTGTTCGCGCGCTGGTTCAGGCCCGCGCGCTTCGCGACCATGGTCGCGCTCTACTCCGGCATGGGCAATGTCGGCATCCTGCTTTCCGCCACGCCCTTCGCCGCTTCCGTCGAGCGCTTCGGCTGGCGTCCGACCTTCGATGGGCTCGCGCTCCTCAACGTCGTGCTCGTGGCGCAGATGTTCCTCTTCGTCCGCGATGCGCCGCCGGGACATCCCTATCATACGGAGAGGCGCGAGAGCTTGGGCGCGGTGATGAAGGGCGTGACCCAAGTCTTGCGAACGCGCGCGATCTGGCCGCTCCTGCCGCTCGCCTTCTGCGGCCTGTCGATGGTCCTCGTGATCCGCGCGCTTTGGGCCGGGCCCTATCTTGCGGATGTGTACGGGCTCGAC
>JBGPGW010000233.1:0-5792 GCA_041484095.1 Alphaproteobacteria bacterium | reverse complement strand
TGTCACCCATCGCGGCGGCACCGGCCATGGCGACTGCCCATACCGCCCTCGGCATGACGGCCGTGAGGGAGGCCGACACGGCACCGCTCGGCGCATCACTTCTCACCACGGCCGATACAGCCGTGAGCGTGATGCAAAGCGTCCAGCCCGACGCCAGCCCCATGGCTGACGCGGCACAGGCTCAGCCGGCGATCGCCGCGCCACCCGCCATGGTCGCAACCCCGGCCGAGGCGCCGCCGGCGGCGCTCACGGCATCCCAGGCGGCCGCCCCGAGGTCCGCGGCATCAGCGGCAATCAAGGGCGACGCCTTCATACCGCCGCGCCCGATCGAGCCCAACACCCGGCGGGCGGCCCAGCCCACCGCGGCCGACCCCTTCGCCACGGCAGACCTCATGAATGCGGGGCCAGCCTCAGAGAAGCCCAAACGCCGGAGCGGCATGGCGTCACTCTTCGGCCGGGTTACGGGCGCAGGCCATCGGCGGGCCCAGCAGGCAGAGGCGACGACGGCGCAGGCCGCCCCCGCCCAGACGTCCTTGGGTGGTCTCGACCCGAAAGAGCGGGTCAAGATGTCCGAGCCGGATGACGATCTCCTCGACATCCCCGCCTTCCTGCGTCGGCAGGCAAACTAGAGGGGCCAAGTGTCTGTAACATTTGGAAACAATTAGTGATTTGAGTGCTCCGGAGGCAATTGTTAAACCTCCGGAGCATTCAACGGCACGGCATCTGGCACCTGCAGGGGAGTGCCGTAGGTCAGAAGCCTACGAAGCTCGACCGATAACCAGCCGATGAAGACCGGTCCTGAATCAGCCAATAACAGGACCGACATGCGACGAGCAGGCGAGCGGGGCGGTGAATCGTAAGGGGCATCTTGAGATGACGCGACACAACGCCTTGGCTGGCAATCAGGCGACCATCGACAAGATGGTCCGCGGCAGCGGCACGGGACTACATAGCGGCGAAGCCGTTTCACTGCGCATCCATCCGGCGGCTCCGAATACCGGCATCATCTTCCAGCGCACGGACAAAGGTGGTGCGCTTATTCCGGCGGTGTGGACGCATGTCGTCGACACGCGTCTGTGCAGCGTCGTGGCGAACAAGGACGGTTTGCGCGTCGGTACGATCGAGCATCTCATGGCTGCTCTCGCCGGATGCGGCATCGACAACGCGCGCATCGCGATCGATGGCCCGGAAGTGCCGGCCATGGACGGCAGCGCGGCCCCCTTCGTTGAACTCATCGAGAAGGCGGGCGTGAGACGCCAAAGCGTCGCGCGGCGCGTCATCGAGGTTTTGAGACCGATCAGCGTCGTCGAAGGCGACGCCCGTGCCTCGCTCGTTCCAGCCGACTCGTTCACCGTCAGCTGCGAAATCGAGTTCGACAACCCCGCGATTCGCCGTCAGTCACGCACCGTCACCCTCATGAACGGCAATTTCAAATCTGAGATTTCGCGCGCGCGGACCTTTGGCTTCGAGGACGACGTCGTGCAATTACGGAAGGCCGGGCTCGCGCGCGGCGGCTCGTTTGAGAATGCCATCGTCGTGGGCGAACACGGCGTGCTCAACGCCGAGGGGCTTCGTTACGACGACGAGTTCGTCCGCCACAAGTTGCTGGACTGCGTGGGCGATCTCTATCTCGCGGGCGCCCGAATCCTTGGTCATTTCCGCGGCTACCGCTCGGGCCACGCCCTCAACCATCGCGTCCTAACCACGTTGTTTGCGGATCCGGATGCGTGGCGCTATCGGACGCTCACCGCGCCGCGGACGGGTGCGACGGCGCCCGCCTTGCGCCTCGCCGGCGCCGGGGACTGAGCCCTCGCCCCTCGTCCGGAGGCGATTCCGGCGGCCGGTTGCGCGTCATATCAGACGGGGGCGGCCGGGATCCTGCCGCCAAGCCGCCCGGAAACCCTCGAAATCCCTTATGACAGACCCCTTTTGTGCGGTGGCCAATTCGCTTTTTGCGACTTGGCGTCCATGATATGTTCCATTCGACCGCGACATCGCCAAGCGCGCATCCCCAAAGGATTAGAGCCCCAACCATCGCATGAGAACCCGACCCTACCTGGCCGTGGCCGCAGCCATTCTGATGCTGGCCGTCGTCGGCTGCAGTAAAGAAAAGAAAGAAGACACGACCTACATCGAGGGCACGGTCGAGTCTCTGTACAACAGCGGCATGGATTTCCTTCAGGAGGAAAACTTCAAGGAGGCCGCGATCTACTTCAACGAAGTGGAACGGCAGCACCCCTACTCGGTATGGGCGACGAAGGCGCAGCTCATGGTGGCCTACACGCAATACCGCAGCCGCAGATACGACGACGCGCTCAACGCGCTCGACCGCTTCATCCAGCTCCATCCCGGCAACCGCGACGCGGCCTACGCCTACTATCTGCGCGCGCTTTGCTATTACGAGCAGGTCTCCGACACCAAGCGCGACCAGAAGATGACCGAGAAAGCGCTCGATAGTTTTCAGGAAGTCGTGCGCCGTTTTCCCGAGAGCCGCTATGCGCGCGACGCCAAGGAAAAGATCGACCTGACCGAAGACCATCTGGCCGCCAAGGACATGGAGGTCGGACGGTATTATCTGAAGCGATCCCAGTACCTCGCGGCACTCAATCGCTTCAAGCGCGTGGTCGACGTCTATCCGCAGAGCACGCAGATCCCCGAAGCGCTTCACCGCATGGTGGAGTGCTACGTCGCACTGGGTCTCGGGGACGAGGCGCGCCGCACGGCGTCGGTGCTCGGATACAACTTCCCCGCCAGCACGTGGTACGTCGACAGCTACAATCTGATCGAAGGCACGCGCTACGCAACAGCCGGGGAGGGAAAGGAAAAGTCCTTCTGGGACTGGCTGTTCTGAGGCCCGCATGTTGGCCGGCCTCTCGATCCGCGACGTCGTTCTGATCGATCGCCTCGATCTCGAATTCGGCTCCGGGCTTTCGGTGCTGACGGGCGAGACGGGTGCCGGCAAGTCGATCCTTCTCGATGCGCTCGGCTTGGCGCTCGGTGCCCGGGCCGATGCGGGACTCGTCCGCGCGCGAGCCCAGCAGGCGATCGTTACCGCGACATTCGAATTGACGGCCGCTCACGCGGTGCACGCCCTTCTCAAGGCGCACGGCATCGAGCCGGATGAAACGCTCGTGCTGCGCCGAATCGTGTCGGCCGACGGACGCAGCCGCGCCTTCGTGAACGACCAGCCCACGAGCGTCACGCTTCTTCGCGCGCTCGGCGATTTGCTCGTCGAACTCCAGAGCCAGGGCGACCAGCGCGTAAACATCTAACCCGCAACCCACCGCGAGGCGCTCGATCAGTACGCGGCCGCCGTGGCGGACGGGGCGGCCATCGGCCTGTTGTTCGGCGCATGGCGGGAGGCGGAGGAAACATTCGCGTCCGCCCGCGAGGCGCAGGGCCGCGCCCAAATCGAGGAAGACGAGCTGCGCCACCGCCTGGGTGAGCTCGACGCGCTCGATCCCCAACCGGACGAGGAGGCGAAGCTCGACGAGCGGCGCTCGGTTCTGAAGAACCGCGAGCGCCTTCTGGAGGCGCTGCAGAACGCGCATGCGGCTCTCGGCGGCGCGCGCCCGGTCCAGGACGCGATTCGCACGGCGGAGCGCGAGTTGACGCGCGTCGCGGGGAAGGCCGGTGGCGGGCTCGATACGGCGATCGAGGCGCTGGCGCGCGCCGGCGAGGCGACGCTCGACGCCGAAGCGCGCCTCGAGGCATTCGGCAATTCGATCGAACACGATGCCCATGCGCTCGAGACGCTTGAGGACAGGCTTTACGGGCTCCGGGACCTCGCCCGGAAACATCGGGTGAAGGTGGACGGGCTGCCGGCGCTCCGCGCGGCGACGGCGACGGCGCTTGCCCGCATCGAAGATCGCGGCGGCGAGCTCGAGCGCCTCGACCGGCAGGTCCGGACGGCCCGCGCGGCTTATGAGCGCGCCGCGGAGGCGCTCGGCGAAAAACGCCGCCAGGGCGCGGCAGAGCTCGATCGCGCGATGATCGCCGAGCTCATCCCCCTCAAGCTCGGCCGGGCGCAGTTCACGACGCGCCTCGATCCCCTCCCGCCCGAATCCTGGGGGCCGGCCGGCAAGGAGCGGATCGTGTTCGAGGTCGCGACCAACCCCGGCTCGGCACCCGGGCCGATCGGGCGCATCGCATCGGGCGGCGAGCTCTCGCGTTTCATGCTCGCCCTTCGCGTGGTTCTCTCCAAGGCCGGCACGGCGCCGACCCTCGTCTTCGACGAAGTGGACAGCGGCATCGGTGGCGCGGTCGCGGCCGCGGTCGGCGAACGGCTTGCGCGGCTCGGCCGCGGCCTTCAGGTGCTGGTGGTGACGCACTCCCCGCAGGTCGCCGCGCGCGGCGCGCATCATTGGTGCGTGAGCAAGGTGAACGCCAAGGGGAGCGTCACGACGCGCGTCGAACGGCTCGACGACGGCGCGCGGCGCGAGGAGATCGCCCGCATGCTTTCCGGCTCCCGCATCACCGACGAGGCGCGCGCCGCGGCCGACAGCCTCATTGGCCGCCGGACGGCCGCCCGCGCGTGACGCCGAAGCGCAAAGAGATCGCGGCCGGGGACCTCACCCGCGCCCAGGCGGAAATCGAACTCGAGCGCCTGGCGCGCGAGATCGTGCGCCACGATCTCCTCTACTACCAGCACGCGGCGCCGGAGATTTCCGATGCGGACTACGACGCGCTTCGCCGGCGCAACGAGGCGATCGAGGCGCTGTTCCCCGACCTCGTGCGCCCCGACAGCCCGAGCCTCCGAATCGGCGCCGCCCCGAGCGAAGGCTTTGCCAAGGTCAGACATGGCCGGCCGATGCTCTCGCTCCAGAACGCATTCTCGGACGAGGAGGTGCATGAGTTCGTCGGCCGCATCCGGCGCTTTCTCGGCCTCGGTGCGGACGAGGCGGTCGAATGCGTGGCCGAGCCCAAGATCGACGGCCTGTCGGCGGCGCTCCGCTACGAGAAGGGGCGTTTCGTCCTCGGCGCCACGCGCGGGGACGGCGAGACCGGCGAGGACGTGACGCGCAACATCGCGACGATCCATGACGTGCCGAAGCGCCTTGCCGGCCGCAGCATCCCCGATGTGGTGGAGGTCCGCGGCGAGGTCTATATGCGCCGCGCCGACTTTGCCGCCCTCAACGCGAAGCGTGCCAAGGCGGAGGAACCGGCCTTCGCCAATCCGAGAAATGCCGCCGCCGGCTCGCTTCGTCAGCTCGACCCGAACATTACGTCCTCGCGGCCGCTCCATTTCTTCGCCTATGCCTGGGGCGAGATTTCGGAGGCGCCGGGCAAGACCTATTGGGAGTTTCTCGACCGGCTCAAGCATTGGGGCTTCGCGGTCAATCCGCTTGCCCGTCTCTTCCAATCGATCGACGACGCCCTCGCTCTTTACCGCGAGACAAATGCCGAGCGGGCGAGCCTCCCCTACGACATCGACGGCGTCGTCTACAAGGTGAACCGCCTCGACTGGCAAGAGCGCCTCGGCATGGTCAGCCGCGCGCCGCGCTGGGCGGTCGCGCACAAATTTCCCGCCGAGCAGGCCCGGACGCGTCTCTGCGCGATCACCATCCAGGTCGGGCGCACCGGCGTGCTAACGCCCGTCGCCGAGCTCGAACCCGTCACGGTGGGCGGGGTCGTCGTCTCCCGTGCGACCCTCCACAACGAGGACGAAATCGAGCGCAAGGACGTCCGCGAGGGCGACACGGTCATCATCCAGCGCGCCGGCGATGTCATCCCCCAGGTCGTCGCGGTGGTGACGGCGAAGCGTCCGAAGAAATCCAAGCGTTTCGAATTCC
>JBGPGW010000232.1:0-5799 GCA_041484095.1 Alphaproteobacteria bacterium | reverse complement strand
GCGGACGGGCTGCAGCACCTCGCCCCGGGAGAACGCGGCGAGCGCCGCCTCCATCGCGGGGATGAGGTCGTCCCATTGCAGCAGCGCGCGGATTCGCGCTTCGTCGAGGAACATCACCATGGCTCACTTGTCCTCAAGCCGTTCAGGAAATCCCGGCGTCCGCTCGCGGCTCACGCCACGCTTTCGGTGTGTCCGTCGACGGTGAGGGCCTGGCCTGAGATCCGGTGGCCTTCGGGCGAGGTCACGAGCATCACCATCGCGACGACGTCGTCGGCCGTGATCCACTCGCGCATCGACGAGGCCTGCGTGTACTCCGCGCGCAGCGTCTCGGGCGGCTTGCCCTTGGAGCGCGATTCGCCCTGGAGCACTTCCTCCATGCGCTTGCCCTCGACGGGCCCGGGGCAGATCGCGTTGACGTTGATGCCGAAGGGGCCAAGCTCCATGGCGAGCGTCTTGGTGAGCCCGATGACCGCCCATTTGGCGGCGACATAGGGTGCGCGGTCGCGGTTGCCGAAGAGACCCGACACGGAAGAGAAATTGACGATCGAGCTGCGTCCGGCCGCCTTGAGCATGGGGATCGCGGCGCGGCAGCAGAGGAACGGCCCGTCGATGTTCACACCCATGCAGCGCCGCCAGTCCTCGAACCTGAACGTCTCGACGGGACCGACGGCTCCGCCGATCCCCGCGGCGTTGATGAGGATGTCGAGGCCGCCAAGCTCGCGCTTGGCCGTCTCGAACAGCATGGCCACGTCGGATTCGGACGAGACGTCCGCGCGCATCGCCAGCAACGCGGGGTTCGCGGCCTTCGCCGATGCCAATCCCGCCTCGTCGACATCGGCGGTCAACACCCGCGCTCCCGCGGCGAGATAGCGCTCGACCGCGCGGCGCGCGATGCCGCGCCCGCCGGCCGTGATGACCACGCGTTTGCCCCTGAAGCTCATGGTTTGTCTCTCCCCGATGCCCCGTCCCCTCGACATAGTGCCGGGATCACGCGCAGCTTTCCAGTCACATGACGAAGTGCGTTGCCGTGTGCGCGGCGCAGTGTCTCGGATCCAATCGACCGTTCATGTGCAACTCTTGGGGGCGTCTGGCGGAGGTGATTAAGAGACGGGCGGGTGCCGTCTGCGGCGCGGTCGCGGTGCTATTCGACCCTGCGGCGCCGAATACCATGATTGGTAGCAGGCAAGAATTGCGGACCCAAGAAACTGTGGATCGACCCTTGTTTTACAGGACGTTAACGAAATGTCCTGTAAAACAAGGGCCCAGCTTTTTCGATAGGGACATTATGACGCAGCGCTCACCCACCGCTCGACTGCCACGACGCTTCGCGTTTGTCGGCGGGTTTGCGATCGCCGCGACAGCGGCCCTCGTCGCCTTCGTGCAGATGGAGGTGATGGGTCATCAAATTCGCGGGACTGCCGAGCGTTACAATGAATCGCTGACGGCATCATTATCGATACTGGTTGCTGACAAGATCGACTCGATCTTGACGGTCAAACAACGTGGCGACATTGCAAGTCCAACGCCTGACGCACTCGCCGATGAGTTGGATCGATTGTTCGCACCGATGCGCCATCAGAGCGGCATTCTAAAAGTCAAACTTTATGATTTGAATGGCATCACCATTTACTCGTCGAATCGAAATGACATCGGCGATTCACGGTACCCGAATCCATCGTATGTCCGAGCCCTTCAGGGGCACACGGCGAGCGACCATAGCTTTCGGCCGACATTCAATGCCATCGGCGGCCCGACCACCGACCGCTATGTCCTGTCAAGCTACCTGCCGCTCTATGGCGACGCCGAGCGATCGCGCTTGATCGGTATATTCGAGATCTATACGGACGTGACGGATTCCATAAGGGCCATGCATCGGACGATTGCGACCGGGGTCATGATCGTCATTGCGTTGATGGGCGCTGCCTATGCTCTGTCACTTCTTGTGGTGTGGCGGGGGGCGAGACAAATCGAGCGGGCACACATCGAGAATATCCGGCTCGCTGAGGCCGTGGCGCGCGCCGAAGCGGCGACGGAGGCGAAGTCCCGTTTCCTCATGACCATGAGTCACGAGCTGCGTACGCCGCTCAATGCAATCATCGGCTTCTCCGAAATCATGAAAGGCGAGGCATTCGGTCCGATCGAAGTGCCGAGATATCGCGAATACGTCGATGACATCCATGTATCGGGCGAACACCTCCTGCGGGTCATCAACGACATCCTCGAACTGACACAGATCGAAAATGGTGAATTGACGTTGATGATCGAGGATGTGATGGCCGGTGACGTCATTGATTCCGTGCAGCGCATGCTTGTGCCGTTAGCCGAGAAAAAGGGCCTAACGATCACGACAAAGATCGCGCGCGGGCTCGGCACCCTTCGCACGGATGAAAGGCACTTGCGCCAGATTCTCGTGAACCTCGTGGGAAATGCGGTCAAGTTCACGCCATCGGGCGGGTACATTGAGATCGGCATGTGCGCCGTCGACAACGGCGCAACCCTGGAGTTAAGCGTGGCCGACACCGGCATTGGTATCAAACCAGAGGACATACCCTTGTGCCAGGAGCCGTTCGGACGCGTGAGCGACGGCCGTTCGGGCAACCAGGACGGCATTGGGCTTGGATTGCACCTGAGCAAGCGCTTCGCGGAAATGCTCGGCGGAACCCTCACGGTCACAAGCGAGGTCGGCCGGGGCACGACCGTTACGATTCGCCTACCGCACAATCCGGGGGAAATCGCAGAAGCCGCCTAAAATTTGGGTTGAGGCCCCCTCGTTTTTGACTTTTCCGCGAAGCAGGGCGCGATGGGGAAAGAGCCTGCGAATTTCGATCAGCCGCGCCGATCGCGCGATTGCCTTTGAAACGCGTGGCCCGCCTCTAACGCGCGTCGCGTCCCACACCCGCGACGCCATTTTCATGCGATACCCAGGTCGAGTGATGACACGCACGCTCATTTGCGCCATCGTCTTGCGCTAGATTAGCCGGCCGAGTCATGGCGTACGAACCCCTGGGGGTGTTGGTGCGCCCACCAGGCCGGTCCACCACCGGGGGGAGCGCATGGCGAAACTGGTCGAGACGTGGCGGGGCGTTGCCTATCCATGGTTCTGCGACACCATGGGCCACATGAACACGCAGTTCTATCAGATGATGTTCGACGGCGCGTCGTTCCATTTTCTCTCGATGATGGGCTCCTACAGCGAACTTGCGAAGCGCAAGATCGGCTGGGCCGATGTGCGTTACACGACCGAGTACAAGCACGAGGTTCCCGCGGGTTCGCTCCTGATCGTGCGCAGCCATCTCGTCCGCATGGGCACGAAGTCGGTCGAATTCGTGCACGAGATGCGGAACGTCGAGACCGACGCGCTCCATTCGACCTGCGCGGGCGTCTCGGTGCTGTTCGACCTTGCGGCGCGAAAGGCCATGGCGCTCGAGGACGCGATCAGCGCCCGCTGCGCGGTCCTTCTCGGCGGGGGTTAGCCCCGACGCAGCCGAAGGAGATTGCGCAGACGCGCCGCCGCGTCGCGCGGTCGGGGATCCCGGCCCTCGAGGCCGGTCTTAGATCCGTTTGGACTCACCCCGGTTCCAGTTGCGCGCCTTGATGAAGGTGCCGTGCTCAGCCTCGCCTGCCATGAGAAGAGGCAGCCGCACATGCACCTCGAGGCCGCCGCCGATTCGGTTCTCGGCATGGACGGATCCGCCGATGGCTTCGATATTCCGGCGAACGAGCCACAGGCCGATTCCAAAATGCGCATTGCCGTCGCCGCCATTTGTCGTATCGCCGTCACGTCGCGGCGCCGGACGTTTCGAGAAGTACCGATCGAAGATTCGCTCGAGATTCTCCGCGGCAACGCCCGGTCCGGAATCGGCGATGACGAGATGGGCGGTGCGGCCGTCGCGGGCGAGCCGCACGCGGACTTCTTGGCTCGGGTAGGAGAATCCGATCGCGTTGTCGAGGACGTTTTCGATGACGGTTTCCATGATTTCCTCGCCGCCCTGGACGGCAAGGAGGGGTTCGATCTGCGCGGTCAGCCTGACGCCGCGCGCCGTCGCGACCTCGCGGTAATCCTCGACCACCCGCTCCGTCAGGTCGGAAAGGCCGACAGTCTCGCGCGGCGGATGAATGAGAGCGGCCGTCACCTCGTCGATGCGGCGGGCGGCGGCGACGAGCGCGTCCAGACGCTCGATCGCGCGTTCGATGAGGTCGATGGCGCGGCGCGTGCGGGGGTCGGCGGTCGCCTCGGGCCGCTTCAAGGGTTCCAGCGCTTGCCGGATCACGCCGATCGGCGTCTTGAACGCATGGGCGTTCTCCTCGGCAGCGTTGCGGATGGCAAGGGCGGAGCCGTGCAGCGTGTCGACCATCTCGTCGAATTCCTGCGCGACGTTGTCGAGCTCGGGAACCCGGTTCTGCGCCGCGAATGAGGCGCTGGGCGATTCGCTGCCGCGGATCGAGCGGGCGAGGTTGGCGAAACGGCGGAGGTTGCGCCACACCGTCACGAACACCCACAGAACGACGAGGGCCATCGCGACATAGATGATCGCCGCGAACTGGACCTCCGGCCGCGACCAGTAGGACTGGCTGATGGAGAGGCCGAGGATGTCGTCGGCCGTGCGCGATGTGATGACCGCCCAGCAGCCGAATTTTGTATTGAGCGGCGTGACGGATGTCAGGATCTCCGCCTCGCTCGCCGGAACGGCATAGCGGATCGCGAGACTCATGCCGCCTTCGCAACTGTCACTCAGTTTGTCGAGGATGCCGGCATGCAGAAGCTCGGCCCGATCTTGCTCCAGATACTCTGTCGAGACTTTGGGTGTGGAGGCCACATAAAAGAAATTGCGTGCGCCGGTCTCGCCGATCGGCCGAAACAGAAGCCGCACGTGAAGGCCTGTTTCTTGGAATGGGAGAAGCTGCGCGGCTTTGCTTGGGTTCAAGCGCCAGTCGAAGGTCTCGAGGCGCGGACGGAGACTTTCGCCGAGAACGAAGCCCTGGTCTTGGACAAGCTTGAGCAAGAGCGCGCGCTTCTCGCGATCCGCCGCCTGAAACTGGTCGTAGAGAATCACGGGCACGGTGAAAAAGATGACGACGAGCGCGACGAGCTTCGCGCCGAGCGACCGCCAGACCTGCTGGGAACGTCCCGCGGCGTCAACCATCCGCGGCCACGCTGTCGACCCATCGGTATCCGAAGCCGGGGTAGTTCTTGATATGGTCGAAGCTTGTGTCGACCTTCTGGAACTTCTGCCGGATGCGTTTGATGAAGGCGCGCACATTGGCGCGGTATCCTTCGGCGCCCTGTCCCGCGGCGAAGCCTTCGCCATGCAGGAGGTCGTAGAGATCTCGATAGCGCACGTCTTCGCCGGCATGCGCGACGAGGCAATGGACCATGTTGAACTCGGCCAGGGTGAGATCGAGCTGCTGGCCCATCCAGAAGGCGCGGCAGCTATCCGTGCGCAGCTCGAGCCCGCCGCGGCTGATCGCGCGCTGACCGCCGGCGCCCTGCGCGCCCTGGGACTTGATCCCGGCGAGCACGAGCTCGATTCGCTTCATGAGGATGAGAAAGCTCCGCGACTTCTCGACGAAATCGATGGCGCCGCCCTGAAGCGCGGCCTCCTCATAGATCTGATCGTTGAGCGATGTGAGGAAGATCACCGGCGTCTCGTTCCCGCTCGAGCGCAGGCGCCTCAAGACTTCGACGCCGCTCAGGCCCGGCATGCGCCAGTCGAGGATCACAAGGTCGATCGCCCGGCCGCTCTCGGCCTGGGCGATCGCGCGCTCGCCGTCCTCCGCCTCGACGACCTCGAATCCGGC
>JBGPGW010000231.1:0-5804 GCA_041484095.1 Alphaproteobacteria bacterium | reverse complement strand
GCCGGCTCGATGCCGCGCGCGCGGATCTGCTGAAGGTCCTCAATGCCGCCACCAAGAATGTCCGTGCACGCCAGCATCGAGTCGCGCTGATCGATCTCGGCCTGATGGTCGCGGCGGGTGTTCTCGGATTGCTCTGGGCGACCGTCATAACCGTCGGCCTGGTCCGCTCGGTTCGCCGCCTCGTCAACGGGGTGAAGGCGGTCGAGCGGGGTGCGCTCGACGCCAATGTTCCCATCACCACGCGCGACGAGATCGGAGTCTTGACCGATGCCTTCAACCACATGGTGGGCGAACTCAGGCAGAAGGCGCGGATTCACGACACGTTCGGCAAATATCTCGACCCCCGTATCGTCAAGGATCTGATCGACCGGCCCGAACTGACGGCGGGCAAGGGCGAGCGCCGGGTCATGACCGTGCTGTTCTGCGATTTGGCCGGGTTCACCGCGCTCTCCGAGCGGATGACGCCGGCCGCCATGGTCAACGTGATGAATCGATATCTCTCCGCCATGTCGGAGCCGATCCGCGCCCATGACGGAATCATCGACAAGTACATCGGCGATGCGATCATGGCGTTCTGGGGCCCGCCGTTCACGGGTGAGGACGACCATGCCCGGCTCGCCTGCCAGACCGCGCTGGAGCAGCTGCGCGCCCTCGAGCCCTTCCGCGCGACCCTGCCCGACCTCATCGGCGTCAAACGCGGCCTGCCGGAGATTCAGATACGCGTGGGGATCGCCACCGGCGAGGTCGTGGTCGGCAATATCGGCTCGGACTTCGCCAAGAGCTACACGGTCATGGGCGACGCGGTGAACGTCGCCTCGCGCCTCGAGGGTGCGAACAAGAGCTATGGCACGCGCTCGCTCGTCAGCGCGCTGGCGGCGGAGATGGTGGCGGACGTTTTCGAGGTGCGGGAGATCGATTCCATTCTCCCCGTCGGCCGGCATGAGCCGGAGCGGATCTTCGAGCTGCTCGGCCGGAAAGGCGAGGTCGAGACGGAGATATTGACGCTCTGCGCTCAATATGCGGAAGGGCTGTCGGCCTATCGCGGGCAGGATTGGGGGCGGGCGCGCGCCGCCTTCGAGGCGTGTTTGGCGCTCGTTCCCGACGACGGCCCCTCGCAGGTGTTTCTCGACCGCGTCGACCATCTGGCTTCGAGCCCACCGGCACATGGCTGGAACGGCGTGTGGGTGCTGACAGAGAAATGACGCGAACCTGTCATGTGGCTCGCGGTTTTCCGCAAACACGCCCGCTCGTCCGTCGCGGCGTCTCCGCGCCGTGAACTATCGGCATCTCTTTCACGCCGGCGGTTTCGCCGACGTCCTCAAGCACGCGGTGCTCGCGCTCGTCATTGCGCATCTCAAGGCCAAGGACAAGCCGTTCACCGTTCTCGATACGCATGCCGGAATCGGGCGCTACGACCTCGCGCGCGACGAGGCGCAGCGGACGAAGGAGTTC
Source organism: Alphaproteobacteria bacterium (assembly GCA_041484095.1). Classification (GTDB taxonomy): domain Bacteria; phylum Pseudomonadota; class Alphaproteobacteria; order CADEGL01; family CADEGL01; genus JBGPGW01. The sequence goes on along the minus strand of JBGPGW010000231.1, from coordinate 4,352 downwards.
GAAGGCGGAATCGCGCGTCTCTTCGATAAGGCCGATCTGCCGGCGGAGCTCGCCCCCTACCTCGCCGTCGTCCGGTCCTTCAATCCGGACGGCCGTCTCCGCTGGTACCCCGGCTCGCCCTGCGTCGTGCGCGCGCTCCTGCGCCCGAGAGACCGGTTGATCGCGGCCGAGCTTCACCCGGAGGATGCGGAAGTCCTGGCGGCAGAGTTCGCACGCGACCGCCAGGTCAAGGTGCATCACCTCGACGGCTACCAGGCGTTGAAGGCCTTCCTCCCGCCCATACCGCGCCGCGGCCTCGTCCTCATCGATCCGCCATTCGAGGAGAACGGCGAGTTCGACCGCATGGTCGACGGCCTCAAGGCGGCCCACCGGCGCTGGGCCACCGGCATCTATGCCCTTTGGTATCCGGTCAAGGACCGGGCCGAGCTGCGGCGATTCCACGCGCTGCTCAGGGCGAGCGATATCGCGCGTATCGCCGTCGTCGAGCTCTCGGTCCTCCCTCGGGAAACGCCGGAGATGCTCACGGGATGCGGCTTGATCCTCGTGAACCCGCCCTTCGGCCTGCTCGATGCGCTGAGGCGCGTGCTGCCGGAGCTCGCGCGGCGCCTGGCCGTAGAGGGGACAGGGGGTTGGTCTGTCGACTGGCTCGTGCCGGAACCCGGCGTGCCTAAGCCCGAATCCGGCGTGCCTAAGACTGAGCCCGCTGCGTCAATCCCACGAACGCCTGAAACGTCGCCACGCGTCCGTCGAGCCGCGCCCTCTCGAAAGCGCGGTTGAACGCGATCTTGCGCTCGAGCGCGTCCGCGAGGAGCGCGCGGAGGGCGGGCCGCCTGAGCCCGAATCCGTCCCGCTCGAGGTGCCGCTGCATTTGGACGTAGCCCCGCTCGGCGAGCGCCGCTGAATCATCCGCATGGCAAACGGAGCCGTGCCGCACGCGATAATCGCGGAGCGGGGTGTCCACGACGGGAAACGACACGAGGCGGTCGAAGAGCCTCAGATTGTAGGCCACGTCCTCGCCGAGCGGCACGTCCTCGTCCCAGCGCGGCGAAAGGTCGCGCCGGACGACACACACGATCGGAACGGAAAGCGAAAGAAAGCTCGCGGCGTCGAGCCAAAGGGTCGTGCCGTGCGCCGGAAACTGGACGGCCAATGTCTTGCCGCTCTCGTCATCGACCACGCGCGAATTGTCGCCCGCCGCACCGTGGTCGAGCGCGAGCGGCGCCAGTATGCGCAGGCGATCGGGATAGAAAAGGTCATCCGCATCGAGCCAGGCGACGAGCTCGCCCCGGGCGAGCGCCAGGCCGACATTGCGCCCGGCACTGGGGCCGGCGCCGATCTTGCCTGTCGAGCCGAAGCGGAGCTTGCCGCCCGAAAATCCGGCCGCGCGAAGCGTCGGGGAATAGTCCGTGCCGTCGTCCGCGATGACGAGAATCTCGTCTGCTGCGCGATTCTGCGCCACCACGCTTCGGACCGCCCGGGCGATCGTGTCGTGGGCGTGAAACGCGGGGATGATAACGCTGAGGCTCGACATGGCGGCCATCGGGGTGAACAGAACGCCTCATACGGGTCCTGGCCCCCGACGTCAATCGAAGGTCATGCGAAGGGCAGCCGGGATCGGTCCGGCGGATCCCAGGACAATCACCGAGAGCGCCCTGTCTTGATGCTGCGCGCGATCAGGACGCCGCGGCGGCCGGCGTCTGGGAAGATTTCGGCTGTACGGTCGCACCGGTAACCGAGGATTCCGCCTGCGCTGGCTGGGAGGCGGCGGCTCGGCTTGGCCAGAGTTGCGGCATCACATTGACCATGGCCGTGATCAGCGCCGCGCTGTAAGGGACCGACTGTCCCAGCAGCATCGCGGCCCACAGCCAGGCTTCCGGCGATTCCGATGCGTTGGCGATGATGATGATCGCGGCGGCGACCCACAACAACATCATGAGCGCGGTTTCTTCCCACGCCATGGCAAGCCCTCTCAGCACCGCCGGCTGGTTTTCCCATTTCGGCGTGCGCAGGAACGGTCGGTCGGCGGTGAAGATGCCGGTGAGTATCGCCTTGCCGATGGTATGGGTCAGCGAAAGTGCCGCGATCGCGGCTCCGATGTTCTGGAGAAGACTGCACCTGATCCTGAAGCCATAAAGGACGAATGACTTGAGCGTCTTGAAGACGAAGAGACCAAGCGCCGACGCGATGAACACGGTCAGCGGGAAGTCGAAATGCTTCGGCCAGGTGACGAGGCCGAACGTCCAGACCACGGCGAACGCCGTGAACAGGCCATAGAGCGCGTCACCGAACCAAGGCATCCAGCCCGCGATGAAATGGTAACGCTGGGCGGTCGTGAGCGTGCTGCCGCTCCAGGGCATGAGATTGCGCCAATGATGCTTCAAGATCTGGACGGCGCCATAGGCCCAACGGAATCGCTGGCTCTTGTAGTCCGCAAACGTATCGGGCGTGACGCCCTGCCCGAAGCTCTTGTTGAGGTAGAGGGATTCGTGGCCCTTCTCGAACAGACGCAGCCCGAGCTCCGCGTCCTCGGTGATGCACCACTCGGCCCACCCGCCGACGTCCTTGAGCGCTTCCGTGCGCACGAGCGTCATCGTGCCGTGCTGAATGATCGCGTTGCGCTCGTTGCGGACGACCATGCCGACATGGAAGAAGCCGGCATATTCCCAGTAGCACATTTCCTTGAATGCGTTGTCCCGCCAGTCGCGGTAGTCCTGCGGTGCCTGCACGAAGCCGACTTTCGGATCGGCAAAATACGGTGCGAAGATCTTGAGCCAGTCGGCATTGACCGCGTAGTCGCTGTCGATGACGCCGATGATCTCGGCCGTGGGATCGGTCTGGGCAAGCGCGAAATTGAGCGCGCCGGCCTTGAACCCCGGGCATTTGTCCAGATGGAAGAAGCGGAAGCGAGGCCCCTGCGCCTCGCAATAGGCTTTGACCGGCAGCCAAAGCTGCGGGTCGGTCGTGTTGTTGTCGACGACCAGAACCTCGAAATTCGGATAATCCAGACGAGACAGCGCCTCGAGCGATTGGATGACGAGCCCGGGCGGCTCGTTGCAGACGGGAATTTGGACCGAGACCCTCGGACGCGGCGCGGCTGAATCCGGCATCTGCGGGTCCGGGCGACGGCCCAAGCGCAGCCAGAGCGCTTCGGCCAGTTCCAGGGCCTCGGACAAGAGTATGGCCATCAGCAGCCCCAGCCCGCCGCCGAGGGCGAGCCACGTCACCATTTCGCCAAGCGTCAGGTACTGGTCGGTTGCGACATGCGCCGCCCAGACCAGGGTGGTCGCCACGATTTGAATCATCCCGGCGTAGAACACGCGCCCGCCCGCCCGCATGTTGCGCGCACGCATGAGGAACAGGCCCATGGGAAACAGCGCGAGGGCCGTCGAGGCCGCGGCGAGGAACGGCCAGTGCGGTACGGGAACGACGGGTCCGACGAAGCTGAATTTCCAATTCCGATTGTCGTCGAACAGCCCCCAATAGCTGCCCACGCTGCCTTCAAGATGCCGTTTCCACGGCTGGTCGAAGGCTTCCATGATGTAATAGTCGACGTTGCGGGCCTGGGCGAAGTTGAGGAACTTGCGAAGGAACACCGCCTGATTGGCAAGCGACGGCACGGCCTTCTTCTTGATGCGCCCGTCGCTCGGCCATCCGACTTCGGTCAGCACGATCTGCTTCTTCGGATAGGCCTTCTGCAGCTGCGACAGTTTCGTCTGGATGAAGTCGATCGACTTGTCGAGCGGCTGTCCCTCCCAGTACGGCAGGATGTGAACCGCAATGAAATCGGCGGCGCGCGCGAGTTCGGGGTTGGCAAGCCAGACGTGCCAAGGTTCGGCCGTGCTGACGGGCACGTTGATCTTCTGTTTTACGCGTCTCAGATATTCGGCCAATTCGGCGGGCGTGATCTCGCCGCGCAGGACGGCCTCGTTCCCGATGAGGGCGCGGTTGACGTTGTGGTTGTGATTGACGATCCAGATGAGGCTCTGGATTTCGCGTTCATTGCGGTCGTGGTCGTCCCCGATCCATGCGCCGGCGCTGACCCGCAACCCGTATTTCGCGGCGATGCGGGGGACTTGTTCATTGCCGTCGAGGGCCGAATAGGTCCTCACGCTCGCCGTCTTGTCCTGAAGCAGGCGCATGTCTTCGTCGATGTCGGCGTAGGAGGCGACGTCGCCCTTCTGCGGGTCCTGGCCGGACCGGTACGGGGAGTAGGAGAGGCCCTGGATGATCCCGCTCCAGCCCTTTTCCTCCATCGGCCGGTTGGCGAGGGCCCACAGGCCGATATTCACGAGCGAGAGGAGCCCGAGGATCAATATCGTCGAGGGGCGGAACAGTGATCTCATAAGCCAGTC
>JBGPGW010000230.1:0-5845 GCA_041484095.1 Alphaproteobacteria bacterium | reverse complement strand
CAAATATTGAACATTCTCATTCGTTCCTTTCAGTTCCTAGCCAGGGCTCGAAGGGCGCCGATCGATCAATGAAGCGCGACTGAGCGCGCACTCGATCGCCACAGCGTCGCCGCTGGCAATCCAATTCCCATCAACGACAACACATGTCCGGCGCGCCCAGCAGCGCGGGTCGCCTCGGGCATGTGATCATCGAGCATGCCGCCATCGTCGCGCCGAAGCGCCATGGTGCGGCGCCGTCTATCGGCGCAATCCCAGACGTTCGAGCATCGATTCGTACCGTCCCCGATCCCGGTCTTTCAGGTAATCGAGCAGACGACGACGCTGGCCCACCAAAACGAGGAGGCCGCGTCGCGAGTGCAGATCTTTTTTGTGCAGATTGAGGTGGTCCGTCAGATTCCTGATTCGCTCCGACAGGATCGCCACCTGGACTTCCGGCGAGCCCGTGTCGCCGTCCTTTCTGGCGTATTCCTTCACCAACTCTGATTTTCGAGTCGCGGTAATCGACATCGTGCATCCCTCTTCTAAAGGTTCAGGATCCGCACGGGCCTGATCTGGTGGCCATCGACACGCGTGAGAGCGACAGCTCTGCCGGCCGATTGCACCCAGACTATTGCGCCATCACCGACCTGCCCCAAAAGAGCGCGGTCGGACGTACGGAGCACCTCAACCGCACGACCATGACGCAGTCGTTCGGCCTCCTCCTCGGTCAGGGCCAGGGCCGGGATGTCGTCCAGCGCGGTCTCGACCGGGATGAGGTGCTGTTTGTGCACTGCACTATGCCCGACCTCACGTAGCTCTGCCAGCGAAATCGCGGCGTCTTCGCGGAAGGCACCGACCCGGAGGCGGCGTAATTCGGCGACATAGCCGACGGTATCAAGTGCCCGGGCAAGGTCCCGGGCAAGGCTGCGGACATAGGTGCCCTTTCCGCACTCCATCTCGAACCGCGCATGGTCTTGGTCAGGCATGTCGATCAGGGCAAGGCGCTTGATCACGACCGGCCGGGGGGCGAGGACGGGTGCCTCGGCATTGCGGGCGAGGTCATAGGCCCGGCGTCCGGCGATCTTGATGGCGGAATAGGCCGGGGGCGTCTGGTCGATCGTCCCCATGAATCGAGACAGGGCGGATCGGATCGCATCTTCCGCGGGCCGCGTGGCGGATTGCTCCACCACCTCGCCCTCCGCATCGTCGGTCGTCCGCGCTTCGCCCCAACGGATCGTGAAACTGTAATGTTTGTCGGCCGCGACGACATACGACACCGTTTTGGTGGCCTCCCCGAATGCGATCGGCAGGACGCCTGTTGCCATGGGGTCGAGGGTGCCGGCATGCCCTGCTTTTTGAGCGCCGAACAGGTAGCGGACGGCGCCAACGGCCGCCGCCGAGGTCATGCCGAGGGGCTTGTCGAGGACGATCCAGCCGCTGATGTCGTCACCCTTGCGGCGTCGCACCTCACGGCTCCTGCGAACGCGTCTTGCGAGAACGCGGCGGCCGCGTTGCCGTCGAATCCTTCGGCGCGGCAAGATCCCGCGCCACCTCGGGCCGGCGCAGCAGCTCGTCAATACGGCTCGCATACGCGGATGCCTTGTCTTCGCTGAACCGGAGATCGGGCAAGAGCCGAAGACGAATGGCATCCGCGATCTGGTGACGAAGATAGGGCGCCGCCCGGTTGAGCGCGGCGACGAGTTCCTTCGTATCGCCGGCCCCGAACGGCGTCACGAACGCGGTGGCATGCCGCAAATCCCGACTTATGCTGACCTCCGTCACCGTGACGGAGCTGGCTGCAAGCACGGGGTCGCGGAAATTCGTCCGCGTGATGACATCCATCAACGCGTGCCGGATGAGTTCTCCGACGCGCAGCTGCCGCTGACTGGGTCCTGTCGTTTTCGCCATGATGTCATCGCTGGGCCGGACGGCCGCCGCCCGCACCGGCCGCTGTCAATCCGCGAAGGCCGAACAGTGATCGGCCCGCGCCGCATACTGACCTGAATTGGCGAGGCGCCCGCGTCGCGGCAATCGTCCTAGAGAGCGCGCGCGATCTCCTCGACTTCGTAACACTCGATGACATCGCCTTGGCGGATATCCTGGAATCCGTCGAAGGCCATGCCGCACTCGAGTCCCTCCTTGATCTCTCGCACGTCTTCCTTGAAGTGCTTGAGGCTCTTGAGGGGGCCTTCGTGAATGACGACGTTGTCGCGCAGCAGCCTGAATCTGGCGTTCCGCCGGATGACGCCCTCCGTAACGCGACACCCCGCGACACGTCCGGCCTTGCTGACCTCGAACACTTCGCGGATCTCGGCGTTGCCGATCAGGCTCTCGCGCCGCGTCGGCGCGAGCATGCCGGAGAGATACGCCTTCACGTCGTCCACGACGTCATAGATGATGTTGTAGTACCGGATCTGGATGCCGTCGCGGCGCGCGAGCTCGCGCGCCTGGGGGACCGCGCGGACATTGAAGCCGATGATGATGCCGGTCGACGCCTTGGCGAGCGCCACGTCCGATTCGGTGATTCCGCCGACGCCGGAGTGCAGCACGATCGGCGCGACTTCCTCCGTTCCGAGTTTCGTCAGGGCGCCCGCGATCGCCTCGACTGACCCCTGCACATCGCCTTTTACGACGACCGGGAGCTTCTTGGTCCCGCCGCCGCCGAGGGTGGAGAACATCTGCTCGACCGTGCTCCGCCCGCCCGTGCCGGCGCGAGCGAGCCGTGTCCGCCTCTGACGGAACTCCGCCACTTCGCGTGCTCGCGCCTCGCTGTCCACGACGGAAAATTCATCGCCGGCGTCCGGCGTGCCGTTAAGGCCGAGGACCTCGACCGGAGCCGACGGGCCGGCCGCAATGATCGCCTGGCCCTTGTCGTCATGCAGCGCGCGGACGCGTCCCCATTCGCTGCCTGCGATGAAGATGTCCCCCGGACGAAGCGTGCCGCGCTGAATGAGTACGGTCGCAACAGAGCCCCGGCCGCGCTCGAGCTTCGATTCGACGACCACACCCTGCGCCGGGCGATCGGGGTTCGCCATCAGCTCCAAGATCTCCGCCTGGAGAAGGATCGTCTCTTCCAGCTTGTCGAGATTCGTGCCTTTGGTCGCGGAGACCTCGACCGCCAGGACATCGCCGCCGAACGTCTCCGTCACGACCTCGTGCTGCAGCAATTCGTTGCGCACGCGCAGCGGATTGGCGCCGGGCTTGTCGATCTTGTTGATCGCAACGATCATCGGCACTTTCGCCGCGCGTGCGTGATGGATCGCTTCGACGGTCTGCGGCTGGACGCCGTCATCGGCAGCCACCACCAGCACGACGATATCCGTGACCTTGGCACCCCGCGCGCGCATCGACGTGAACGCTTCGTGGCCGGGCGTGTCGATGAACGTGATCTGACGGCCTGATTCGAGCGTCACCTGATAGGCGCCGATATGCTGCGTGATGCCGCCCGCCTCGTGGGCCGCCACGTCGGTCTTCCGCAACGCGTCAAGGAGGCTCGTCTTTCCGTGGTCGACATGCCCCATGATCGTGACGACCGGCGGCCGCGGAACAAGCGTCGATTCCACGTCGCTCACGCCGGAGAGGCCGATCTCGATATCGGATTCGGATACGCGCCGCGCCCTGTGTCCGAACTCTGCGACGACCAGTTCCGCCGTGTCGGCATCGATCGGCTGATTGATCGTCGCCATGACACCCATGTTCATGAGCGACTTCACGACATCGGCGCTTCGTTCGGCCATCCGGTTCGCAAGATCCTGCACGGTGATTGTTTCGGGAATGACGACCTCCCGAAAGATCTTCGACGGCTGCTCGCTGAGCAACGCCTTCAGTCTCAACCGCTCGCGTTCGCGCGCGCGCCGAACCGACGCGAGGCTGCGCGTCTTCTCGAGTTCTTCCTCCGCACTCAGCGCCTCGACGACCGTTAGCTTGCCGGACCGGCGGCGAGGCTCCGCGCGGCGCGGCACGGGAGCCGGACGACGGACAGCGGTCTTGGCTCGCTTCGCCGGCGTTTCCTCTTCCTCTTCGACCGCGACGACGTCTTCTTTTCCGGACAGGCGCGCCGCGATGCGCTCCGTCGTCCGGCGACGCAAATCCTCTTCCGAGCGGCGACGCGCTTCCTCGCTCGCTCGGCGCGCCTCTTCCTGGGCGCGGCGCGACACGTCCTCGCCCTTTGCCGCTTCAGGCGCCGCGCGGCGGCCTTCCTCGGTTTCTGGCCGCACGGTACGTTCCACGCGCTGGGCTTCGACTTCGGCGGCTTCGCGCGCCTGTTCGGCCTCGACCTCACGCTGGGCTTCGTCACGCGCGCGACGCGCGACCTCATGCTGGCTGCGTCGCTGCGTCGATTCGTCTTCACTGCCGATCGCGCCACGCAGGGCCCGAACGCGAGCCGCGCGCTCTTCCTCGGTCAGCACCCGGCCTGTCGTGCGCCGCTCTTCGGCTGCCGCCGGCGCCGCCTCGGGCGGTGCCTCTGCGGGACCGGCTGAACCCGTCCGGGCACTTGGGACGCTGGCGAAGCTCCGCTTTTTCTTGACCTCGACCGCGACGGTCTTGGTTCGTCCATGGGAGAAGCTTTGGCGCACCTGCCCATGTTCAACCGTCTTGCGAAGTTCGAGCCGGCCCGACCGGGCAAGTTTCAACGGCTGCTTCGGGTCTTTTTCGCTTGTTTCACTCATCTCGACTCAGTCGTCCCATAAAGCCCAAACCGCCGAACCGGAGCTTACACACGTTGCGTGGCCCCGTCGCGAAAACCCTCCAACCGTCGCAAATCGACGGTGATTCCATCGGTCAGTCCGCCGGGCGCGAGCGCCAATTGACTTATCTTCGACCACCCGAACACGGTGCCCAACTCATCCGCCGTGAAAGGCGCGTAAACCGGCAGTTCCGCCGCCCGCACCCGGGTCTGGCGCCCCACGCCCGCATCGGACGCCAAGAGAAGAATAGCCGCCCGACCCGCGCGGAGCCACCGTTCGACGGCGGCCGAGCCCGCTATGATCGCGCCGGCGCGGCGGGCCAGCCGCAATCTGTCGATGCACCGCGCAATGAGCAGCCGCTCCACCTCCGCGATGAGATCGGGCGATGCGTGGGCGGGGGCCTCGAATGCGCGCGCGAACGCGCCGGTCTTCAGGGCGCGCTCCAACACATGGCGCTCGGCCGTCACCCACGCCCCCCGACCGGGCAATGATTCGCCGAGATCAGGGACGACGCTGTTGTCGGGAGCCAGCGCGAAACGAATGAGCTCCGTCTTCGGACGAGAGTCTCCGGTCACGATACAGCGACGAGTCGCATCCTCGCGCGCGGGACGGCGGCGCGTTTCGACGACGGGTTCAATTGCCTGTGCGATGATGCTGGACAAGGTGCTCGCCTCTTACGCGGCGCTTTCGCCTGATGCCGCAGCGGGCGCGCCGGCGGCCGCTTCATTGTCGAACCAATGCGCGCGCGCAGCCATGATGATCGCGTTCGCGCTGTCCTGACTGAGGTCGAACGCCTTGAGTGCACCCTGATCCTTGTCGATCAGTTCGTCGGAAGCGAGATCGGCGAGATCGTCCCGTGTCTTGATTCCCGCCTCGCCCAAGGCGACCACCATCGCGGTGTCGAGGCCTGGAACGGCCGCAAGTTCCTCGCTCACGCCGAGTTCCTTGCAACGCTTCAATAGCGCCTCTTCGCGTTCGGCAATGAACTTCTGCGCGCGCTCCTTGAGTTCGGACGCGATAGACTCGTCGAATCCTTCGATCGACGCCATATCCTCGAGCGGCACGAACGCCACGTCCTCGACCGTCGAGAAACCCTCGGTCACGAGCAAGTGCGCGATGACGTCGTCGACATCGAGCGCGTCGATGAACGTCTGGGAGCGTTCACGGAACTCTGTCGT
>JBGPGW010000229.1:0-5929 GCA_041484095.1 Alphaproteobacteria bacterium | reverse complement strand
GCCCTCGGCGACAGCGGTGCGCGGCACGTTCTGACGACGGGCGACTGCCGGCAGCGACTTCGGTCGTTGGATGGCGCGCAAATGATCGTCCTGATCGACAATGTCGTCGATCTCGCCGTCGAGAAGTCGGTAGCAGCGAGGGATGCCGCGCACGTGGAGCGAGGCCCTCAGCACGGCGCCTGGCCGTCGGTCGACCCCGGAACTCCAGTTGCCCTGTTCTATACTTCGGGGACGACGGGGCCGCCGAAGGGCGTGCCGCTCACGCATCGCAACATCCTGGCGAACCTCGATGTCCTCTGCCGGGAGAGTCTCATCGGTAGCGAAGACCGCGTTCTTCTGCCGCTCCCCCTTCATCATTCCTACCCGTTTCTCGTTGGCATGCTACTTCCTCTTGCGGTGGGGGCGGCGATCGTCCTGCCGTCCGGAATCGGCGGAACGGAAATCGTCACCGCCCTCCGGGCGGGTAGGGCCACAGCGATGCTCGGCGTGCCGCGCCTCTACGAGGCTCTCATCGCAGGCATCGAATCGCGTGTCGGCGGGCGGGTCTCGCGCGGTCTCTTCCACGCGATCCTGGCTATCGCGATCTGGGTGCTGCGGCATTTGCACATTGGCATCGGACGTATCCTGTTCCGGCGGCTCCACAGCACTCTCGCGCCATCGCTTCGTCTCATGGGGTGCGGCGGGGCGTGGCTCGATCCCGACATTGAATGGCGGCTCCGCGGTCTCGGCTGGCAGGTGCTGACGGGATATGGCCTCGTCGAGACGACGTCGATCGCAACATTCAACCTGCCCGGCCGCGTTCGGGTCGGAAGCGCCGGCCGCGCCGTACCAGGCGTCGAGATCAAACTCGACAACCCCGATCAAAGCGGATGCGGCGAAGTCCTCATTCGAGGCCCCGGCCTATTCGCGGGGTACCGGAACAATCCGGAGGCGATGCGTGCCGCGTTTACCGCCGACGGTTGGTTTCGGAGCGGCGATCTCGGGCGTCTTGATTCCGACGGCTATCTCTACATCGTCGGCCGGGTCAAGGAACTCATCGTCCTTTCGGATGGGAAGAACATCTCGCCCGAGAATCTCGAATCCCATTACGCGACGAGCCCCTTCATACGGGAGATCGCGATACTCGAGCATAAAGGGGCCCTCGTCGCCCTCGTGCGGCCCGAGCTTCAGTCGATCCAGGCCGCCGGATCGAGCCGCATCGATCAAGTCATACGCGTCGCTCTCGCCGAGGCATCGCAACGCCTGCCGCCATTCCAACGGATATCGGGCTATGCCGTCGTGCGCGAGCCGCTGCCGCGCACGCGGCTTGGCAAGTTCAAGCGTCACGCGCTCGGTGCGATCTACGAGCGCGCATCGGCTGGAGCGGCGCGTGCTCCTTCCGGGACGTCGCCGGCCCAAGTCTCCTTTGAATCACCGTTTGGCCGCGCGATCTGGGCTTGGCTTGAGGCACGTTTTCCCGGCCGGCCTCTCGCGCCCGATACCGTTCTGCAACTGGAACTCGGAATCGATTCGCTGGCTTGGATCGATCTCGGCCTCGCGTTCGAATCGCGGTTCGGCGTTGCGTTGGCCGAAGACGCATTCGCCCGCATCGTCACACTCGGCGATCTCATTCGGGAGGTCGAGGCGGCGGGCAAGGCCGGCGGCGCCGGTCAGACGGCGAAGGACTCGCTTGCGGCATTGGAAGAACGGTGGCTGAGCCCTCCGGGCCGCGCGATCCGAATTCTGGGGGCGGCGCTTTACGGTCTTAACTGGCTGGCCGTGCGGGCGTTGTTCCGGTTTCGAAGCGTGGGGTGCGATCATGTGCCGGCCGAGGCTCAGATCGTCCTGGTCTCGAGCCACCAAAGCGATATCGACGCGCTCGTGTTGAGCGCTGCGCTGCCCTGGCGGGTCGTGCGGCGTTTGTCGTGGGGCGGCGATGTGAACCGGCTGTTTCAGAGTGCGGGGCGGCGCTTGCTCGCGCGCGCGACGGGCGTGTTCCCGGTCGATGATCGAGCGGCCGGACGAAGCGTCGCTTTGGCGCGCGCCGCGCTCGCCCGCGGTCGAAGCCTGGTCTGGTTTCCTGAGGGGTGGCGCTCCCCGGATGGCCGGTTGCAGGCGTTCCTTCCCGGAGTCGGGCTTATTCTCCGCGATTTCCACGGCCCCGTGGTGCCGGTGTTGATCCAAGGCGCATTTGAAGCGCTGCCGCGGGGCAGGCATGTACCGCGTCCGGTTCCGATCCACGTGCGCTTCGGGGCGCCGATTCTGCTCGACACGCTGCCGGCCGCGGTCCGCGCCGATGCCGGCCGTCTGGCCGGGGTCCTGAGGGACTCGGTGGCGGCGCTTGAGCGAGCCGAGTCCGGGCGAGATGCGCGTTCGCCTTGAATCGATCGCGCCAAAACGGGATGCTCTCGGCATGAGCGTGCCGGACGGTTCCCCGCGCATCACCGCCATCCTCGGTCCGACCAATACCGGGAAGACGTACATGGCGGTCGAGCGAATGCTCGCCCACAGGACTGGGATCATGGGCTTCCCGCTGCGCTTGCTCGCGCGCGAGAATTACGACCGTGTCGTGCGGCTCGTGGGCGCCAAGGCCGTGGCGCTGGTGACCGGCGAGGAAAAGATCGTGCCGCCCGGCGCCCGGTATTTCTTGTGCACGGTCGAAGCGATGCCCGAGAGCCAGGCGGATTTTCTGGCCGTCGACGAGATCCAGCTCGCGGCCGATCCCGATCGCGGGCACGTGTTCACGGAGCGCCTGCTTCACGCGCGCGGGCGCGAGGAGACGACGTTCGTGGGGGCGGATACGATCCGGCCGCTCATCCGCCGCCTGATCCCCTCCATCGAAATCATCAGTCGGCCGCGGTTCTCGGAACTGTCTTATACGGGGCCGAAGAAGTTGATCCGCCTTCCGCCGCGAAGCGCCGTCGTCGCGTTCTCGGTGGAAGACGTCTACGCGATGGCGGAGTTGATTCGCCGTCGACGCGGCGGAACCGCGGTGGTCATGGGGGCGCTCTCGCCGCGGACGCGGAACGCCCAGGTCGCCTTGTTTCAATCCGGCGACGTCGATTATCTCGTCGCGACGGACGCCATCGGAATGGGCCTCAACATGGAGTTGGCTCACGTCGCGTTTGCGCGGCAGTCGAAGTTCGACGGTCGAGGCGTGCGGCGGCTGAATGCGGCGGAGCTCGCGCAGATTGCGGGCCGCGCGGGACGGTATTTGCGCAGTGGGACGTTCGGTACGACGGCGACGCTCGGCCCCCTTGAGGCCGAGACGATCGACGCCATCGAAAACCATCGCTTCGAGCCGCTGCAGGCGATTTTCTGGCGCAGCAGTGATCTCAATTTCCGCAATCTCGACAGCCTGCTTCGCAGCCTGGATCGGCCGTCGACCCATGTCGATCTGTTGCGCGCGCGTGATGCCGACGACCAGCTCACGCTCCAGGCTCTCGCGCGCGATCCGGCCATCGCGCGGCTCGCGGCCAGCCCTTCGGCTGTGCGCTTGTTGTGGCAGGTGGCGCAGGTGCCGGATTTCCGGAAGACGATGTCGGACGCCCACGCGGCCTTTCTCGCCCGCGTCTACCGCCATCTCATGGAGGGATCGGGACGACTGCCCAGCGACTGGGTGGCTCGGAATATCGACAGTCTCGATCGCGTGGATGGCGACATCGAGGCGCTTACCCAACGCATCGCCCACACCCGGACATGGACGTTCATCACACACCGGGCGGAGTGGCTGAACGACCCGGCGCACTGGCAAGAGCGCGCCCGTGCGATCGAAGACCGCCTTTCGGACGCGCTGCATGAACGTCTGGCCGAGCGATTCGTCGATCGCCGCACGGCGGCTCTCGTCCGCCGGATGGATCGCGCGGGGGCATTGCTTGCGGCCGTGCGCGCGGACGGCTCGGTCCTCGTCGAAGGCGAGCCGGTCGGACGACTCGAGGCGTTTCGATTCGTCCCGGACACGACCGGTGAGGATGCGCGGCCGATTCTCCAAGCAGCTCACCGCGCGCTCAGAGGCAGCATGCTGCGTCAGGTCGAAGGATTCGAGAAGGAGGACGACGCGGCGTTTTCTCTCGACCCGGAGGGTCGCGTCATCTGGCGGGGAAAACCGCTGGCGCGCCTCGTGCGGGGCGAATCGATCCTGCGTCCGGCGATCAGGCAGAGGCGAACGGATCTCTTGGATCAGCCGCTCAAGACACGTGTCCAACGGCGTCTCGATGTTTGGATCGACGCTCACATCGCTCATGTGCTCGGCCCGCTCATCCGCACACGCGGCGCGGATGTCAGCGGCGCCGCGCGCGGGCTTATCTTCCAGCTCGTGGAGAACCTTGGATGCCTCGCGCGTCGGCGCGTGGCCGAAATGATCGATGGCTTGGCAAAGGAGGATCGCCTTCAGTTGACCCGCTTGGGACTGCGGGTCGGCCCGATGGCAGTGCAGATCGGCGGGCTCGCGTCGCCGGAGACCTTAGGGCTGCGCGCATTGTTGTGGGCCGTCCATCGCGGCCGGTCCGGTGCGCCGCCGATTCCGCCGCCTGGCACGGTGTTGATGGTGCCCATGGCCGGCTGGCCCGATGGCTATTTCGAGGCAATCGGGTTCGTCCGTTCCGGATCGCACCTCATTCGCGTCGATCGGCTGGAACGGCTGGTGCTCATGGCGCGAAAGCGCGCGGCGCAGGGTCCCTTCGCCGTGACGCCGCAGATGGCGCGCCTCGTGGGTTGCAAGCCGCTTGAAATCGGTCCGATTCTGGGCGCGCTCGGCTATGTCCCGATTGACTCCGAAGAGGGGCCCATGTTCACGGCCGTCCGCCTTGACCGACGCGGGAGCCGTATCCGGCTGGCGGATCGGAACGGCGCGGGCAACGGCGTTCCCCATACGGGGAAGGTTCGACAGAAACGCAAACGACCCAAGGCGAGGCAGCAGAAGCACTACGACCCCAACTCGCCGTTCGCCAAGCTCAGGGAACTCAAGCTTGCCCGCTGAACGGCCCCCCACGCGATCGGATCTGACGGGTCAGCGCCTGGATAAATGGCTTTGGTGTGCCCGATTCTTTCGGACGAGAACGACCGCGGCCCGCTATTGCGCCGAGGGCAATGTGCGCGTCAATCGGATCCAAACGAACAAGCCCCACCACCCCGTTCATGCTGGCGACGTCCTGACATTCGTCCTCGGTGCCTATGTTCGCGTCATTCGCGTCGTCGCCCTCGCCGAGCGTCGCGGCCCGGCGCCGGCGGCGCGCGCGCTGTATGCCGATTTGGCTCCACCTTCGCCGGACAGGGCCATCAGCATGACTGCCCTCGGTCTCGATTAGGCGCGAACATGATCGATCGCTTGAAAGGTCTGCTTGCTGGGCCGCGCGGCCGAGGTGCGCGTCGCCACGGCCATGACGAGCTCCATCTGATCGGGATGCCCTGGCAAGTCGCCTATGCCGATGGGTCATTGCATGACGACGAGGCATGACGACGAGGCGCACTTGCTGCGTCGGATCGCGGGCCTTATATACGTCTCCGACCACGAACGCGGCGCCGC
Source organism: Alphaproteobacteria bacterium (assembly GCA_041484095.1). Lineage (GTDB taxonomy): Bacteria > Pseudomonadota > Alphaproteobacteria > CADEGL01 > CADEGL01 > JBGPGW01. The sequence continues at coordinate 426 of JBGPGW010000229.1, read as the reverse complement.
GCGCAAGCGCGTGCTCGCTGGTCTCGGCCTTGCGAATCAGGCCGCCAGCGGGCAATGATCTGGCGCCGGGTTTGTTTCCGGGACCTGGACTGACCGACCCGACGGGAGAGCCCAATGACTTACGTCGTTACCGAGCCATGCATCAAGTGCAAGTATCAGGACTGCGTCGAGGTGTGTCCCGTCGACTGTTTCTACGAGGGCGAAAACATGCTCGTCATCCATCCCGACGAGTGCATCGACTGCGGCGTCTGCGAGCCGGAATGCCCGGTGGAAGCCATCCACCCCGAGACCGACGGCGATATGGAACGATGGGTTCAGTTCAATCGCCAATATTCGGAATCCTGGCCGAACATCACGCGCAAGGGCGAAGTGCCGGCCGATGCGGATCAATTCAAGGACACGCCAAACAAGCTCAACGATCTTTTC
>JBGPGW010000228.1:0-5972 GCA_041484095.1 Alphaproteobacteria bacterium | reverse complement strand
TTCGGAGGGTGAACGGTCTTCGGAGGGTGAACGGTCTTCGGAGGGTGAACGGTCTTCGGAGGGTGAACGGTCTTCGGAGGGTGAACGGTCTTCGGAGGGCAACCTGCCTCATGCTTCGACCGGCTCAGCATGCGGTTTTGCTTCGGCCTCACCCCGAGCTCGTCGAAACGCGAGGCGGTTCGGGCGCTTGCGTCTTGCCTCACCCTTCGACGGGCTCAGGGTGAGGCGCAGTGGAGAAGCGCACTTCAGTTTCGCGATCGTGCAAAGCGACACGCCCTGCGCTAGCATTGAATGTCGTTCATCCTTTCGTGATGCCGAGCGGGAGTAAGGATCGCGCATGGCCGAAGCCATACCGCTAAGACGTCCCGTCGCGGACGGCAAGGCCGACACGCTGCGATGCCTGCGCGAGCTCGAGCGCAAGGTGCTGTGGCTGTCGAGCTGGACCATCCATCACGCCAACCACCTCCGGCCCAGCCGGGACGGGCTCAAGGTCGGCGGCCATCAGGCTTCGAGCGCGTCGGCCGCGACGATCCTGACCGCGCTGTTTTTCCACGCCCTGCGCGCGGAGGATCGGATCGCGGTCAAGCCGCATGCCAGCCCGGTCTTCCACGCGATTCAGTATCTTCTCGGCAACCAGAGCCGCGAGAACCTGGCCCGCTTCCGGGCGCTCGGCGGTGCCCAGTCCTATCCCTCGCGCACGAAGGATGCGGACGATGTCGACTTCTCGACGGGATCGGTCGGGCTCGGCGTCGCGATGACGCTCTTCGGCTCGCTCGTCCAGGATTACGTTCGGCTTCACGCGCTGTCGGAGGCGCCGGCCGGCCGCATGGTCTCGGTCTTGGGCGATGCCGAACTCGACGAAGGCAACGTCTTCGAGGCGCTTCTCGAGGGCTGGAAGCATGACGTCCGGAACCTGTGGTGGGTGGTGGACTACAACCGCCAGAGCCTCGACAGCGTGGTCTCCGATCACTTATTTCAGAAGATTAAAGATTTCTTCCAAGCTGTTGGTTGGAAAGTAGTAATTATGAAATACGGCAAGCGTCTGGAGGCCGCTTTCGCGCGCCCCGGCGGCGAAGCGCTTCGCCGCTGGATCGACGACTGCCCGAACGATCTCTACGCGGCGCTCACCTACAAGGGCGGGGCCGCCTGGCGCGAGCATCTCAAGACCGATCTCGGCACGACGCGCTTCGTCCGGCGCCTGCTCGACGAGCACGATGACGACGCGCTCCATGCGCTCATGACCAACCTCGCGGGCCATGACATGGAATCGGTCGTCGAGGCTTTCGACGCCGTCGATACCGACCTGCCGCATTGTTTCATCGCCTATACGGTCAAGGGCTTCGGCTTGCCCTTCGCCGGTCACAAGGACAATCACGCCGGGCTCATGAATCTCGAGCAGCTTGGCCGGCTCAAGGAGTCCATGGGCATCGCCGAGGGCGCCGAGTGGGACCGCTTCGCGGGTCTCGACGTGCCTGTCGAGACGCTCGAATCGTTCCTCCGCTTGGTGCCGTTCGCGCGCCGGTCCAAGGAGAAAGCCGACGTGCCGGTCATTCCGGTCCCGGATGAGTTTCCGGTGCCCCAGGCTCCGCGTCTCTCGACGCAGGAGGCGTTCGGCCGGGTCCTGCACGAACTCGGCAAGGGCGAGAGCGCGCTCGCGTCCCGCATCGTGACGACGTCGCCCGATGTCACGGTGTCGACCAATCTCGGCGGCTGGGTGAACCAGCGCGCGATCTTCAACCGTTCCGACCGCGCCGACATATTCAAGGAAGAGAAAGTCATCTCGGCGCAGCGCTGGGCGATGCACCGGGAGGGTCAGCACATCGAGCTCGGAATCGCCGAGAACAACCTCTTCTTGATGCTGGCGGCGCTCGGTCTGTCCGGCTCGTTGTTCGGCGCGCGGCTCATCCCGATCGGGACGGTCTACGACCCGTTCATCGCGCGCGGTCTCGATGCCCTCAACTACGCCTGCTACCAGGATGCGCGGTTCATGATCGTGGCGACGCCCTCCGGCATCTCCCTCGCACCGGAAGGAGGCGCCCATCAGTCGATCGTCCAGCCCCTCATCGGCATGGGCCAGCCGGGTCTCTCCAGCTTCGAGCCGGCCTATGCGGACGAACTGGCGGCCATCATGGCCTGGGGGTTCCGGCACATGCAGGCGAAGGAGGGCGGGTCGGTCTACCTCCGCCTCTCGACGCGTCCGATCGATCAGCCCAGGCGCTCGCTCGACCCCGTGTTAAGGGATGCGATCGTTGCCGGGGGGTATTGGCTGGTCCCGCCGCAAGCGAATGCCGAGCTTGCGGTCGTGTACAGCGGGGCGGTCGCGCCGGAGGCGATCGCGGCCCATGCCGCTCTCCTCGACGACGTGCCGGGCGCGGGTCTTCTTGCCGTCACATCGGCCGACCGCCTGCACGAGGATTGGCGCGCCTGTCAGCGCGAGGGCCGGCCGTCCCATGTCGGCCAGCTTCTGGGGGCCTTGGCGGGCCAAGCCGGCCTCATCACGGTGACGGATGGCCATCCCGCCACCTTGTCGTGGCTTGGATCCGTCCGGCAGCACCGTGTGCAGGCCCTCGGTGTCGAGGCTTTTGGCCAGTCGGGTGACATCGACGACCTCTATCGCACCTATGGAATCGATACCGAGGCCATTCTCGATGCGGCGGCACGTCATTTCCTGGCTGCGGGAGGCGGCGGCGGGCCGCGTTAATGGGTTTGCCCGTTGCAAGGTTGCACCATGTGCTCCATTGATATAGAGAAGCGGCCCTATTTCGGCGGTGGTTTCCGCCGGGCCGGCCGACCCTGCGGGCGTGGTGGAATTGGTAGACACGCAGGATTTAGGTTCCTGTGACCTCGCGTCGTGGGGGTTCAAGTCCCTCCGCCCGCACCATCGTCCAGGTACTGTTTAGCCATTCGGGCGGTGCTCGCTCGACTACGACACAAGTCAACGTGCAGGAATGAACATGCAGGTGACCGAGACCCTGTCCGAAGGATTGAAGCGCGAATTCAAGGTCGTCCTGCCGGCGCGCGACATCGAGCAGCGCGTCGAGGACAAGCTGCGCGCGGTTGGCACGACGGCACGCATCCCCGGGTTTCGGCAGGGCAAGGTGCCGCTCGCCCTCCTTCGGTCGCGCTTCGGCGCGTCCGTCCGCGGCGAGGTGCTGCAGGAAGCCGTCAATGACGGATCGAGCAAGGCGATCACCGATCATGGCCTGCGCCCGGCCCTCCAGCCGAAGATCGAGATCACGTCGGCCGATCCCGGCGCGGATCTTTCGTTCACCGTGGCGGTCGAGTTGTTGCCCGAGATCACGCCCGTCGATTTCAAGACCATTGAGCTCGAACGGCTCGAGGTGAGCGTCGGCGACGAGGACGTCGACAAGGAAGTCGAACGCCGGTCGGCGCAAGTCAAACGCACGGAGCCGGTGAGCGAGCCGCGCCCGAGCCAGAAAGGCGATGTCGTCGTCATCGACTTCGCGGGCACGATCGACGGCAAGCCGATCCCGGGGGGGAAGGCGGACGGCTACCATCTCGAGCTCGGCAGCAGTGCCTTCATCCCCGGCCTCGAGGACCAAATCATCGGGGCCAAGGCCGGCGAGCATCGCAGCGTGAACGTTCGATTCCCCGATGAATATCAGAACGCCTCCTTGCGCGGGAAAGAGGCCGTGTTCGAGGTCGACCTCAAGGAAATTCGCGCCCCGCAGCCCGTGGCGATCGACGACGAGCTTGCCAAGCAGTTGGGCCAGGAGAATCTCGACGCCCTCAAGGCGGCCGTTCGAAAGGACTTGGAGGCGACCTATAACGTGGTCGCGCGCTCGCGCATGAAGCGGGTGCTGTTCGACAGGCTCGCCGAGACGCATGACTTCCCGCTGCCGGCCGGCATGGTCGACATGGAATTCAACGGCATCTGGCAGCAGATCGAGCAGGACCGGACCGCCGGCCGTCTCGACCCCGACGACGCGACGAAGAGCGAGGACGATCTCCGGAAGGAATATGCGTCCGTGGCGGAACGCCGGATCCGCCTGGGCCTGCTTCTCTCCGAGGTCGGCCGGCTGAACAATATCGCCGTCACGGCGGACGAGCTCAATCGGGCGCTTGTTAACGAGGCGCGGCGCCATCCCGGCAACGAGCGGCGCGTGATGGAGTTCTACAGCCAGAACCCCGCAGCCGCCGACACGCTGCGCGCGCCGATCCTCGAGGAGAAGGTCGTGGATTTCATCCTGGAGATGGCGAAAGTCACGAAGAAGACGATCTCGCCGGAGGAATTCCTGAAGTCTGACGGAGCCGAGAGTGGCAAGGCGGCTGAAGGGTCGACGGAGAAGAAGGCCGCGAAAAAGACCGCGAAACGCGCCAAGAAGGCCAAGGCGGACGACACGTCGGATGAATAAGCGCGATTTGGCAGCGTATGGAGCGAGCGAGGCGATGAGCGTGGATCACCAAATGACGCGCGGCACATTGGTCCCCATGGTCGTGGAGCAGACCAACCGCGGCGAACGCGCCTACGACATCTTTTCCCGCCTGTTGAAGGAGCGGATCGTCTTCTTGACCGGTCCGGTGAACGACGATGTGGCCAGCCTCATTTGCGCCCAGTTCCTGTTCCTTGAATCCGAGAACCCGTCGAAGGACATCTCCTTCTATATCAACTCACCGGGCGGGCTCGTGAGCGCAGGCCTCGCGATCTACGACACGATGCAGTACATCCGGCCCCCCGTGATGACCCTGTGCATCGGCCAGGCGGCCTCCATGGGCGCGCTTCTGCTGGCCGCGGGCGCGGCCGGCAAGCGGTATTCCCTGCCCAATGCGCGGATCATGGTTCACCAGCCCTCCGGCGGTTTCCAGGGGCAGGCCAGCGATATCGAAATCCACGCGCGCGAGATCCTGGCGCTCCGGGCCCGGCTGAACGAGATTTTCGTGAGTCATACCGGCCAGTCCATCAAGACGATCGAAGACGCAATGGAACGGGATCGCTTCCTCGCTCCGAACGAGGCCAAGGCGTTCGGTCTCGTCGATGACGTGGTGGTTCATCGACCTGCGTCCCTGACATCCCCGGACGATTCCTCGAAAACAGCCCGTTGAGGGGCGTTTTGGGCCGTCTTAAGGCACCGTTAAGGGAAAATTGAAGCCGTCATGCCACCCTTTGGGTCCGGTGGTCCGGCTTCTGGCGCGCGCATTGTCAGCCTTGCTTTGGCCTGATCGGCGTAACTCGCTGATCTACGATGGACTTGTGCCGGACTCGACCCTATGCGTAAATGAGGCGGCCTTAGAAGATAAGCTCACTACATCTAGTCGGGACATCTAGTCGGGGCACGTATGAACAAGGCTAGCGGCGGCGATTCGAAGAACACGCTTTATTGCTCCTTCTGCGGCAAAAGCCAGCATGAGGTGCGCAAGCTTATTGCCGGCCCGACCGTGTTTATCTGCGATGAGTGTGTCGAACTCTGCATGGATATCATCCGTGAAGAGCACAAGACGACCATCGTGAAGTCCCGGGACGGGGTCCCGACTCCCAAGGAAATCTGCAAGGTTCTGGACGATTATGTGATCGGCCAGGGGCATGCCAAGCGGGTGCTCTCGGTGGCCGTCCATAACCACTACAAGCGTTTGGCCCATGGCCAGAAGGCGAGCGACGTCGAACTGGCCAAATCCAACATCCTGCTGGTCGGCCCGACGGGCTGCGGCTAGACGCTCCTGGCTCAGACGCTGGCCCGCATCATCGACGTGCCCTTCACCATGGCCGATGCGACGACCCTCACCGAAGCGGGTTATGTCGGCGAGGACGTCGAGAACATCATTCTGAAGCTTCTGCAGAACGCCGATTATAATGTCGAGCGCGCCCAGCGCGGCATCGTCTATATCGACGAGGTCGACAAGATCAGCCGCAAATCCGACAATCCGTCGATCACCCGCGACGTCTCGGGTGAAGGCGTGCAGCAGGCACTGCTGAAAATCATGGAAGGCACGGTCGCAAGCGTACCTCCGCAGGG
>JBGPGW010000227.1:0-6001 GCA_041484095.1 Alphaproteobacteria bacterium | reverse complement strand
TGCCATCTCTTCCTTTCCAGGCTGAGCCCGTGAGCCGCCGGCTGCAGCGGATTCCCGTACACAATCTCGGCGCCGCGTCGCCCGTCGCGCTGGCCGAAGCCGAGATCGAGCGGGCGGCCGTGTTGCTCGAAATCGGCCGGTCGACCTATGGGCCGGCGATGGTCGCGGTAGCGGATCGGCTGTCGCAGCGCTGGCTCGTCCGGACCGACAATCCCTACCGCGAGGAAATCGACGCGATCGCCGGCTTGCTCAAGAAATCGGGTTCGCATCTCCTCAATCTGAGTTTCGAGTGGGGCTGCACGACCGCCATAGCGGCCGACCCGTCCGCACCCGGATTTCGCATGCTGCGGACGCTCGACTGGCCGCTCGAAGGCATCGGACGCCACCTCGTCGTCGCGCGGCATGCGACGCCCTACGGCCCCTATGACAATCTGACCTGGCCCGGCTTCACGGGGATCGTGACCGCCTCGGCTCCCGGACGGTTCGCGGCGGCGCTCAACCAGCCGCCCATGCGGCGCCGGGGCCTGCCGTTCCTCGCGGATTGGCTTCTCAACCGCGCGGGACAATGGCGCAATGGGGGGCTGCCGCCCGTCCATCTCCTGCGCGCGGCCTTCGAGCAATGCGCGACCTATGAGGAGGCGCGGGCGCGCCTCGTGTCGACGCCGCTTTCTATCCCCGCGATCTTCGGCCTCTGCGGCCCTGGGGAAGGCTGTGTCATCGAGCGCACCGAGACGGCGGCCGCCGTCCACGAGGCGCCCGTCTGCGCCACAAACCACTGGCAAACGCCCTCGTTCCGGGGCCAGGCGCGGAGCATGGACAGCCACGAACGCCATGCGCAGATGAGCCAATGCCTGGCCGGCCGGACGGGCGGCCTCGACTGGCTGAAGCCACCCATCCTTAACCACACGACGCGCATGGCGCTCGTGGCAAACCCGAGACAGGGGTCTATCCTGGTCCAGGGATTTGAAGCGGACGGCGCCGCGACGGAGCCGCTCGAATTAGGGCCGGGTTTCCGGCCTTTGCCTCAAGAATCTGCCCAAAAATCGTTGACAGGCGGGCATTTAGCCGTATAGTCGCCAGTCTTGGCCGGGCCGGGCAGGTCGTTGCTGCGGCGCCGGGCAATATGCCTTTTTAGGCCCCAGTTTCAACCCATGCGTGGCGGGTCATGTTCGCAGTCATCGAGACCGGCGGAAAACAGTACAAAGTCGCCAAGAACGATGTCATTTTCGTCGAGAAGCTCGACGGGGACGCCGGCGCCGAAGTGACATTCGACAACGTCATGTTGATTGGCGATGGAGAGCAGCGGACGGTGGGGCGGCCCTATATCGCGGGCGCCGCCGTGGTCGCGACGGTGCTCGAGCAGGCGCGCGGACCCAAGCTCATCATTTTCAAGAAGAAGCGGCGCCAGAATTATCGCCGCAAGCGCGGCCATCGCCAGCATCTGAGCGTTCTGCGCATCATGGACATCGTGCCGAGCGGCAGCGTGCGCAGCGCTCCGTCGACCGAGGCCGCCGCTGAGAAACCCGCGAAAAAGACGCGGGCGCCCAAGAAGGCCGACACGGCCTCCAAGGAGACCTGATCATGGCGCATAAGAAAGCGGGCGGCAGTTCGAGGAACGGTCGCGATTCCGAAGGCCGGCGCCTTGGGGTCAAGCGCTACGGCGGCGAGCCCGTCGTCCCCGGCAATATCATCGTGCGCCAGCGCGGCACGAAGTTCTCGGCGGGCGATGGCGTCGGCATGGGCCGGGACCATACGCTCTATGCCGTCGAAGGCGGTCGAATCGAGTTTCGCAAGTCCGGCGAACGCACCTTCATCTCGGTCAAGCCAGTCGGCTGAGATTTGGCGAGCGCGCCTCCAGTTGAGGGGAATGGCTAGCCATTCCCCTTTTTCGTCGCTCGCGCGATGGCGCGCGGGCAGGCTGCACGACACGCAGCGCGGGCAAACCGCACCATAGCAATGAAGTTCCTAGACCAAGCCAAGATCTACGTGCGCTCGGGTGACGGGGGCGACGGCGTCATCGCCTTTCGTCGCGAGAAGTTCATCGAGTACGGCGGCCCGGACGGCGGCGATGGCGGCCGGGGCGGCGATGTCGTCGCAGTGGCCGTCGGCGGCCTCAACACGCTCATCGATTTTCGATATCAGCAGCATTTCAAGGCGGCGCATGGCGACGACGGCAAGGGCGCCAATCGAACGGGCGCCGATGGCCGCGACATCGTCATCAAGGTTCCCCTCGGCACCCAGATCTTTGAAGATGACAACGAGACATTGGTCGCCGATCTCACCCGCCTCGACCAGCGGTTCGTCCTGGCGACAGGCGGCAAGGGCGGCTACGGCAATGAACACTTCAAGTCGGCGACCAACCGGGCGCCGCGCCGCGCGACACCCGGTCGCGCCGGCGAGGAACGCTGGCTGTGGCTGCGCCTGAAGCTCATCGCCGATGCCGGGCTTATCGGCCTGCCGAACGCCGGCAAGTCCACCTTCCTCGCAGCGGTCTCGCATGCGCGCCCGAAGATCGCGGACTACCCCTTCACCACGCTGCATCCACAATTGGGCGTGGTTCGGCTCGAAGGCGCGGAGTTCGTCCTCGCCGATATTCCGGGGCTGATCGAGGGTGCGCATGAAGGAAAGGGTCTCGGCCACCGCTTTCTCGGCCATATCGAGCGTTGCAGCGTGCTGCTCCACCTCGTCGACGGCACGATCGAGGACGTCGCGGATGCCTACCGCACGGTGCGGGCTGAGCTTAAGCGCTACGGCCACGCGCTCGACGAGAAACCGGAGATTCTCGCGCTCAATAAGTGCGATGCCTTGGACGAGGCAACGATAAAGGACCGATGCCGCGCACTGAAGCGGGCGTCGCGGCGGACTCCGCTGGTCGTCTCGGGCGCAAGCGGCCGGGGTGTCACCGAAGCCCTTCGGGCGCTCCTGATCGAGATCAGGGATCAACGCATGCGAGAGGACGCGCTGTTGCCGGGCGATTCGGCTGGCGCGCCGCTTGAGCCGTGAATAGCACATGATCGTCAAACGAACGACCCGTCGCGCAGGGACGACCCATCGGCGGGCGAGCCATGCCGTCTCGCGTGTCGGATTGCTTGGCGGCTCGTTCAATCCGGCCCATGACGGCCACCTCCATATCAGCGAGATGGCGATCAAACATCTGGCGCTTCACGAGCTGTGGTGGCTGGTCTCGCCGCAGAACCCGCTCAAACCCGTGGCAGGCATGGCGCCGCTTCCCTCGCGGCTCGCAGCGGCTCGGCGGAAGGCCCGGGCCCCACGCATCCGTGTCAGCGACGTCGAGCGCGAGTTGGGCACCCGCTATACGATCGACACGGTCCGCGCCCTCAAGGCGCGCCACCCTGAGTTTCACTTCGTCCTCGTCATCGGCGCCGATAATCTTGCCCAAATGCCGGCTTGGCACGCCTGGGACGCGCTTTTTCGGGAGCTGCCCGTTGCGGTTTTCGATCGCCCTTCCTATTCTCAAAGAGCGCTGGGCGGGGTGGCCGCACTTCGCTTCGCGGGACGGAGGCTTGATCCGAGGTTTGGACCGCAACTTGCCTATCGGGCGCCGCCGGCATGGATCTTCTTCCGGACGGCTCTCAACCCGGCATCGGCCACGGAATTGCGCGGACGCGAGACGGCGCATGAAATGCGCGCCAAATTGAAGGAGCCTAAGACGCCTCACCCGCCCGGAAGGAGAGCGCCATAGTCCGCCGCCAGAGTGGATCCAAGACTCTGTTGGCGCTCTTGGAGCGCTCGCTCGATGAAGGGCAGGCCGAGGACATCACCGTCATCGATCTCAGCGGCAAGACCATGATCGCCGATTACATGGTGATCGCGAGCGGCCGCTCGCACCGTCACAACGTGACCTTGGCCGAACGGCTGGTCGAAGCCTTGAAGCAACACGGCCAACGCAAAGTGCCGGTCGAAGGCAAGGCGAATGGCGAATGGGTTCTCGTCGATGCGGGCGACGTCATCGTTCATATCTTCCGGCCGGAACAGCGCCGTTTCTACAATCTCGAAAAGATGTGGGGCATGACGCTGCCAGAGCTGGATCACACCGAGTTGAGCGCCTGAGGAATGCAGGCCGACAAGGTTGAGCGGCGTCTCATACGGTTTGCGGCAGGCATCGTGTTGTGCGCGGCGATGGCGATCGGCGCATATGCCGCCGAGAAGGCCCCGGACAAAAGCGCCCGCAAACTCAAAGAGGTCCAAAACGCCCTCGAATCCGGGCGACTAAAAGAGAGCGTTCTCAGCCGCGAGGCCGAGACGCTCGCGAAGGAAGCCGAGATCTTGCGGACCAAGTCCGTCGAATCGGCCCGGGCGGCCCAAGATCGAGAAGAAGCGATCTCCGCTCTTGAGCGCCGGCTCGACAAGCTGAATGCCGAATTGGCGCGCAGAACTGCGGCAGCCGGGAGCCAACACGCACAATTGGTCCGGCTGCTCGGCGCGCTCGAGCGGATTGCCCTCCGCCCGCCGGAAACATTGATCGCGCTGCCAGCCACGCCAAACGACACCGTGAGAAGCGCCCTCCTCCTCAGAACGGCGGTCCCTTCGGTCCAAGCCCAGTCGCAGGCCTTGCAGCTCGAATTGATGAAATTGGCCAGCCTTCGCGCGGATATCTCGAACCGGCGGGCAGAGTTGACGGCAGCGCTCGAGTCCTTGACCGAGGAGCGAAAGCAACTCGAACAGACCGTCAAGCAAAAGACGCGCCTCGCCGCCATTGCGGAAGAGCAGCGCGCGTCAATCGCCGGTCGCAACGAACGGCTCGCCGCCAAAGCCAAAGACCTCAAAGACCTTCTCGCGCGGCTCGAGAGCGCGCGCGCGAAGGCCCAGGCGCCAAAACCCCAAGCATCGGTCGCGCGGACCGCGCCGGCGGAGCGCCAGGTCGCGCTCATACCACCCCCGGCCTCGCCCCAGCCCGGCGCCGGACATTCCTTTGAGAGCGCTCAAGGCCGGCTCCTGCTCCCGGTTCGTGGCCAGATCATCCGCAGCTTCGGGCAAGAGGGAGCCGGCGGGGCCCCGGACAAAGGCATAACGATCGAAACCCGGCCCGGAGCCCAAGTTGTGGCGCCCTATGACGGCCAAGTGGCCTTCTCCGGGCCGTTCCGTGGCTACGGTCAAATCTTGATCATCGATCACGGCGAGGGCTATCATACTCTCTTGGTGGGGCTTTCACGGATCGACGGGGGCGAAGGCCAGAAGGTGGTGGCCGGTGAACCCGTCGGCCTCATGGGAAATTCCGATAGTGGCAAGCCGGCGCTCTACGTGGAATTGCGCCGCAACGGTCGACCTATAAACCCACTCCCGTGGCTGACGGCCCGCAACGACAAGGCTGGTGGATGATTCGCATTCGGACACTTGCGGCGGTAACCGCCGCTTTTCTCGCGGGCTCGATCTTCGCCTATGCGGCGCAGGAATCGACATCCGAGACCTATCGCCAGTTGAAGCTGTTCGGAGACATCTTCGAGCGCGTTCGCGCCGATTATGTCGAGCCGGTCAGCGACAAGGATCTGATCGAGAGCGCGATCAAGGGCATGCTGTCGTCGCTCGACCCCCATTCGAGCTACCTCGATGCCAAGGCCTACCAGGAAATGCAGGTCCAGACGCGCGGCGAGTTTGGCGGCCTCGGCATCGAAGTCACGATGGAGAACGGCTACGTCAAGATCGTGTCTCCGATCGACGACACGCCGGCTTTCCGTGCCGGCTTGCAGCCAGGCGACCTCATCACGCATCTCGACGGCGAATCCGTGCAGGGCATGACCCTCGCCGAAGCGGTCGATAAGATGCGCGGCAAAGTGAAGTCGGACATCAAGCTCACGATCCGGCGTGGCAACCAACCCCCCTTCGACGTCAAACTGACCCGCGATGTCGTGCGCGTACAGTCTGTCCGCGCGCGCAACGAAGGCAATGTCGGTTACATCCGCGTCACGGCCTTCAACGAGCAAACCGCATCGGGACTCGAAGCCGCGATCAACAAGATCAAGAACGAATCCGGCAAGAATCT
>JBGPGW010000226.1:0-6017 GCA_041484095.1 Alphaproteobacteria bacterium | reverse complement strand
GGACGGCGTCGGTGCTCCGCGCAATCGACGAGCGGACGGCGGTGGTCGCCGTGCCGCATGTCCACTGGACCGACGGCGGGCTCCTCGATCTCGCCCGGATCGGCGCCAAGTGCCGCGCGGTCGGCGCCGCACTGGTCATCGACGTCGCGCAGTCGATCGGCGCGCTGCCGATCGACGTTCGGGCGGTCCAGCCCGATTTCCTCGTCGCGGCCTGCTACAAATGGATGCTCGGTCCTTACAATCTGGGCTTCTGCTACATCGCACCCCACCGGCAAGAGGGGCGCCCGATCGAGGAGAATTGGATCGCGCGCGAAGGCAGCGACCAGCTTTCGAACCTGCTGGACTACCAGGACGGCTATCTGCCGGGTGCCAGGCGCTTCGATCTCGGCCAGCGCGGAAACTTCCACTTGCTGCCCATGGCGATCGCGGCCTTGAAGCAGCTTCACGCCTGGGGTGTCGCAAACGTCCAGGCGACGATTCGCCTCCGCACCGACCGCATCGCCGAGCGCGCGGGCGCCTTCCAGATCCGCGCCGTGCCGCGGGAGAGGCGCGCGGGGCACTATCTCGGCCTGCGCTTCTCGGGCGGCGTGCCGGACGGCCTCGCCGAGCGCCTCGCGGGCGAGAAAGTCTATGTGAGCGTGCGCGGCCGCGAGGCGGTGCGCGTGACGCCGCATCTCTGGGTGAACGACCGCGACGAGGACCGCTTCATCGCCGTGCTCGAACAGGCCGTGAAGGGGCGGTAGGGCCGCAGCCGGACATTCGATGGGCGGCGCGCGCGACGGAATAGCGTTCAGGTTTGCCGCGATGTCGGGCCGGCTTCTGACGAGAGCAATTTTAGGTGTGGGGCGATGACGACGAGAGCGCTGCCCTTATCCAAGGTCTACCAATTGATCGAGCCGGGCCCCGTGGTCCTGCTGACGACCGCCCGCAATGGCCGCGCCAATGTCATGACGATGTCCTGGCACATGATGGTCGAGTTCGAGCCGCCGCTCGTCGCCTGCGTCGTCAGCTCGGCCAATCACAGCTTCAGGGCGCTCCGCTCAACGGGGGAATGCGTGATCGCGATCCCTTCGCGAAAGCTGGCGTCGAAAGTGGTGAAGGTCGGCAACGCGTCGGGACGGACGATCGACAAGTTCAAGGCATTCGGCCTCACGAAGCGGGCGGCTGCGCGGGTGGCGGCGCCGCACGTCGCGGAATGTTTCGCCAATCTCGAATGCCGCGTCGCCGACACGCGAATGGTGAAGACCCACAACCTTTTCATCCTCGAGGTGCTGAAGGCCTGGATCGATCCGGCGCAACGAAACCCGAAAACGCTTCACCATCGTGGCTATGGCGCGTTCATCGTGGATGGCGCGACGATCAAACTGAAATCGAAGATGCCGTGACTCGCGTGGCTGGAGATGGGCAGGCACAGGCGATGCCGCCCTCGACACCGGGAGCGGCAATCCTGACGAAAGCCGCTCTCTTGCGACGCTCGCCGAAGCCGTGAAGGGGCGCGCGAGAGGGTAGCTCTCCCGCGCCCGCCCAATCTTAGCCCCCAGCCTCAGTCGATGACCCGCAGGCCGCGCGGCACGTTGGCGAAGCACTCCGCGCCCTTCTCCGTGATGCGGAAGGTCTCGCTCGATTCGAATCCCCAGCCGTCCATCCACATGCCGAGAATCATGTGGAAGCACATATTGGGCACGAGCACGGTCGGATCGTCTTTCCTGAGACTCGCCGTATGCTCGCCCCAATCCGGGGGATAGCCGATGCCGGTGGGGTAGCCGATGCGCGATTCTTTCTTGAGGCCGTAGCGGTCGAGCACATTCTGCCAGGCCGCGGCGATGTCGTGGCAGGTCTTGCCGGGCCGGGCCTGGTCGAGCGCCGCTTCCATGCCTTCGAGCACGGCCTTGTTGGTGTCGATGAGCTTCTGGGACGGCTTGCCGAAATGAATCGAGCGCGCGAGCGGCGAGTGATAGCGGTGCCTGACGCCGGAGCACTCGATGTAGGTCGTCTGGTCGCGCTCGATCACCTGGTCGGTCCAGGTGAGGTGCGAGGCCTGGGTCTGCACGCCGATCGGGATGAACGGCATGCAGGCGGCGTAGTCGCCGCCGAACTCGGCGGTGCCGGCGGTTGCCGTCTTGATGATCTCGGCCGCCGCATCGCATTGGCGGATTCCCGGCCGCATCGCCGTGTAATACGTGTCGACGATGCGCTCGGTGATCTTCGCGGCCTGGCGCATCATCGCGACCTCGGAATCCGACTTCACGAGCCGCACCCAGTTCACGAGGAGATCGGCCGTGACGAAGCGCGCATTGGGCAGCGAGGCCTTGAGCGCGTCATCCGCGCGCGGCGTGTAGTAATAGCAGTCGGAAGCGACGCCGATGCGCTTCTTGCCCCAGCCGCGCCGCTCCATCTCCTCGGCCACGAACTGCATGGGGTGCTTGACCGGATGCTGCACCGTGTCTTCGGGATAGGCGACGATGTTCGCGGGCGCCATCCAGCAGGTGAGCTTGGCCCCGCCGAGATCGACGCCGCGCCCGATCCAGACGGGTTCCTTGTCCTCGATGGGGACGAGAACCATCTGGGGCACGTAGAAGCTCCAGCCGTCGTAGCCGGAGAGATAGAACATGTTGCCGGGGTCGGGCTCGACGAGAACGTCGATGCCTTTCTCCGCCATGCTCTTGCGCACCCGGGCGAGACGGCGGGCATATTCCGGCTTGTCGAAGACCGTCAGCATCCTTCTCCTCCCCCGGGTTGTCGGCGCGCCGCACTATCACGCTAGATCACGCTAGCAAGAGGCGAGGAGGGCCGCAATGCGGCGCTCTCGCCCTCGGCCCTCGCCGCGCCTCCATGCCATGACCGTGCCGTCATGTTTCGGCTACACTCACCGTCTGCGGCGCGTTGCCTGCCTGTGCGCCGCCAAGGACGTCGGATGACGGCATGATCGCTCGACGCATGCTCCCTGGGCTTCTGTTCGTGCTGCTCGCCTCCATTCCCGGGGCGGCAATGGCCCAAGTGGATACAAGCGCCTATCGGCCGATCGCCTACGATGCGATCCTGAGGGAACACGTGCTCGCCGGGAAACCCGCTTCAGGTGCCGAGATCAATCTCTTCCCGCCGGCGATCAAGTACCGGATCAGCGTCGTCGCCACCGGCGCCATGCGCGCGCTCACGGACGCCAATCGGGAATCGCTGAAGCTGTGGAGCGCGTTGAGCGCGCAATTGCCCGCCTTCGTCGCTCACTACACCGATGAGGTCGAGATCACGGAGGGCGGCAGGACGCATTGGGTCCTGCTGCAGCGCGAGCTCGCCGAGCCCTATGGGAAGGAGGTCAAGCCGGGCGGGAAGGTCGACCTCTATGTCATCCTTGCCGGCGCCGTCGGCCGTGAGCTCCTGCTTCTCGCGACGGAGTTCGAGGCGCGTTAGCCGGCCTCGCGCGCGTCGCGCCTGATCGCTGCCGCGTCGAACGCGTTGAATGCGTCGATATGGTCCGAGGTGAACAGGCTCGCCGGCTCATGCCTGATCCGGATGGTGCCGGATCGGATGAGATGCGCGTTCGCCGCCGCGAATTCATGGGCAAGCATGGCGCCCCAGCGCGGATCTTCGGTTCCTTCGGGGCGCATCGTGTCGGTCCGCGCGCGGAGAATCGCGATGCCGCGGCGGAGCGCGCGGTCCCGGTCGGCCTCCCTCGGCGCCGTGTCGGGATGGTGCGCCCACATGAGGCGAATCACGGCCGCCGGATTCTCGATCGCGAAGAGCGTCGCCTTGGCGAGAGCGCGTCCCGCCCGCGCGATCAGCGCGCCCGCCGCCTGAGCCGTTTCCGGCATCGTCCAGAGGCATGATGAGAGTTCGGCCGAATCCATGAGCTTCGATGGAATTCGCCGCATCGGCAGGCCTTCCGCGATGAAATCGCCGTGGTTCCAATCGATGAGGAAGACTCCGTCGACCGTGCCGGAGCGGATCGGCTCGATCATGTCACCAACCGCCATGCCGGAGCCGCGCCAGGGGACGAAATGCACGCTGCCGGGATCGACGCCGTCCTCGGCGAGCGCGGAGCGAGCCAGCGGCTCGAGGTCGGCGAAGTCGCAGGCAATGTGTTTGCCGCGGAAATCGGCGAGCGTGCGGATCGTGCTTCCGGGCGGCACCGCGAACCAGCGATGGGCGCGGCGCGAGCTCGAATAGACCGCGCGAAGGGGCCAGCCGCGCTCGTTGGCGAGAAAGCCGATGGCCATGTTGAGCGGCGCGAAGCGGCAACGCCCGGCGGCAAGCGCCTCGGCGGTCAGAAGCGGCGTGCCGCCGTAAAGAAACGTGAAGCGAAGTCCCTCCACTCGGTCGTAGCCGAGCGCCGCTGCCGCAGCAAAATAGGCATAGGCCGGCGCCATCCGATCCGGGATCGGCAATCCGATGACAAGCGGGTCGGATGGTGGTGTGGTCATGAACGCCTCTCCTGGGATGTGCGCCGGATTAGACCTGCACCTTGTTGTCGCCGGTTCGCCTACTCGATGACGCGCAGGCCGCGCGGGACGGAGGAGAAGCACTCGTGCCCCGTCTCCGTCACGCGAAAGCTCTCGCTCGTCTCGAAGCCGCGATCGCCCGTCCACATGCCGAGGATCATGTGGAAGCACATGTTGGGCTCGAGCACGGTCATGTCGTCTTTCCGGAGACTCGCCGTGCGTTCGCCCCAGGTCGGGGGATAGCCGATGCCGATGGGGTAGCCGATGCGCGATTCCTTCGTGAGCCCGTGGCGGGCGAGGACGGCGCGCCATGCCGCCTCGACCGCGTGACAGGTCCGGCCGGGCCTGACCTGATCGAGGGCGGCGTCCATGCCTTCGAGCACGGCCTTGTTGGTGTCGACGAGAGGCTGCGGGGGCTTGCCGAGATGGACGGTGCGCGCGAGCGGGGCGTGGTAACGAAGGCGCACGCCCGCGCATTCGAGATAGGTGGTCTCGTTTGCCTCGATCACCTGGTCCGTCCAGGTGAGATGGGAGGCGGTCGTCTGAACGCCGATGGGCAGGAACGGCATGGAGGACGAATAGTCGCTGCCGAATTCGGCCGTGCCGGCGATCTGCGCCTTGCGGATTTCCGCCGCCACGTCGCACTGCCGCACGCCCGGCCGGACGGTCTTGTAAAACATGTCGTAGACGCGGTTCGTGATTTGCCCGGCTTGGCGCATGAGCGCGATCTCGGAATCCGACTTCACGAGCCGCACCCAGTTCACGAGCAGGTCGACCTCGACGAACGTGGCATCCGGCAGCGCCGCCTTGAGCGCGTCGTCCGCGCGCGGCGTGTAAGTGAAGCAGTCGTTGGCGATGCCGATGCGCGTTCTCCCCCAGCCGCGCCGCGCGATCTCCTCGGCGACGTATTGCATGGGATGCCGCGTCGGGTGCTGCACCATGTCTTCGGGATAGGCGAGGAGGCTGTCCTCGCTCATCCAGCAGGTGAGCTTGGCACCGCCGCGGTCGATGCCGCGGCCGATCCATAGGGGGGCCGTGTTCTCGCGCGGCACGAGCACGATCTGCGGCACGTAGAAGCTCCAGCCGTCATAGCCCGTGAGGTAATGCATGTTCGCGGGATCGGCCTCGACCAGGAGGTCGACGCCGTGCTGCGCCATCCGCGCCCGGACCTTCGCGAGGCGTCCGGCATATTCGGCCTTATCGAATGTCATGGGGGTCTTGTGTTCTCCTGCCGCCGCCGCAGCATCATTCAAGGCCGAATTCTAGCGCCGCTGTTACCGCCGGGCCAGAGACAGGCATGATTTGCGGCGCTCGCGCAACCGCGGCTATATAGTGTTTCGGACCGCAGGGGACGCTGCCATGACGCCGACCGCCCATTTCGCGCTCACCTACGGTGAGGCCCGTCGCAAGTTTCTCGACGCGGCAGCGGCGGCTGGTGCTGGGATCACGCACCATGAACATCCCGGACGCGGGCCCGACGGCGGCGCGCTCGCGACCGACGTGGCGCGGTTGGGGGAGAGGGATGCGCCCCATCTCTTCATCGCGACGTCCGCGACGCATGGGGTCGAGGGCTTCTGCGGC
>JBGPGW010000225.1:0-6058 GCA_041484095.1 Alphaproteobacteria bacterium | reverse complement strand
CGCGACCTCGCCGAAGGACATCGTGCCGAAGCGCTCGAGCGCGGTGAGCCACGCATCGGGTGCCGCCGGAACGATGGTGCGAAGAATGCCGGGCGGAATCGTGCCGCCATGCTCCTTCACGAACGGATCGAGGGAAATCGCATTCGGCCAGACGCCGAGCCCGTCGATGGTGACGACCTCCTTCGTCTTGGCGAGCCGAATCATGATGGGGGCGACGCCGGCGAAGTTCACGAGTTCGCTCTCGACCACGCCAAGCGCGATGCCGGCCGCGACACCGGCATCGATCGCATTGCCCCCCGCTTCGAGAACGCGAAAGCCCGCCTCGGCCGCGAGATAGTGCCCGGCCGATATCATGTGGCGGTGGCCCATGACGACGGGGCGAAGCGAGGGCGGGGCGCTCGCGCGCGAGGGATCGGTTGAGAATGTCTTCTCGTACATCGCCCTTCCCTGCCCGGAGGTGCGGCTTTGGTGACGCGCCCGATCTCCGACTATACTCGTCCGTTCCTGGAGAAGGGAGACGTCGATGGAGCATTTCGGATTGCCCTTCATGGCCGCCGGAATCGTGGCTTTGCTGCTTTATTTCCTGCCGGCGCTCATCGCGATGAACCGGCGGCACCAAAATGCCATGGCGATCTTCCTCCTCAATCTGTTGCTTGGCTGGACCGCGCTCGGTTGGATCGTGGCACTCATCTGGTCGTTCACGGAAGTGCGGCCGGACATACGAAGGACATAAGCCATGGCGGATATGGCCCTCGAGATGCTTTCGATCCGGGAGATCGGACGGCGTCTACGCGATCGATCGCTCACCGCCGCGGCGCTCGTCGAACACGCCATCGCGCGGCACGAGCGCTTCGGCGCGACACTCAACGCCTATAAGCATTTCGATGCCGAAGCGGCGCGGCGTTCGGCCCGGGCGGCGGATGCCGCCTTCGAGGCCGGCGCCGACCTCGGGCCTCTGCAGGGGATACCGGTTTCGATCAAGGACCTCCTCGGCGTCGCCGGCATGCCGATCTATGGCGGCTCGAAGCACCGCCTGCCCGCGCGCTGGGAAACGGAAGGCCCGATCGTCACGACGCTGCGCCGCCAAGAGGCCGTCATCACGGGCAAGGCGCACACGGTCGAGTTCGCCTATGACGGCTTGGGCGTCAATCAGCATTGGGGCGCGCCGCGCAACCCCTGGGGCGCACGCGACCACAGGACGTCCGGCGGATCGTCGAGCGGGGCGGGCGTCTCCCTTCACGAGGGTTCGGCATATGTCTCGATCGGCACCGATTCGGGCGGCTCGGTGCGCATGCCCGCGAGCTGGAGCGGGACGGTCGGGCTCAAGACGACGCATGGGCGCTGGTCGCTCGATGGGCTCGTGCCGTGCAGCCCCACGCTCGATTCACCGGGTCCGCTCACCCGCACGGTCGAAGACTCCGCGATCGCCTTCGCCGCGATCGACCCCGTGGCGGATGGCGCGCGCCTGTTGAGAACTCTGGATCAGGCCGCGGTCAGCGACGTCAAGCTCGGCCTCTGTGAGCGGCGTTTCTTCGACAATTGTGCGCCCGGCGTCGCCGAGGGCGTGATGCGCGCGATCAAGGAGAGTGTTGAGAAGGGCGCCCGCCTCATCGCGATGGATTTCCCGGAGGCGCGCGACGCGGTCGATGAGGGCCTCGGCAAGGCGATCTCCTCGGTCGAGTTTTACGGCTGCATGCAGCGTGCATTGCCGGAATGGCTCGGGCGGCTCGGCCCCA
The DNA here is from genome assembly GCA_041484095.1 of Alphaproteobacteria bacterium. Classification (GTDB taxonomy): domain Bacteria; phylum Pseudomonadota; class Alphaproteobacteria; order CADEGL01; family CADEGL01; genus JBGPGW01. The sequence goes on along the minus strand of JBGPGW010000225.1, from coordinate 4,322 downwards.
TCCTCGCCGCGCGCATGGAGGGGCCCGACGATCCGCGGCCGATCAAGGCGATCGACTACTTCCGCGGGTTGGAGCGCCACCAGGAGTTGTGCCGGGCCGCCGAGGCGCGCCTTGCCGCGATCGACGTGCTCGTCTGCCCGACGGTCGTGAGCACGCCGCCCCGCGAGGATGACGTCGCAACGATCGAGGGCTACATGCCCGCCAACCGCGCGGTGCACCAGAACACCTATCTCGTGAATCTTCTTGGACTTTGCGCGATCTCGATGCCCGTGGCGCTCGATGCCGCAGGGATGCCGGTCGGGCTACAGCTCATCGGCCGTGCCAACGATGAAGAACGTGTTCTGGCTTGCGCACGCGCGATCGAGAAGGTCGTGGGCACGGCGCGCGAACGCCTCGGCACGGCGCCTCTTTGCCGATAGCGCATCCGGCCGTGCCTTGGGAACGATCGCCGTCGATCAGTCCCAGCTGATGACGTCGTAGCCTTTGTCGGCGAGGCATTTGTTGACATAGGCCTTGTAGGCCTGGCTCGGCGGCTTGGGCGGGGTCAAGAGACCCTGCAGCAAGCCGGCCGCGGCACCTGTGGCAGCACCGATGACGGCCCCGCTGCCGGCCCCGCCGCCGCCCACGGCCCCGCCGACCGCGCCGATGGCGGCCCCGCCGCCGGCGCCGATCGCCACATTCTTCGCGACTTGGCCCGTGCGGCCGTCCTCTTCCTTGATCGCCCCATCGGCGATCTTACGGCACTCCGCGATGTCCTTTTCCGCCAGATCCTGCCCGGCCTCGGTGAGTTTGGCATTGGGGTAGAGAATCGGCTTCTGCGCCTTGGTCGCGCCGCAACCGGCGAGCATCAGCCCCGTCACGACACATGCAGCCACAGCCCGTCCGAAACCCATGCCTGCCTCTCTTGTCCAAGGCCCCCGCCGCTCGCCACCTTACCTCAGATGGGCTGGGGTGGAGGCGAAACAAGGCCTCAGGTGCCGACCTTGAGGGGGGCGGTGAGCCCGCGGAGGGCGGCGATCACGGACAGAGGCGTGAGCTTGCCGGTGCGCGGGTTCTCGACGCTTGGCACGCCCTCAATCGCCATCTCGAACCGGCAGCTATCGGCCTCGACGACGATGCGGTGCGTGTTGCGCGTCAGCGCCGGATCCGCCCAGATTTCGAGCCGCGTCTTGTCGGGCCCGATGCCGGCAAGAGAAAGCGCCGCGGCGACGTTCACATTGGCCGGGAAACCTTTCGCGCCCTCGCGCGCGGTGCCGTCGAAAACCTTGAGCGGTGCTTTGAGGTTATCGAGCGAGATGTTGTGCTCGATGAGATAGGGCGCCCCCGCGAGGCCCCCGGGCGGCTTCCGCGTCACCATCGTCACGGACTCGATCACGCCTTCCGCCGCCGCGCGCACGGCATCGAGACCCAAGAGCGCCCCTGTGGGCGCGAGGATGCGGGCACCCGTCGCCTTGGCCCGCTCGACGAGGTCCTGGTGCTGGAGGAGCGCGCCGACGGAAAGCGGCATGAAGATCCGGCCCGCCTCGATCGCGGGCGCGGCCACCTCGCGGAACACGGCCGCGGGCGCACACTCGACGACGACATCCGCCAGCTCCGCGAGCGTGCCGAGGGATACGACCGGAACGATCGTTTTGAACCCGGCCATGCGATCTTTCGCGCGCGCGCCGTCGCGTGCCGAGACAGCGACGAGGCGCAAGCCGAGCATGCCTCCGTCCAACCGCCGGGCGACCGCCTGTCCGATCGCGCCGAACCCGCCGATGCCGACGCGCAACTCCGTTCGATCCTTCGCCATCTCACGCTCCGCCCTTGGACATGCCGATGGTCCGGTCTTAAGCTAGCAGGCGAGGCGGAACAAGCGTCGCGGCGGAACGGAGGGGGCGAGGGTTGATGCGCGAGAAGGCGCAATTTCTCACGAAGCCGTTGAGCGGCTACCACGCGCGCCACGTGCCGCAGGAGGACGCCGAGCTGACCCATGTCGGCCCCGGAACGCCCGCGGGTGAGTTTCTGCGCCGGTTCTGGCACCCCGTCTCCCACACCGACGATTTGAAGGACCTGCCGCGCGCGATCCGCATTCTCGGCGAAGACCTCGTCATCTTTCGCGACAGCCAGGGGCGCATCGGCCTCCTCGGGCGGCACTGCAGCCACCGCGGCACATCGCTCGAATACGGCAAGATCGAATCGAACGGGCTTCGCTGCTGCTACCACGGCTGGCTGTTCGCCCCCGACGGCCGCATCCTCGAGACTCCGGCTGAGCCCGCGGACAGCACCTATCGCAGCCGCCTCTGCCATCCCGCCTATCCCGTGCACGAATACAAAGGCCTCGTCTTCGCCTATATGGGGCCGCCCGAATCGATGCCGCCCTTCCCCGTGCTCGACACGTTCGAGCTCCCGGGCTTCACCCTTGGCCCCGGCGAGCCGCTCGGCATCGCCAATGTGAAGCCGTGCAACTGGCTCCAGATCATGGACAACGTGGTCGATCCCGTGCACGAGCCGTTCCTCCATGTGCGTCACAGCGGCGCCCAGTTCCTCGACGAGAACGGCAAGCCGGTCGAGGAACTCGCCGATGTCGGCGAATTCGATTTCGTCGAGACGCCGCACGGCCTTCTCTGCCAGGAAACGCGGCGCATCCACGACGATGTGTGGGTGCGCTCGATCGAATACATCTGCCCGAACATAGCCCAGATTCCCATGACGCCCGTGTTCCCGCCGCGCTACGAGAACGGGGAGAAGGAGCTCTGCTACATTCCCTTCCTCACGCGCTGGCGCGTGCCGATCGACGACGAGAACACGCTCGAATTCGCCTTCGTCCGTCTCCGTCCGGGACAGGAGAATCTCTACATCACCAATCCCGGTCCCGTGGTACGCAACAACTATGGCGGCCGGCCGTATGAAGAGAGACAACGCTTCCCCGGCGACTACGAGGCGCAGATCAGCCAGCGCCCCATCGCGCGCCATGCGCTCGAACACCTCGCCACGACGGATCGCGGCGTCATCATGATGCGGAAGATGCTGCGCGAGGGCATCCGTGCGGTCGCGCGCGGCGAGGACCCGCCCAAGGGTTCGTGGCGATCCGTGAACGGCGTGATCCGCACCTTCGGCAACGACACGGTGCTGCCCCTGCCGCGCGAGACCTCGGCGGACAGGGACGCGGCCCTCCTTCGCGCGACGCAGCAGCGCGTGGCCGAGCGCTCGCTTGCCTCGCCGCCCTCGCTGGCCGAGCGCATCCGTGTCTATGCGCGTTGAATTCGCGGCCATCGGCGGCGTGCGCACGCGGCTCTACCGCGGCGGCGAAGGACCGCCGGTCCTTCTCCTCCACGGCGTCGGCGCCTCGGCCGACATCTGGCTCAACAACCTCGACGCGCTGGCACGCGGCTTCACGGTCTATGCGCCCGACATGCTGGACAACGGATTCACGGAGCCGGGTGCGTACCGAGGCGGGGCGCCGCAGCCCTTCATGCTCGATCATCTGGAGGCGCTTCTCGACCACTACGGCATCGACGATGTCGCGGTTATCGGCAGTTCGTTCGGCGGGCTCCTGGCGGCCCTTCTTTATTTCCGGCGGCCGGAACGCGTCGGAAAGCTCATCCTCATCAGCAGCGGGACATGTTTCAACTCGGACGAAGAGCTTGCCCGCACGCTCCGCGAATCCTACGCGAACGGGCGGACCGCCATCGCCCAGCCGTCGATCGAGACATGCCGGCAGCGGATGCGAAACGTGGTCTTCGATCCCGCCTCCGTACCCGAGGCGCTTGTCCTCATGCAGCTCACGCTCTATGCGCTGCCGAACGCGCTGCCAGCCTATGATCGGCGGATGCACGCGCTGATGGACGTCGCGAGCTGGCAGGCCCATCGCATTACCGGGCGGCTCCGCGACGTTCACGCGCCCACCTTGCTCGTCTGGGGCCAGAACGATCCGCGCGTCGTGCTTGCCCGCGCCGAGGCCGCCGCGCGAGAGATTCCGAATGCGAGGCTGGCGCTGTTCGAGCGCTGCAAACACTTCCCGCAGCTCGAGCATCCCGACCGGTTCAACCGGCTGGCGATGCGTTTTCTCAACGGTGAGACCATAACGGAGAGTGCCGCATGATCGTCCGTCGCATCATTATCGTCGTTCTCGCCTTGGTCGGCGGCGCGATCGCGTACCACCCGGCTTCCGCGCAGACCTCCGACACGCCGTCCGGGCTGCTCAAGGCCGACATCAAACTCTCGGCCCTTCACCGGCCCGTGGACAACGGCCTCATGGTGCGGGGTCTCACGAACCTGCCGGACGGCATGCGGCTTTACGTGGCGCTCATTGCGCCGAACGGCACGATGATCGAGAGTCT
>JBGPGW010000224.1:0-6062 GCA_041484095.1 Alphaproteobacteria bacterium | reverse complement strand
AGCACGATATCGCGCGGACCGTTGCCGACGACCTGGTAGGCGATGTTCACATCCCCGCTTCGCGCGTATCGCGTCTCGGGCGTCATGATCGGGCCCTACGTTCCATCCTTCGGCTGTGCGCGGAGTTTACCACCCGGTTGGGCGCCTGGACACCGCGCATGTGCAACGGCACACGTTCAACGGAAATCCCGCGTCGCGCACGCCAAACCGAAGGCGAGCCGCCTGCGTCGTGCCGCGCGAGAGGCCCGGACGCTGATGTCGTGGGGTCAGGAGAAGCGTCTTGCCGATAGCCGCCGAAATGCGCGATTTTACCCAGAGGGGGGCGCTCCGAAGGGCGGCGCCTCGTCACATCGGGAGGCGGTCATGGCGGCGCTCGATCCATCTCACATCATGCAAGTCGGTATGGGGTTCTTCGGGTCGAAGGCGCTTCTCGCCGCCGTCGAGCTGGGGCTTTTCACCGAACTCGCGAAGACGCCGATGACGGGACGGGAGATCGCCCGCACCTTGCGCCTCCATCCCCGCGCCGTTCCCGATTTTCCGGACGCGCTCGTGGCACTCAAATTCCTCGAACGCGCGGGCGATGGGCCGGACGCGCGCTATTCCAACACGGCCGAGAGCGCCCTGTTCCTCGATCGCGATAGCCCTGCCTATATCGGCGGCATCCTGGAGATGGCCAATGCGCGCCTCTACCCCTTCTGGGCCGATCTTACGGAGGCGCTCAAGACGGGCCGGCCCCAGAACGAGACCAAGCATTTGGGCGAGCCGATGTTCGCCAAGCTCTACGCGGTGCCCGAACGCCTCGAGCAGTTCCTCAACGCGATGTCGGGAATCTCGGCCGGAAACTTCAAGGCGTTCGCCGAGACGTTCGACTTCGCCAAATACACGACGCTCTGCGACGTCGGCGGTGCGGCGGGGCAGCTCTCCTGCATGGTCGCGGCGGCGAACCCGCACATGCGCTGCACCAGCTTCGATCTCCCCAATGTCGCGCCGATCGCCACGCGCAAGATCCAGCAGGCGGGCCTCGCCGATCGCGTCACGGCCGCGGGCGGCGATTTCTTCGTCGATCCCCTGCCCAAGGCGGACGTCGTCACGATGGGGATGATCCTCCACGACTGGAATCTCGAGAAAAAGAAAATGCTCATCCGCAAGGCCTATGAGGCTTTGCCGCCGGGCGGTGCGTTCATCGTCATCGAGGCGCTCATCGATGATGCGCGGCGCGAGAACGCCTTCGGCCTCCTGATGTCGCTCAACATGCTGATCGAGTTCGGCGACGCGTTCGACTATTCCGGCGCCGATTTCGCCGGCTGGTGCCGCGAGGCCGGCTTCAGCCGCTTCGCGGTCATTCCCTTGAAGGGCCCGTCAAGCGCCGCGGTCGCCTACAAATAGATTGGTGATTAAAGGGGCATGAACGGGAGCCGCCGCTCCGCTTGGGCGGCGCGGCGGACGGTTCGCTTACCCCCACTGCCAGAAATCCATGCCCTCGGCGATGAGGTTGCGCGCGAGCACCATCTTGTGCACCTCGGAGGCGCCGTCGACCAGCCGCGCACAGCGCGCATAGCGGTACATCCATTCGAGCGGCGTGTCGCCGGAATAGCCCTTCGCCCCCATGAGCTGGATCGCCGTGTCGACCGCCTTGTGCAGCACGTCGGCGACGGCGACCTTGGCCATCGAGACTTCCTTCCGCGCGAAGTCGCCCTGGTCGAGCTTCCACGCCGCGTGCATCGTCAGGAGCCGGCCGATCTCGATCTCCATCGCGGCCTCCCCCAGCATCCACTGCACGCCCTCGTGGTCCGCCAGCTTCACGCCGAAGGATTCGCGCTCCTTGATGTAGGGCGTGCAGATCTCGAGCGCGCGCTTGGCCATGCCGAGCCAGCGCATGCAATGGGTAAGCCGCGCGGTGCCGAGCCGGATCTGCGTGACCTTGAGCCCGTCGCCGACCTCCATCAGGCGGTCCTCGTCCGGCACCTCGAGCCCGTCGAAGCTGATCTCGCAGTGTCCGCCATGCTCCTCCGGACCCATGATCGGAATCTTGCGGAGGATTTTCCAGCCCGGCTGATCGCGGTGGAAGAGAAAGGCGGACAGGCCCTTGCGCTTGTCGCCCGAGGTGCGCGCGATGACGATGAAGTGTTCGGCGACGCCCGCACCCGTCGAGAACCATTTATGCCCGCGGATGACCCAGCGGTCGTTGCCCTTCCTCTCCGCGGTCGTGCGCATCACGGTCGGGTCGGAACCGCCGCCCGGCATCGGCTCGGTCATGACGAAGGCCGAGCGCGCCGTGCCGTCGATGATCGGCTGCAGCCAGCGCCGCTTCTGGTCCTCCGTGCCGACCTTGTTCAAGAGGATCATGTTGCCGTCGTCGGGCGCCTGGCAGTTGAAGCAGACGGGGCCGAAGATGGACCGGCCCATCTCCTCGTAGCATGCGGCCATGCCGGTGACGGAGAGCCCCTGCCCGCCCCGCTCCTTCGGCATCTGGAGCGCCCAGAGTCCCTCCGCCCGGGCCTTGGCGCGCAGCGGTGCGAGCGCCTCCTCATTGATGTTCTCGCCCTCGTCATAGGCCTTCGGGTCTTCTTCGACCGGCATGACGTGCGCCGCGACGAAGGCGCGGATGCGCGTGCGGTAACTCTCGATCTCGGGTGACAGGCGGAAATCCATGGTTCAAATCTCCTCTTGGATGGCCGGGCGCATGATGCGGGATGTTCGCGCCGGCCCTCATGCTGAGTTCCTCGAAGTATGAGGCCCGATTCTCCGATTCGGAAGGAGAGCCTACATCGTGCTGCAGAGATGCCCGCCGTCGATGACGATGTTGCTTCCGCTCATGTAGCGCGAGGCGTCCGACGCCAGGAGCAGCAGCGCCCCGTCGAGATCCTCGGGCTGGCCGATGCGCTTCTGCGGGATGCGCGCGATGAGCGAGAGACCCGGCTTCGTCGTCCAGAACGGCCGGTTCATCTCCGTCTCGACATAGCCGGGGGTCAGCGAATTCACGCGGATGCCGTTCTTCGCGAGCTCCATGGCCATGGTCCGCGTCAGGTGCAGGAGCCCCGCCTTGGCCGCCGTGTAGGCCGGCACCTGGCCGATCGGCCGCATGCCGAGGACGGAGGCGATGTTGATGATCGAGCCGCCGCTCTCGCGCGCGACCATGGCCCGGGCGACGGCCTGTGCCACGAGCCAGGCGCCGCGCAGGTTGGTATCGACGACCTGGTCCCAGTCCTCCTCGGTGTAGTCGAGGAGCGGCTTGACGATGGCGATGCCGGCGTTGTTGACGAGCACGGTGATGCCGCCGAGCGCCGCCTCGGCCTGGGCCACCCCGGCCCGGATGCTGTCGCCTGCGGTCACGTCCATCGCGATGGGGTGGGCGCGGCCGCCCGCGCTCTCGATCTCGTGCTGAAGCGTCTCGAGCTTGTCGAGGCGGCGGGCGGAGATGGCCAGGGCGGCCCCCGCCCGGGCGAGCGTGCGGGCGAAATGGAGGCCAAGGCCGCTCGAAGCCCCCGTCACCAGGATGCGCTCTCGCGTCAGGTCGAAAAGGCTCGTCATCGGGCGTTCCAGCTTGGCTCGGGTTCGGAGGATGGACCGACCCGGGGGATATCCGGGCCTTAACCGTTTCCTAACCCTGTCGCGCGAGGATCGGCAAGCCGAAAGTACCGGCTAGCCGCGCCGAACCTCTGCCCTGCTAGGCCCAATCATGGGGACGGGACCGTGTCCTTAGATGCCGATCCAAACAAGTCTCGCGGCGCTCAACCCGCTGCGCATGCGGGAATCGAGCGCGCCGCCGCCCATATTCTTCTCGTCGTCGATGATCCCGTACGCCTGCGCAGCCGTGCGCGGGATCTCGGCAATCTCGGCGTGCGCGTGACCGAGGCCCTCGGCATCTCCGGCGTGATGGCGCTGGCCCAGAGCGAGCGCCCTGACCTCGTCATCGTGGAGAAGACATCCGATACGCCGGGTTTCAAGGATTCGCTGCGCGCGCTCCGGGGTGAGCCGACCCTCACCGACGTGCCGGCCGTTGTCATGGCCGACATGCCGAACGATTCGCTGTTCGTCGAGTGTCTCTCCGAAGGCGTCGACGATTTGATCGTGCGTCCGCTGTCCATGACCGCGATGATCGCGCGTCTCGCACCTCTCCTGCGTCTTTCGGCGATCCGCGCCGAGTGGCGCCGCCGCATCGCGACGGTCTGGGCGCTCGGCGCCGTGCCGTCCGTCAAGCTTCCGAACCGCGATACGGCCGTCCATACCGGGACGATCGTCACGGTGTCGGGCGATTCGACCCTGAATGACAGCCTCGCCCCCCTGGTCGCCGCCGGCTACACGGTCGAGCGCGCGAGCAATCTGTTCGCGGCCCAAGACCTCGTTTCGACGGGCAATGCCGATCTGCTGGTTCTCTATGCCGCCGGCAACGCCGAGCCGGAAATCGAACTGGCCGAGCAGATCAGGCGCAACCCGCGCCTCTTCGACCTGCCGGTCGTGCTGATCGCGGAGCTCGACGATTTCCGTGAGACGACGGCACACCGGCGCGGGATCACGATCCGCTTGCCCGAGTATTCCGATCCGCTCGAGCTGCGGTTCAGCATCGAGACGCTCGTCCGCCGCGAATCCCTCCGCAAGCAGATGAAGTCCGCGCTTCGGACAGCGCTCAAGGATGTCGGAAGCGACCGGCTGACTGGGCTTCCCAATACGGCCTATCTCGACGCCTATATCCGCGCCGTCACCCAGGAGTCAGGCCAGAACGCCAAGCCCGTCACGGTCGCCGCCTTCGAGGTCGTGAACATCAAGGACGTCACCGAGGAATACGGACCTGCGGCCGGGGAGGCTCTCTTCCGCCAGCTCGGCCACTGGATGGATTCGCTGGTGCGCGCCGAGGATCTCTTGGGGCGCGTGGGCGATCACGAGTTCCTCGTGGTCCTGCCGCAGACCGGAACGACCGACGCGCTGGTGGCGGTCAACCGTATCGCAGGCGTGCTGATGAGCACCGACTATGTCGTGCCGGGCATCGACCACGAGGTCCGGGTCTGGCTCGAATTCGGCATCGCCGCGGCCAAGCCGGGCGACAGCCTGGCGAGCGCCCTCGTCCGCACCCGCGCCACCCGGCACTAGCGCCGCCATCCCGGTCGCCTTCCCCTCGCCGCTCCTCTATGCTGCGGTGATGCGGATCGACATCGTCTCCGACATCATTTGTCCCTGGTGCTATATCGGCAAGCGGCGGTTCGCGCGCGCCCTCGCCGGCGTTCCCGCAGCGGTGGAAATTTCCTGGCGGCCCTTCCAGCTCAATCCCGAGATGCCGCGTGACGGCATGGAGCGGAGCGCCTATCTCGCCCTGAAATTCGGCGGGGCCGAGCGCGCGGACGATATCTACGCGCCGATCCGCGAGGCGGGTGACGCCGAAGGAATCGCCTTCGCGTTCGAGCGCATCCGGCGCACGCCCAACACGCTTCTTTCACATCGGCTGATCCGCCATGCCGGCGAGCAAGGCCGGCAGGACGCGGTCGTCGAGGGACTCTTCGCGGCCTATTTCGTGGATGGTCGCGACGTCGGATCGATCGACGAGCTTTCGGCGATCGCCGCAGCGGCTGGGCTCGATCGCCAGTCGGCCGAGGCTTACCTCGCCAGCGACACTGGCCTCGAGGCGGTCGCGGCGGAAGATGCGCTCGCGCGGCGAATGGGCATCCAGGGCGTGCCGTGCTTCATCATCGAACGGCGGATCATGGTGTCGGGTGCGCAATCGCCGGACGTGTTCCAGCGCGCCTTCAAACTGGCGGCCGAGGCACCGGCCGATCAGGTGCAGCCAGCCTAAGCCGCTTCCTTCGCCGCGATCGCCGCGAGACGCCCGATGAGCGCCTGAAGGCCGGCGATGCGCTTTGCTGAATCGTACCATTCCCGCCGGAAGACCAGCTTGTGGTCCGGGCGGAGCTTCGCGGCCGTCCCCTCCTTCGAGATGAGGCCGACGAGGCCGACGGGGTTGGCGAACCGGTTGCCCCGGAAGGACAGCACCACCCCCTTCGGTCCCGCATCCAGGCGTTCGATTCCGGCCTTGAAACAAAGTTGTTTGATTTCTATTATTTGAAGCAGGT
>JBGPGW010000223.1:0-6080 GCA_041484095.1 Alphaproteobacteria bacterium | reverse complement strand
TCGGGGGCTTCGCGCCCCACCCCGTTGCACCACCGAGTCCGATGGGCTCAAATGATGAACGGACTCCGCCCATCGCCGGATGAGAGAAGGGGCTCAGGTCACTACCACACGACGCTGGGAGCATTTCCCGCACGAGGCCGATATCGGCGTCCGGGGGATCGGCGCGACGAAGGCCGAGGCCTTCGCCGAAGCGGCCGCCGCGATGATGGCGGTGAGTGTCGATCTCGGGCGAATCCGCCCGAGCGAGTGCGTCGAGATCGCCTGCGCGGCGCCGGATGACGAGCTGCTCCTGGTCGATTGGTTGAATGCCCTGATCTACGAGATGGCGGCGCGACGCATGGTCTTCGCCCGCTTCGAGGTCGAAATCGGCGGGGGAAAACTGGCCGCCGCGGCGTGGGGCGAACCGGTGGACGTCGCGCGCCACGAGCCGGCGGTCGAGGTCAAGGGCGCCACCTACACGGCGCTCAAGGTCGCCCAGAGCGACGACGGATGGATCGCCCAGTGCGTGGTGGACGTCTGAACTTGACCTAGCTCAAGGCGCGCCTCGGCCAATTCTGGCCTGAGTGGAGATCACTCCAACAACGGCCGGCATGGTGTGTCATGAGCGCTTTGACGCGGGACGATGTGCGCACGATCGTGGGTGAACTCAGCGAGGATCGAATCGTTGAAATCATCGGCATGGACGCCACGAGTGCCGAACTGATGGAGGCCATGGAGTGGCTCCTCGCGGACGACGTCATGGGGGCCGAGCTCCGCAAGGTCCGCAGCGGGCGCGTCGCGAAAATTTACGAAATCCTGCTGGCCGACCAACCGGAGTATAACGAGCAGGAGCACTGATCGGTCGAAATCGGAGGATCGGGCCAGAGACCATGGATACGGCGCGATTCACACGGTCGTCCGCCTGCGAATGGCGCATCGAGCCGTTCGGCGCGATGCGCGTGCCGGCCGTCATTTACGCGGACGAAGATCTGATCCGCGCGATGGACGACAAGGTCTACGAACAGATTACAAACGTCGCGACCTTGCCGGGCATCGTCAAGGCGGCCTACGCCATGCCGGATGCGCATTGGGGCTACGGCTTTCCCATCGGCGGCGTCGCGGCCTTCGATCCGGACGAGGGCGGGATCGTCTCCGCCGGCGGGGTCGGATTCGACATCTCGTGCGGCGTTCGCCTTCTCCACACCGCCCTCGACCGGACCGCGATCCTCGCCGTCCAGAAAGAGCTGGCCAATGCGCTGTTCCGCGGCATTCCCGCCGGTCTCGGCAGCACGGGGGCGATCACGCTCGACCCGGCCGCGATGGATGAGATGCTTGCGGGCGGTGCGGCCTGGGCGGTTCGCGAGGGATACGGCGACCCGCTCGATCTCGATCGCATCGAGGAGCGCGGCATGATGGCGGGCGCCCGTCCTGACTGCGTGTCGAGCAAGGCCAAGATCCGCCAACGCCAGGAGATGGGCACGCTCGGCTCAGGCAATCATTATCTCGAAGTTCAATACGTCGCGGAGATTTTCGACGAAACCGCCGCGGAAGCGTTAGCCCTCACGCCCGGCGCCGCCGTGATCAGCATTCATTGCGGATCGCGCGGGCTCGGGCATCAGATCGGCACCGAATATTTGCGCGACATGGCGATCGCGGCCGCCGAGCACGGCATCACCCTGCCGGACCGGGAACTCGCCTGCGCGCCGATCCGCTCGGAGATCGGGCAGCGCTACCTCGGGGCGATGCGGGCCGCGATCAACTGCGCGCTCGCCAACCGGCAGATCATCACGCATCTGGTGCGTCGCGTCCTCGGCCCGATCCTGCCGGAGGCGCGCCTGGATCTTCTCTTCGACGTCTCGCACAACACCTGCAAGGTCGAGCATCACGCCGCCGGCGGGCCGCCGCGCAAACTCTATGTCCACCGCAAAGGGGCGACGCGCGCGTTCGGACCCGGCCATCCCGACCTCCCACAATCCCTCCGCGCGATCGGCCAGCCCGTCATCATCGGCGGCAGCATGGGCACCGCGTCCTATGTTCTCGTGGGAACCGCGAGCGGTGCCGAACACGCCTTCAATTCGGCGTGCCACGGGGCAGGACGCGCCATGAGCCGCCACCAGGCGGCAAAGCGTTGGCGGGGGCGCGATGTCTCCGACGAGTTGGCCGCGCGCGGCATCCTCCTGCGCAGCCCGTCGGCGCGCGGCGTCGCCGAGGAAGCGCCCGGCGCCTACAAGGACGTGGCGGCGGTGGTCGATGCCGCCGACCACGCCGGGCTCGCGCGCAAGGTCGCGAAGCTTCTGCCTCTCGTCTGCATCAAGGGCTAGGCGGCGCGCCCGTCGCGGACCGCACCGGACGCGACGAGACGGTCGATGTCATCCTCGGCGTAGCCGATCTCGCGAAGCACCTCGCGGCTATGTTCGCCGAGCAGAGGCGCCCCACGCCGGATGGAAGTCGGGGTCAGGGACAATTTGACCGGGCTGCCGAGAGTCTTGACCGGCCCGAGCCGGCTGTGCGGCGCCTCGACCACCATGCCGCGCGCGAGGGTTTGCGGGTCGGCCTGCATCTCCAGCACGTCAAGGATCGGTCCGGCCGGAAGTCCCGCGGCATCGAAGGTGTCGAGCCATTCGCGCACGCTTCGCCGCCTGAAATACGCGGAGAGCGCCTCGGCCAGTGCCGCTCGGTGCTCGAGCCGGCCCGCATTGTCGCGAAAGCGCGGGTCTTCCCTCAGCGAATTGGCCCCGAGCAAGTCCACGAGACGAAGCCAGTTGGCCTGATTGGCGGCGCCAAGCGTGATCCAGCCGTCCTTGCACTCGAACGCCTCGTAAGGGGCCGAGAGCGGATGGGCCGAGCCCATGGCACCCGGTGCCACGCCGGTCGCGAGCGCGATCGCCGATTGCCAGTATGTGTGCACGATGCCCGCTTCGAACAGCGAGGTGTCGACCATCTGTCCTTCATTCGTGCTGGCGCGATGCACGACGGCCGCGAGAATGCCCATGGCCGCGAGAATGCCGGCCGTGATGTCGGTCATGGGCGCGCCCACCTTGACCGGCGGACGTCCGGGCCCCTCGCCCGTGATGCTCATGAGGCCGCTCATGCCCTGCGCGATGAGGTCGAATCCGCCGCGGTCGGCATAGGGGCCGGTCCGGCCGAAGCCGCTGATCGCGCAATAGATGAGACGCGGGTTCTCCCGCTTCAGCTGCTCATAGCCGAGGCCCCAATGCTCCATGGCACCGCGGCGCTGGTTCTCGATGACCACGTCGGCCGCGACGGCGAGGCGCCGCGCCGCAGCACGTCCGTCCGGCGTCGAAAGATCGAACGCAACCCCGCGCTTGTTGCGGTTCATCATCAGGAACGCCGCCGATTCGCCGCCGATCTCGGGCGGGGCGAAGCGCCGGGTGTCGTCGCCCTTCGGCAGCCGCTCGACCTTGACCACCGCGGCGCCGAGATCGGCCAGCATGAGGCCGCAGGTGGGCCCCGCCATGATGTGCGAGAACTCGACGACGCGAAGGCCGTGAAGCGGTCCGGGCTTGCTCGCTGTCATCTCAGCGTCCCGTGAACCGCGGTTTCTCTTTGGCCAGGAAGGCGCGAATGCCTTCCCGGTAGTCGTCGGTCCCGAAGGCCGCGAATCCCTCCTCGGCTTCGGCAGGCGAGAGCGGACGGGCGTCGCGGATGCGCCGGGCGAATTTCTTGTGCCACCGGTTGACGAGTGGAGCACCCTCCGCGACGCGCCGCGCCGCCTCCGCCGCCTCGACCCAGACTGAATCATCCGCGACCACGCGATTGACCAGCCGTTTCTCGTACGCCTCCTCCGCCCCGAAGACCCGTCCCTCGAACAGAATCTCGAGCGCCACCGCCTCGCCGACGAGCGCGATCAGCGCGCGGATCTCGGGATAGGCCATGACAACGCCGATCCGGTTGATCGGCACGCCGAAGCGGCTCGAGGCGCCGCAGATCCTGAGATCGCACATGGCGGCGAGCTCGAGCCCGCCGCCGACGCATATGCCGCGAATGGCCGCCAGCGTCGGATGGGGACAGCTCCCGATCGCCCCCATCGCCCGGTGCATGAGCCCGCCATAGACCGTGGCCTCTGACACATCGGCGCGCACCGAGCCGAACTCGGCGATGTCCGCCCCCGGGCTGAACGCTTTCTCGCCCGCCCCGCGCAGCACGATGCACCGAATCGACGACTCACCGCCAAGCGCCGCGAAGACATCGCCGACCGCCTGCCACATGGCTTTGTTGATCGCATTGAGCTTGTCCGGGCGATTGAGCACCACCGTCGCGACGGTACCGTCGCGTTCGACGTCCACGATGTCGCTCATCCCCACCTCGCGCCCCTCTCGAGAAACCGGAGGAAGGTTATCAAGAGCGCGGTCGAATTGGCAGAGTAACGGTTCGTCGAATCGCTTATCGTGTCCCCTGGCGGGCACGAAGGGAGATCCTATCCATTGCCTGTAATACCGATTGATGCGCAGAGAGGCCCCGTTCCGCGGCTCGTTTCGCTCGCGACGGCGGTCCCGCCCCATGTGCTGAGGCAGGAGGACGTGGCCCGGTTTGCCAAAATCCTGTTCGGGGCCAGCAACGAATCGGATATCGAGCGATTGCTGCCGGCGTTCGCCAACGCGGGAATCGAGACCCGGTATTCCTGCGTGCCGCTCGATTGGTACAGAAAACCCCGTGGCTGGGCCGAGAAGAATCGCCTGTATATCGAGAATGCGGTCCCGCTTGCCGCTGACGCCGTGCTCAAGAGTCTGGCGCAGGCAGGCCTCGGAGCCCGTGATGTCGACACCATCGTGACGGTCTCGACCTCGGGAATCGCCACGCCCAGCCTCGACGCACTGCTCGTCGAGCGGCTTCACATGCGGCGCGATGTCGAACGCATGCCGATCTTCGGTCTCGGTTGCGCGGGCGGCGTGCTCGGTCTCACCCGCGCGGCCGCCCTCGCACGCGCCGCGCCGCACTCGACCGTCTTGTTCGTCGTGGTCGAGCTGTGCGGGCTCACCTTCCGCCACGCCGATCGCTCCAAGAGCAACGTGATCGCGACGGTGCTGTTCGGAGACGGCGCCGCTGCTTGCGTCTTGCGCTGCGACGGACCGGGCCTGGGCATCCGCCGCGGCGGCGAATACACTTGGCCCGAATCCCTTGACGTCATGGGCTGGCGCGTCGCGGACGACGGCCTCGGCGTCTTGTTCTCGCGCGATATTCCGGCGCTCGTCCGCCGGGATCTTCGCGCGGCGGCCGACGACTTTCTGGCGCGTGCGGGCCTTACGGTCGCGGACCTCGACGGACTCATCTGCCACCCGGGCGGCGCCAAGGTGCTGGACGCGCTCGAGGAGGCCTTCGATCTCGCACCGGGATCCATGGTCGACGCGCGCGCCGTCCTCGCGCGCTACGGCAACATGTCGGCGGCGACCGTTCTCTTCGTCCTGGCCCGCGCGATGGAACGCGGCCTCGAAGGCCGGTACCTCATGTCCGCGCTCGGCCCCGGGTTCACCGCGGCCTTCCTCACGCTCGGCACGGCATGACGGCGCTTCTCGTCGTCGTCCTCCTCGTTGCCCTGCAGCGCCTGTGCGAGCTGGCGCTTTCCCAACGCAACACGCGTCGTCTCCGGGCGCGCGGGGCGATCGAGTCCGGGGCCGCGCATTACCCGCTTCTGGTCGCCCTTCACACGGCGTGGCTTGCCGCCCTCATCGTCTTCGTGCCGTGGGATACGGCGCCCGACTGGCGGCTCCTCGGTGTCTTCCTGATGTTTCAGCTCGGACGCATGTGGGTGATCGCAAGTCTCGGGCCATTCTGGACGACGCGGATCATCACGCTTCCCGGCGCGCCGCTCGTCCATCGCGGACCCTACCGGTGGATGCGTCACCCGAACTATCTCATCGTCGCGGGCGAGATCGCCGTCCTGCCACTGGCCTTCGGCGCCTGGACGCTCGCAGGCGTGTTCTCGCTTCTCAACGCCGCCATACTCTGGCATCGGATTCGTATCGAGAATGCCGCGCTGGCTGGACGCCGGCGTCCCGACGAGAGCCGGGATTCCGTTGCTTCGTCCGGGCGCGGCGCCTGACCGGTTCATTCCCACTCGCCACCCAGACAGACAGATGCGG
>JBGPGW010000222.1:0-6093 GCA_041484095.1 Alphaproteobacteria bacterium | reverse complement strand
CGCCGCATCGGGAAGGGCATCGGCGTCGACGACCGCCGCCCGGCACCCGGCGTCGGCCAGGATGTAGGCCAGCGCCTCGCGACCAAGGCGCGGATTGCCCGGCACGGGAACGACACCGGCCCGCATCGCACCGAAGAAGACCTCGAGAAACTCGACCCGATTGCCGATGCAAACGAAGAGACGATCGCCGGGGCTGAGGTCGAGCACGCGCGTCAGCGCGGCGAAGCGATCGAGGCGCGCATCAAGCGCGCGAAACGTGATGTCGCGTCGCGTCCCGCCCCAGAGGTCGATGACGGCGACCTTGTCCGGCGCGCGCTCGGCCGCATGCCGAGGGATGTAACCGAAATTGGCGCTCTGCCGCGCGTCCATAGGCCCTCAGACCGCGACAAATATCAGCGCGACGCCGCACGCATCAGCGGGTGAGACATGAAGCCGCCCGTCATGCCGCTCGAAGCCGATGCCGGCGGCCCGAAGATGATTCGCCGCCTCATCGGCCGAGGTCGTGGCAACGACGATGCCGACGACGCTCGGCGCAGGCGGAGGCCGCTGAGAGAGACCGCGGCGCGCGAGACCGGACGCATCCAGGAGCACACACCGCCCGCGCGGCAGATCGAATACGCGCGCGCGCGCCTCTGGCCTGGGCTCTACGTCGAGGAAACGCCGGAATCGCGCCGCCGCACGATCGAGATCGTCCACATGAACCCACACCTCCTGCAGGCCGACCGCGCGGTTCGCGTGCCTGAGAAGCGGCAGCTGCCAGATGACCTCACGGGTCAGGTGCTTGATGTGGAAGATGAACGCCTCGGGCATGTCGGCCGGCGCCACCGGCACGCGATCGAACTTGGCGAGCCGCGGCCCTTCGGGCGTGTCCACCATGCGTTCGAGATAGACCGTCCCGCGCGCCTGGAAGCCGGCGCCGGCCAGCGCCGCGTTGGTCGCGACCGGGTCTTCACAGCCGAAGGCGACGATATGGATGCCTTCGCGCGCGGCGATTCGCTGGTCAAGACCGCCCGATGGCAGATTCGGATCGACCACGGCGATGAGCTCGATATAGCCGCCCCTCAGCATCGCGCAACGATTGGCGGTCGCGCGCGCAACGACCGGCCCGCCGGGCTCGACCGCCCCCGCATGGCGCGCGAACGGGGAGAGCGTGAAGCCGAGCCGTTCATAGACCTTCGCCGCGTCGCCGAGATCGCGAACGCCGACGCCGACATGGTCGAGATCGATCGTGCGTGGGCCCATGGCGCTCAATTCCCCGTGCTGAGATAGGCGCCGCGCCCGCTCGCGACCAACGATCCCTTCGCGTCATACACCCGGGCTTCGGCGGTCGCGATCGTGCGGCCGGCCTTGATCACCATGCCGGTGGCGCGCACCTCGCCGCCGGAAACCGCGCGATGATAGTCGATCCGGAGATCGATCGTCGGCAGGGCCCGGCCGATGCGGGCAGCGATCGCGAAATCCGCGGTGAGGTCGACGAGCGTCGCGAGAACGCCGCCATGAAGATAGGTGCGCTGCACCTGCGCAAAAAAATCGTCCCGCCACGGCATCATGATCTCGACGCTCTCGGAATCCGCGCGCAAGACGCGGAGGCCGAGCCATTTGTGGAACGGTGCCTCCTCCGTTTCGCGCACGAGCGTCGCGTAGTCGATGTCGGGAGGTTTCTTGTCGTTCATGCAATCACCCCTAGATTTGCACCAGGATCTTGCCGAGGACCGCGCGCGTCTGCATGTGTGCGAGCGCGTCGCGCGCATGCTCGAGCGGGAAAATGCGATCGATGACGGGATCGAGGCGTCCCGTCCGGACCCGCTCGATAAGCGCCAGGAGGTCGTTCCTGTCCCAGCCGTTCGAGCCCATGATGTCCACTTCCCGGCGCCAGATGTAGCGGATGTCTTCCTTGGGATCGAATCCGGCGGTGGCGCCGCAGGTGAGGAGACGCCCGCCCGGGCGAAGCGTGCGGATCGACGGGACCCAGGTATCGCCGCCCGTGAAGTTGATGACGACATCGACGCCCTTCTTGCCCGAAATGCGCCAGGCAGCGGCGGAGAAATCCTCCTTGGTGTAATCAACCGCGTGATCGGCCCCGAGCGCGCGCAGCCGGACGAGTTTCTCAGGCGAACTCGCACAGGCGATCGTGCGCGCGCCCAACTCCTTGAGAAGCTGCACGCAGGCAACGCCGACGCCGCCGCTCGCGCCCAGCACGAGAACGAGCTCACCCGCACGAACGCGTCCGCGCGTCACCAGCATGCGGAGCGCCGTTCCGTAGGCCGTGGTCAAGGCCGCCGCGGCCTCGAACGAGACTGCGGCCGGCAATTCGATCAGATTCTCGACGGGAATGCGGATGAAGTCGGCGAGGCCGCCGTCAAGATGATCGCCGAGTGAGAGAATCCGGTTGCCGCGCCAGATGATGTTGTCGACCATCACGCGCCTGCCGACCCAGGACGGCGCGACGCCCGGCCCGACGCGTGCGACCGTGCCCGACATGTCGGTGCCGAGAATGCGCGGAAACTCGACCGGCACGCCCGGCATGCCTTTGACCACGAACAGATCGTGGTGATTGAGCGCGCAGAAGGCGACGCGCACCAGCGCTTCGCCCGCCTCCGCCACGGGCTCCGGCCGTTCCTCGAACGTCACGACGTCGAGCCCGCCCTGAGCCCGAATCACGATGGCGCGCATTGGCGTCTTTCGCCTGATCCCGGGATCAGTAGACCGCGCCGCGCGCGACGATCGGCCACAGCGCCTCGACCAGGCCGCCGCGCACGCAGACATACCAGTCGTACAGATTCACGGTCGGATCGCAGTGGCCGGGGATGAGCCGGATCTTGTCGCCCACCTTGAGGCGCTGCGACTGGGGGCCCAAACGCATCGTCCCATGCTCGTCCGACGGCGCGACATATTCGCCGTCGATGCCGTCGCCAAGCGTCGGCATGCCGGAATCGACGCTCACCGCCTTGAGGCCGGCGTCCACCACGGCGCGCGCATCGGTCGGCCGGCTCATGATCGTCGCGAACACGAACAGGCTGTGACGGAAATCCGAGAAGGGCGCCCCGCCCTCGCCCTGATTGCGTCCGTAATCCGCGTCCATGAACACGTAGGAACCGGGCTGAATCTCGTTGTAGACGCCGCTTGCGGCCTCGAGGCGGTAGGTCCCGGTTCCGGCACCCGTCACGATCGGGCAGGCGATGCCTGCCGCCTCGATGGCGCGCTTGGCGGCCCCGGCGAGGGAGGCCGCGGATTCGATCGCGGCCTTCCGCTCCGCCGGCGTGCGTTTGTGCTGTGCCGCGCCGTGATAGGCCTGCAAGCCCGAGAATTTCAGCATGGGCTTCGATGCGACGCGCCGCGCGAGCGCCAGGGCTCCTTCGGGCGTCTCGACGCCGCAGCGCTTCGAGCCCACATCGACCTCGACATAGACGTCGAGCGAAGCGCCGAACGTGCCGGCCATGCGGGCCAAATCGTCGATATTGCCGGGATCGTCCACGCACACGCCGACGTGCGCACGCCGCGCGATGGCCGCGAGGCGGCGGAGCTTGCGCTCCCCCACGATCTCGTTCGAGACCAGCACATCGCCGACGCCGCCATCGACGAGGGCTTCGGCCTCGCTCACCTTCTGGCAACACACGCCGACCGCGCCGAGCGCCATCTGTTGCAGTGCGATCACGGCGCATTTGTGGGTCTTCGCATGGGGGCGTACGCGGATCGCCGAGCCGCGCATCTCCCCCGCCATGCGGCGCAGATTGTCTTCGAAGGCATCGAGATCGACGATGAGGGCCGGCGTATCGACGTCCTCGATGCGCATCCCCGGTTCGGCTGGCGGTCGTACGGTCATGGCTCACTCCCTCGGGGCAGTTTAACCAAGCCGCTGGCGATGGGCTACCACTGGCCCTATACACTCGCGATTGCCCCATGCCGGGCGATGGACAGACGGAGAACGCGATGGCCTATACGCAAATCCTTTATGAGCCGGACACGCGCGACAAGTTCGTGACCGTCACGTTCAACCGGCCGGAGAAGCTCAACGCCCTCGGCGGCGTCATCCTCGATGAGCTGGACCACGCGATCGAGCGCGCCTCCAAGGAGGCCAACGCCCTCATCATCACCGGCACAGGCCGCGCTTTCTCGACCGGCTACGACCTCGAAAGCGCCAATTTCGAGATGGGCTTCGAGGCATGGCGGGAGGATGTGCTGGCCAATCAGAGGCGGCTTTTCGCGCTGTGGTCGGCACCCATTCCCACGATCGCCGCGGTCAACGGCTACGCGCTTGCGGGCGGGATGGAGCTCATGATGTGCTGCGATCTCGCGATCGCGGCCGAGGACGCGCGGATCGGTGAGCCCGAGGTCCGCCACGCCTCCGCCCCGCCCAGCCTCATGATGCCGTGGACGGCGCCGATCCGGCACACGCGCTACCTCATGTACACCGGCGACATGATTTCCGGGAAAGAGGCCGTGGCCATGAACCTCGTCAACAAGGCGGTGCCCGCGGACCGCCTGATGGACGAGGCCCGGCGTCTCGCCGCCAAGCTCGCGCGCATCCCGACGCCGGCGATCAAGTTCAACAAGCTGGCGATCAACCAATCCCAGTTGCTGGCCGGTCTCCACAATTCCTGGCTCTACAACGCGGAAGCGGCGGCCGCCCTGCACTCATCCCCGGAAGGGGCGCGCTGGTTCCGCATGCTCTACGAAGAAGGTCTCAAGGCCTTTCTCAAGGCGCGCGAGGCGCCGTTCCGGGACCTCGATCAGGCCTGAGAAATCTGGCGGCTCCGCCAGATCTGGAGAGCGAAGAGCGCCCCCACCACGAGGGCGACGCCGAGTGCCCGCTGGACCGTCAGGGTTTCGCCGAGAAGGATCACGGCGAGGATGACGGTGAAGATCGGCTCGCCCGTCTGTGCCGCGGCGGTCCTGGTCGCGCCGATGCGCGCGAGAGCGGCCAGGCTCAATATGATGCCCGTCCCGTTGCACGCCGCCATGCCCGCGATCGCCGCAAAACCCATGAGCGTCTCTGGAAACGCGAAGATACCGGTCAGCCCGAACAGCGGCCAGAAGACGAGGATGCCGGCGAACTGCATGTGGATCATCAGGCGGATGGGGTCGCCCGAGCGCAAGAACCAGCCGCTGGCGATGAGCTTGGTCGCGGCACCGAGCGCGCTGCCGAAGGCGAACATGACGCCGAAAAGGTTGAGCGCCGCAAAATCGACCCTGAGCGCGAGGACGAGGCCCGCGATGGCCGCGGCGATGGCGCCGAGCTTCACCGGCGTTAGGGGCTCGCCGAACAGCGCCCGCATCGCGATGACGACGAGCAGAGGATAGAAATACTCGACGAGGATCGCGAGGCTCACCGGGATGTGGCGGATCGCGAGATAGAAGCACAGCATCTGGAAGGCCGCGAACGCACCGAGCCCGAGTGCGATGAGACGCTCCCGCGGCGGCAGACGAATCGGCCGCCGGGCGATCAGCGCATAGGTGATGATCACTGGCAGGATCAGGACCAGGCGAATGGCGACGATGGCCTGCGCATTGGCGCCCGAAGCGAAGGCGAAGGGTGCGAGGATCGTGCCCGAGGAGAAGCAGAACGCGGCACCGAGGCCGCAGGCGAAGCCCAGCCATCGCCGCGAACCCGGCAATGCGTCAAACGTCCCTGTCAGCTCACGCGACGCCACCGACACGCCCCCCTGCCGGCGTCGGGGCAAACCCGCGCACGAGCGAAGCGAATGCTAGCACGCGCGGCCCAAGGCGCCCAGATCAGCCCGTCTTGCCAGGGGCAGCCGGAAGGCTCCACTATCGGCTGGATTGGGAGGAGAAAAAATGACGAAGACCCTCATCGACCACGGCTGGGTCATTCCCGTGACCAAGCGCGACCTGACGATCCCGGATGGTGCCGTCGCGATCGAGGGAGACCGCATCGTCGCAGTCGGCGAAAGCGCCGCGGTCAAGACGCGCTTCAAACCGGACCGCACGGTCGATGCGCGCGGCAAGGCCGTGCTGCCGGGTCTCATCAACACCCACACCCACCTCGTCGGCGCCTTCAACAAGGCCACGACGGAGGACGCGAAGCGCGCCATGGGCGGCGCCTTCAAGCGCGCGATCCCGCTCCAGGAGGAT
>JBGPGW010000221.1:0-6102 GCA_041484095.1 Alphaproteobacteria bacterium | reverse complement strand
CCCGGGGAAAGATCGCCCTCCTCAGGCGGCAGGACGATGAGGATCTGGCCCGTACCGTGCGCGATCACGTCGTCCCGGCCGATCCGGCACAGGCCCTTCTCGGCCCGGCGCTTGCCGAGGGTTAGGAGCCGACACAGCCTTCCATATGATGGCCGGTCAATGGGATAGCAAAGAAGGCTCGCACCGTCTGTGAGATCGAGACGGCATCCGACGACGAGGCGGATGCCGGAAGCGCGCGCCGCCTGATGGGCGCGGACCACCCCCGCCAGGCTGTTGCGGTCGGTGATCGCGATGGCTTTGTGGCCGAGCGCGGCGGCCGTCTCGGCCAGCTCCTCCGGGTGCGAGGCGCCGCGGAGGAAGCTGAAATTGGTCGCGACCTGGAGCTCGGCATAGCCCGTCATGGGAAGAGGCCCCTCATGCGAAAAGACCCCTCATGAGAAAAGACCATGAAGAAACCAGGACGGCCGCGCGCCCGGCTGGTAGAGCCCGCGCCGGAAGAGCCAGAACCGCCGGCCGTCCTCGTCCTCGACCCGGTAGTAGTCGCGGGTCCTGGGCGCGAGGTCGCGCTCATCATGAGAGGGAGTGCTCCCCCGCCACCATTCGGGGGCAATTCTTTCAGGCCCTTCGGCGCGCTTCACCCGGTGGAGGCGGGTGCGCCAGCGGAACAGCACCGGCGGGTGGTCGGGGACGGGGGCCATGGCGTCGATCGGCTCGGGCGGATCGAACAGGCGCAAGGGGCGCACTGTCCGGAGGGCGACGATCCGGCCGGGTGTTGCGCGGGCCGATGAGCCGGTTGGCGTGCTTATTGGCGCGAAGGGGGGCCGGCGCTGGACGGCGCGCTCGGGGATGTGGCTGTCCATGGGGACCAGGCGCCGGGCCGTACCGGCGCCAAGCCGGTTGTCGAGGCGGTCGACGAGCGGGGCGAGCTCGTCGACCGCACCTTGCGCCAGTCGAGCCGTGGCGGGGGCGAGCCCGCTCGTCTGGCGCAGGCTGAAGGCTTCGCTGAGGGGCGCGCCGAGCGTGGCGAGATCGACGCCGAGACCGGGGTCCAGGCGATCGAGCTTTTCCGCGAAAAGGCGCGCGAGGTGCTTGGGGTCGAGGGCCGGCCGGCTGGTGCTGGCGACGGCCCCGGTCAGCGTGCCGTCGGTGCGATAGAGGGTGAAGTCGAGCCGGCGCGCCCCGCGGCCTTTGCGCTCGAGCCGCTGGCACAGGGTCGCGAGCAGGCGGTCGAGCACGGCGCCGATGACCGCGCGTTCCCGCACGGGTTCGGCGAAGGCGTGGCGCACGAGATCGGGGTCCGCTGGGCGGCGCGGCGAGATCGGCTCGGCCATATGACCCACGGCCTGATCGAGGCGAAGGGCGACGGAATCGCCGAAGCGCCGGACGAGGGCCGCCCTCGGAATGGCGTAGAGGTCGCCGATGCGCTTCAGGCCGAGACGGCGGAGCTCCGAATCATGGGCGGCTGAGATTCGGAGGGCCGCGACGGGGAGCGGCGCCAAGAGGCCGCGCACCACATCCTCCCCCTCCGGGAGGGGGAAGAGAGAGGCGGCGGGTCTGGGTCTTGCCGCGCACAACGAATTTTCTTTTGCGTACAATGAATCTGGTGCCGGATTTTTTGCTGCGGACCCCTGTGCGCTGCACAAAAGAGAGGCGAAACGCTCCGTGCCGATGCCGAATCGCGCGAAGGCCCAGGCGGCACCCGGCGTATGGGCGGCCGCGGCGCGGGCGGTGAGGCCGAAGCTCTCAAGGCGCTTCAGGAGATCGGCGCCGAGCGCATCCTCGCCGCCCATGAGATGGGCGCAGCCGGTGATGTCGAGGAAGAGGCCATCAGCGCCGTTGATGCCGACCCAGGGCGTGTAGCGATGGCACCAATCGGCCAGCGCCGCGAGCGCTTCGGCATCGGCCTCGGGATTCGCGGGAAGGCTGGCGAGGCTCGGCAGGATCGCCTGTGCGTCGGCGAGCGGCAGGCACGGGCCGATGCCGGACTCCTCGGCGAGGTGATTCGCTGCGCCGACGATGAGCCGGCCGCGCTCGGCGAAGGTCGTGACGAACGGCTTAGACCGCCATGCGGGCCGCGTCCGCGCGATCCGGTCGGTCGGGAATCTCGGCAACCACAGTGAAAGCACCCGTTTCATCGTTCTGCTCCATGGTCCAATGGCCAGGCCTGCCGCCGCGACAGCGCAGCAATTCAACCCGCCAGCGTGAAAATCCAAGAAATCCGTCGCCGCGAAATCCGTCACCGCTTTGGGCCGGGCGGCTGGGAAGGGCAGCGATGCGCCATCGCGTGACCGCGGCACTCGCCGGCAGCGCATCGGCCCGAAGCGCATCGGCCCGAAGCGCATCGGCCCGAAGCGCATCGGCCTGAGAGGACGAATCGAGGGGGGAAGAAATCGGCTCGCCCTTCGCGGCCACGGCCGCGCTTGGGGGCGGGCGGCGGAGGATGAGGCCGGTGGCGCTCCCCGTCTCGGCGGCGAGTTGAAGGCGCCGGCTTTGGGAGAGCGTGAGCTTGGCCGTCTCGGCGAGCACGCCGGCGAGGCCGGGCGAGCGGAGGCTTTCCTCCATCGCCCACAACGTGTCGGCCGCGCGGCGCGTATGGACGACGAGAAGCCGGCGCGTCCAGCCCGCGCTTCCGAGCCGTTCGAGCCCGGCGGGGTAGAGATCGTCGCGGGCGGTCAGCCACAGAACGGGCCCGCGCTCGCTGAAGCGGGCGAGGAGGACGCCAGCGAAGCCGGCGCTCGCGCCATCCGCCCGGTCGATCACCTCATGAAGGCAGCCGCACGGCATCCCGCCCCAGGGCAGATGGGTATCGATCGCATCGAGGCCGAAGGCGAGAACAGGCAGCCGGTCGAGCCGTTGGAGTGCGCCCAAGCGCGCGCGCAAGGCGCGGAGATCCGGGTGATAGTGACGGTTCTGGCGCTGGGTCATGCGGTCTGACACGCCCCCGATCCCTGGCTCGTTCGTTCGTGTTTTGTTCGTTCTGTGTTTGTTCTAGATCGGGCAAAGTGCCTTGTCAAGGCGACAGATGGCACACGGTTCCTCAAGCCCTATCGGAAGTAGGGATTCGCGATGGAACCGACCGTGAACCGCTCATCTATTCAATGAGATAGGATCATTTTTCGCTATCGAAGGCGAGGCGAAGCGGTATCCAGGGATACCTTCACTATTGGCCCGGACTATCGGGCCGGTTCCCGGACCATTGGCTTACGTCCCGGAGCGCCAGGCCCTATTTCGCGTCGCGCCAGGAATAGGCGGGCCGGAAGTCGAGCGTCTTCGCCGCCTTGTCGATCGAGAACAGGCTTTCGAACTCGCCCAGTGAGCCGGCGACGGGAACGCCGGGGAAGACCTCCGCCATCAGGCTGCTGCTCGGCTTGGTCATGACGGTGTCGGAAGCCGCGACGTTGAAATTGTCGGCGCCCGTGAAACTTGATTCGATGGCGAGGCGGCAGGCCAGCCCGACGTCGCGGCCGTCGACATAGCCCCACAGGTTGAACTTGCGCGCCTCGGCCGTGAAGCCGGGGAACGCCCCGTAATCCTCGGGGTCCATGACGTTCGAGAGTCTCAAACCGATGAAGCTCGTGCCCGGGTTCCAGCGGTGCATCTGGCGCGCCATCTCCTCGCCCAGAACCTTGGACAAGGCATAGCCCGTCTCCGGCCGCAAGGGATGCGCTTCGGTGAGGGGGGCGAAATCGGGCACGACGCGGGTGTAGGGCAGGCCGTAGACGGTCTCGCTCGAGGCCCAGACGACGCGGCCGAGCCCGAACAAGGTCGCCGCGCTGAACACATTGTAGTTCGCCCGCATGTTGGTCGCGAAGGTGAGGGCATCGGGCACGAGGCCGGTCGAGGGGATTGCGGCCAAATGCACGACCGCCTCGGCCTCCCTGAAGGGTCGGCGGCGGTCCATCACGCCGGCCGCGACGCGGAGGGAATCGACCGCCTGTCCGAAATCGGTGAGGTCCGCCCTGAGGAAATGGCACAGGGGATCGGGCGATGGCGCGAGGTCGACGTTCAAGACCTTATAGCCGTGTTCGAGAAGGTGGCGCACGACGGCGCGCCCTGCCTTGCCGCTGCCACCCGTGACGACGACGTTTTTCATCGATTGACCTCAGCGAACGGATCGCTCGGTCTGGCCCGAGCGATTCTTGGGGACATATTTCGAGACCCTGATCTCGCCTTCCCGCCTGCGGGCTTCGGCAATCTCGAAGGTGGTTTGCATTCGCAGGAAGGTGTCTATTTTCGGTCCGAACGCCTTCTCGATGCGAAGTGCCATTTCCGGCGACAAGGCGGCCCGGCCATTGAGCAGCGCAGACAGCGCGGGCCGGGTCACGCCAAGCGCTTTTGCGGCCTCGGTGACCGAAAGCCCCAAGGGTTCGATCACCTCCGCCCTGATGAACGGTCCCGGATGGCTGGGACGGGCCATGCGAACCATGATGAGTCTCCTAGTGATAGTCTTCGAAGTTGAGATCGACGATCGCACCCTCGGTCTCGTCGATCCGGAACGTGATTCGCCAATTGCGGTTTACGGTCAGGCTCCATGTGTCCCGGCGATTGCCGCTCAGCCGGTGCGCGCGCCAGCCGGGAATCAAGCGGAGTTCATCCGCGTCGCCCATGTCCTGAAGGAATGAAACGATGTTGCGGATCTTCTCGACAAAGGCCGCCGGAAGTCCAGAGGGGTTGTCCTTCACGATGAAACGTCGCAGGCCCCTATGGGCGATGCTGCGAATATCCATGAGAAACGCTAACAGACCAGGGTGACGCGCGTCAAGTTACGCTTTACGTCGGCGGTCCGGGCGTGCGACGCGCGCGCCGAGCCGGCGGCACCATGGCCGCGCCGCGCCTCACGCGTATTGCGCCTCGACCCAGCGCGCAGCGCGCAAGAGCGCGTCGTCGCCATGCATCGAGCCCACGAGCTGGACCGCGACCGGCAGGCCGTAGGCGCTTTTCCCCGTGGGGAATGCGAGACACGGCAGGTGGAGGAGCGTCCAGAGGCGGTTGAACACGGAATCGCCGATGACGTCCTTGATGAGCGGCGCCTCGCATTCCGACGGCGGCGTCATCAGCAGGTCGACCCGCCCGAAGAGGGGGGCGACGAGCGCGCGGCAGCGCTCGGCCAGCGCCAGCGCCTCGAGATAGCGATCGTGCGGACAGGCGAGACCTTGCGCGATCACGCCGCGGAGACGCTCGCTCAACCCGTCCGGCCAGACCCGGTATTCGTGCGCAAGCGCGCGCGCGGATTCATAGCGCATGATGACGAGGCAGGCTTCGTTGAGGCCCCGGCAGGGATCGGGCAGCTCGATCTCCTCAATGACGGCGCCGGCCTTGGCGAGGCGCGCGGCCGCCTCTTCGAGCGCGGTCTTCATGGCCGTATCGGCCTTCGCCCATTCGGCGGTGCGGCAGAGGCCGATCCGGGGTGCCCGCTCCATCGCACCCGCGCCGAAATCGGGCCGTCCCGAGAGCACGGTGCCGAGGAGTGCGATGTCGTCGATCGAGCGCGCGAAATGGCCGAGCGTGTCGAGCGAATCCGAGGCGGGGTGGATGCCCGTGCGGTTGAAGGTGCCGAAGCTCGGCTTGTAGCCGATGGCGCCGCAGAAGGTCGCGGGCTTCAGGATCGAGGCGCCCGTCTGCGTCCCGAAGGCGAGCGGCACCATGCGGTCGGCGACCGCCGCGGCCGAGCCCATGGAGGAGATGCCCGGCGAGCGCGCGGGGTCGTGCGGGTTCTTGGTCTTGCCGGCGTGGTAGAGGGCGAATTCGGAGGTGACGGTCTTGCCCAAAATGATCGCACCCGCCGCGCGTGCCAGCGCGACGCATGCGGCGTCCCAGCCGGAGCGGTGGTCCCGGTAGATGGGAGAGCCGTAGGCCGTCGGCATGTCGGCCGTGTCGATGATGTCCTTGACGCCCAAGGGGATGCCGTGGAGCGGGCCTTGAACGGGTCCGCGATCGAGCGCCTTGGCCTGGGCGAGCGCGCGGTCGAAATCGAGATAGGCCCAGGCGTCGACCACGGGCTCGCGGGCCTTGATGCGCGCGAGGCAGGAGGAGACGAGTTTCTCGGCCTTGAGGCCGCCCTCCCGGATGAGGCGGGCGGCTTCGGTCGCGGTCAGCGTATGG
>JBGPGW010000220.1:0-6108 GCA_041484095.1 Alphaproteobacteria bacterium | reverse complement strand
GCTGGAAGAGATATCCGAGAAGCGGCGCGCTTTCATCCTCCGTCATGTCCTTGAAGCGCGCGGTGTGGGCGACGTTGACGTAGAGCGACTTCCGTCCCGTCTCGGGGTGGGTGCGCACGACGGGATGCTCGGCCACATAATGTTTCTTCGCGTCCGCATTCGGGTTGTCGCGGATGCGATCTTCGCGCGTGCGCGAGACGTCGGCCCGCATCGAATCGCTCACGCCGGTGAGGTGATCGAGCGTGCGCTTGAGGCCAGGCGAGAGCGTCTCATAGGCGAGATACTGGTTCGCGAACAGCGTGTCGCCGCCGTAAGGCGGCACCGCGCGCGCGATCAGCATCGACCCCATGGGCGGCTGGTCGAGATAGGTCGTGTCGGAATGCCAGATGCCGCCGAAATTGACGCGCTCATGCTCGAGCTTCACGACGGGGATGATGAGGGGTTCCTCATCCAGCCCCTTGACGAAGGGATACTCGACCGGCCGGCCCATGGCGCGCGCGAACGCCATGAACTGGCGGGAATCGAGCGTCTGATTGCGGAAGAAGATCACGAGATGGTCGAGGAACGCGTGCCGGATCGAATCGATCGTCGCGGGCGAAAGATCGCGGGCGAGATCGACGCCATGAATTTCGGCACCGAGCGCACCGGCGAAGGGGCGGATGTCGAGGCTGTTGGAGCGCATGGGTTCGTTGGCTCTGGTCATTCGCGCGCGGTCTTGCGCTTGGAGAGTAGAGCGGCCGCCCTCTCGGGATCAACCGGCGTCGGCACGCACCACCCGCCCACGCCTCGTGCCGAGCCTGTCGGAAGACGAAGCGGCACACGTCTCTTTTTCTCTTGGCTCATTCTTTGGCGGGTCATTGAGTGCGAGAGCATAGGACCCCCACCCGCGCTCGCTGCGCTCGCGTCCCTCCCCCTGCAAGGGGAAGGGTAGGGAGGGGGGCGACGGCGCTTCGATCCTACATCGGTGCGCCCTCATGACATTGCTCAAGCGCAATTGGATTTGATTTCAGGGCTGCCGCTGGCCGACCGAGACGTCGGTCACCAGCCGAAGCATTGGCGGCATACGGCGTCTCCGCTACTGTTGGGCCAGGGATCATTCGGACGACCGGCGGGGGGAGCCAATGAAGACGATCGTCATGGGGGGCGGCATCATCGGCGTCAGCATGGCCTGGTACCTCGCGAGGGAAGGCCATGAGGTCACAGTCATCGAGCGGCGCGAGGACACAGGCCTCGAGGCCAGCTTCCAGAACGGCGCCTTGCTCGCCCCCGGCCATTCGCAGGCCTGGGCCTCGCCCGCGGCACCGAAGACGCTCCTCAAATCGCTCTTCCAGGAGGATCCCGCACTTCGCTTCAAGCTGCGCTTCGAGCCGGAGTTCTGGCTCTGGGGTCTCAGATTCCTCGCGAATTGCACGGCCGGGCGCTACGAGGCCAATTCGCTCCGCATCCTGCGCGTCATGATGTACGGGATGGCGATGGTGCGGGCGCTCCGCGACGAGGAAGGCATCGCCTATGACGGCAACGACAAGGGCATCCTTTATCTCTTCCGCACGCAGAAGACACTCGATCACGGCCTCTCGGCCTGGGATCTTCTGCGCCGGCACGGATTGCCGCTCGAGAATGTCGACCGCGCGCGCTGCGTCGCGATCGAGCCGGCGCTTGGCCCCACGCGCGAGAAGATCGCGGGCGGTCTCTTCGGCCCGTCCGAAGGCTCGGGCGACGCGCTTCTCTTCACGCGCAATCTCGCGAAGCTCTCGGCCTCGAAGGGCGTCACGTTTCGCCTGAACACTTCCGTGACCGGAATCAAGACGGAGGGCGACCGCGTCACGGGAATCTCGACCGACAAGGGCGACCTCACGGCCAATTCCTATGTGCTGGCACTCGGCCTCGACAGCGCGCGCCTCGGCCGGCGCATCGGCCTCTCCCTCCCGATCTATCCCATCAAGGGCTATACCGCGACCGTCTCGACCGAGGGATACAAGCACGCGCCCACCGTCGGCATCATCGAGGAAGACAATCTCGTCGCGTTCGGGCGCTTGGGCAATCGCCTGCGCGTGGGCGGGAAGGCCGAGTTCGCCGGCCACGACAAGACCTATGCGCCGCATCAGTTTAGGGGCGTGTTCAAAGTGGCGCAGGATCTCTTCCCCGATGGCGGCGACTACGCGAACCCGACCTATTACGCGTGTCTGCGCCCCGTGACGCCGCACGGGCCCCCGATCCTCGGCCGCGCGAAATACAAGAATCTCTTTCTCAATGTCGGCCACGGCGCCGCCGGCTGGACGATGTCGTGTGGTGCCTCGCGCGCCGTCGTCGACATCATGCTGGGGCGGAAGCCCGCGATGGACATGGAAGGGCTGACATACGGCGAGTGAACATCCCTCATGCTTCGAGAGGCTCAGCATGAGGACCGGATATGAAACCTCATCCTGAGCTTGTCGAAGGATGATGACCGGACATGAACCCCCATGCCGAGTTCGTCGAAGCATGGGGCTGATGAGGACAGAAGCCATGGATGACGCGCGCAAAACCACGCTGCAGCCGGCAGGCGTCCCGAAGATGTATGGCGACGTGCCGCCCTTCATGGCGGTCGAGCACGCGCCCCAGCTCAAGGGGATCAAGGCCGATGCCGTCGTCATCGGCATGCCCTATGACGGCATCGCGACCTATCGGGGCGGGGCGACGCGCCGGGCGCCGCAGGAGATCCGCAAGTTCTCGCTTCTCTTCGGCAACTACAATTTCGACTGGGACATGATGGCGCTCGATCATGTACGCGTCGTCGATTGCGGCGACGTCGACGTGGCGCCGGGCGACACGCCCGAATCCTACCGGCGGCTCGAGCGGCGGATCGATGAGATCCACGGCACGGGTGGGGTGCCGCTCATGATGGGGGGCGATCACGGCATCTCCTATCCCGCCGTTGCGGCCGTCGCGCGCAAGACCGGCGGGCCGTTGGGCGTCATCGTCTTCGACACCCATCTCGATCTCTCGGAATCCCTCAACGGCGATCGCCTGACGCGGGCGTCGCCGGTCAAGCGCATCTGCGAGATCAAGGAAGTCGATCCGCGCCGCGTCGCGATGATCGGCATCAAGGGGCCGCGGAACGTGCCGGAGTGGACGCCGCTCTATAAGAAGCTCGGCATGCGCGTGTTCTCGAACGCCGAGGTCGAGGCGCGCGGCATGGCGGCGGTGGCGGAGGAGGCGCGACGGATCGCCTCGCCCGACGGGCGCCCCATCTATGTCAGCGTCGACATCGACGCGGTCGACCCGGCCTACGCCCCCGGCACCAACAGCCCGGAGCCCGGCGGCCTCACGAGCCGCGAGATCATAGAAGGCGTGCGCATCGTCTGCCGCGACGGCTTCGCCGGCTTCGACGTCGTCGAGGTCTCGCCCGATTTCGACAACCGAAGCGGCACGACGAGTCTCCTCGCCGCGCGCCTTATCGCCGAGGCGATCGCGTGCTTGGCGGCCAAGCGCGCAGGCAAGCAGGACGCGTGGCGGTTCGGGCAGCGGGGGTGAGGGCGCATAACCGATAGCGGAGCGCCGGCCTCGATCACCTGCGCGACGGTCTCTGCGAGACGGCGCGCGAGCATTGCGGTGGCGCACCGAAAATTTCGTGGGCAATCAAGCCTCGCCAGGCACGCCGGACAAGCCGCGCAGGCCGAGTCCCTTCACTTCAGACGGGTCTGCCAAATATTGGCCGCAAGAGCGACGGCATTGGCGATCGCGGCAATCGCGGCGTATCGCCCGGCCGTTCTTAGATCCTTGACGTAAGCGAACATGTTGTCGTGAACTTCGATGCCTCCCGACGTGATCGATACGATGGCGGCGGCAAGCGCAGCGACAACCCCCGCGATGGCGACAATTTGAAGTGTTCGCATCTTGAGTTCCCCGTTTTTCCAGGCGGTATCCTCAAACGAGACTCGGCTTCGCTTTTGTTCCTAACCCTTACTCCCCAGATGAACTCCGGAACGGCATGGACGATAGCAGCCGGCGGGGTTCCCCGATAGCCATGGGCGGGCTGGGTCGTGCTCTCGGCGTTTCCGGTCGTCTCCGGCATCCCAAACGACGTTTGATTCACCGATTTGGCCCTTTTCCTCGTCACTGAGACAGACACCTCCCGTCGTGATGACACATCCGTGAGCGCGGTGTCGCTCGGTGGTTCATCCAGGGAATGCGGGATAAAATTCCTTATGCCGTGTCTCTCAACGCATGGGGGTAGCGAAAAGCGTGTAACGCGCACGGACTACGCCCCCGGGCGCCAGAGGCGCTCGCGTGACAGCTCGTCCATCGTCTCGCGAATGCTTTCGCGCAGGATTCGCTCGATCGCGGCGATGTCGGACTCGCTCAGCACGAGGGTGGGGGAGAGCAGCACGACCTCCGGCATGATCGCGCGGGCGATGAGGCCCTTGGCATAGGCCTTCCGCGTCACGCGCTCGGAGACTTTCATCGATTCGGGAAAGCGTTCGCGCGTCGTCCGGTTCTGGACGAACTCGATGCCCATCATGTAATGGCTGCCGCGCGCCTCGCCGACGAGCGCCAGGTCGGTGAGCGATTCGAGCATGCGCTGGAATCTGAGGCCCCGGTCGCGCACGGTCTCGCAAATCTTCTCGCGTTCGATGATCTCGAGATTCTTCAACGCCGCGGCGCAGGCGACGGGATGCCCGGAATAGGTGAAGCCGTGGTAGTAGACCTCGCCCGGCGCGCTGAGCGCCTCATAGATTTCATCCGACACGAACGTCGCGGCCAGCGGGATGTAGCCGGATGAGATGCCCTTGGCCGAGACGAGAATGTCGGGCGCAATGTCGAAGCGCGCCTCGCTCGCGAAGACGTGACCGAGACGCCCGAAGCCCGTGACCACCTCGTCCGAGATGTAGAGCACGCCGTGCGTGCGGCAGATCTCTCCCATCCGCCGGTGATAGCCCTCGGGCGGCAGGACGATTCCGCGCCCCATGATGGGCTCGGCGATGAAACAGGCGACCTGATCGGCGCCGAGCCGCTCGATCGTCTCTTCGAGATTGGCCGCGAGATGGGCGAGGAAGGCCGCTTCGCCCATGCCTTGGGGACAGCGATAGGGATAGGGCTTGGCGACGCGATGGATGAACCCGGTCTCCCGCGCCCAGCCGGGATAGAAGGCCGGGCCCGACATGGACGCCGTCAGATAGGTGCTGCCGTGATAGGCGTCCTCGAGCGTCAGGATGTGGCGCTTGTTCGGCTTGCCGATGAGGGTGAAGTAGCGGAGCACGGTGCGGATCGCGGTTTCGTTCGCATCCGACCCGCTCGTCGAGAAGAACACATGGTTGAGGCCCTTGGGCGTCAGGCGGCAGAGGCGCTCGGCGAGCGTCGCCGCGACGGGATTCGTCTGGGCCCCGAAGGCGGAGTAATAGGTGAGGGTGCGGACCTGCTGGGCGATGGCGTCCGCCATCTCGGCGCGCCCGTGCCCGATATTGACGCACCAGAGGCCGGCGACGCCGTCGATGAACCGGTTGCCCGTCGGAATCCCAGACATAGGCGCCCTCGCCGCGCACGAGCACGTTGGCACCCTGGCTCCGCATGGCGTGGTGATCGCCCCAGGGGTGAATGTGATGGCGGAGGTCCTTCTCGCGGATGGCGGCGGTCGTGTCGGTCATAATTCCCTCGATGGGCGTCCTCGACGGGCGGGCTTGCGTCGCGGCGCGAGAGGACGCAAATGCGACCCAGTCGCGCAATGTCACTCCCTACCATGCCGCGCCTTCCCTGTGCTAACGTCTTGGCGCGAAAGGACGTCTTCGAGGGGGCCAAAATGAAAATAGCTGTGATGGGTGCGGGCGCCGTGGGCATGGCGACGACGTATTTTCTCGCCAAGGAGGGCCACGAGGTCACGCTCATCGACCGTCAGCCCGGGGCCGCGATGGAAACCAGTTTCCAGAATGCGGGCCTTCTCGCCGTCGCGCACGCCTTCGCCTGGGCCTCGCCGCGCGCGCCCAAAGTCCTGCTGAAGTCGCTCTGGGACAAGGACGCGGCGCTCATCTTCCGGCTCAATCCCGACATCCGGATGTATTTCTGGAGCCTCAAATTCCTGAGGAACTGCACCGCCGAGCGCTATCGCACCAACACCACCCGGAAGCTCCGCAT
>JBGPGW010000219.1:0-6162 GCA_041484095.1 Alphaproteobacteria bacterium | reverse complement strand
GACCGGACACCGAGGTCATTTACAGCGCCCACGGCTTTCTCATGTATCCCATCGCCGCGCGCGCCGCGGGCGCGACGCCCGTCGCGGCGGCCGAGGTGAATGACACCACCTCCGTCGATGCGCTCCTCGCCTGCGTGACGCCGCGGACGCGCGCGATGTTCATCGCCAATCCCAACAACCCGACGGGAACCTATTTGCCGATCGACGCCTTGCGCGAATTGCGCAAGCGCCTGCGGGACGACGTGCTTCTGGTCATCGATTCCGCCTATGCCGAGTATTCGCGGGCGGCCGACTATTCTCCGGCGGCGGAGCTCGTCGATGACGCGGACAACACGGTGATGACGCGGACATTCTCGAAGTTCTTCGGGCTTGCGGGCCTGCGCCTCGGCTGGGCCTATTGTCCCGCCGCGATCGCCGACGTGCTGAACCGCATCCGCGGCCCCTTCAACGTGGCGCTTCCGACCCAGGCCGCGGCCGTCGCGGTCCTCGAGGACGAGCCGTTCGCGCGCGCGTCCAAGGCCCACAACGATCGCTGGCTGCCGTGGTTCGAGGCGGAACTTCGCGCCCTCGGCCTCCGCGTCGTTCCGAGCAACGCCAACTTCGTGCTCGTCCGGTTTCCGGAGGATGCCAAGCACAACGCCGACGCGGCCAATGCCTTCCTCAACGAACGGGGCATCATCCCCCGCAAGGTCGCCGCCTATGGATTGCCCGATTGCCTGCGCATCACGATCGGCACCGAGGCGGAGCTTCGGGCGGCCGTCGACGCGCTCGCGGCCTTCATGGGGTAGATCATGGCAGGCAAAGCATTGTTCGGGCGCATCGCCTTCATCGGACTGGGACTCATCGGATCGTCGCTGGCGCGCGCCTGTCGCAAGCACGGTCTTGCGGACAGCCTCATCGGTTGCGCCCGCTCGGCCGAGACCCGCGCCGCGGCGACCGAGCTCAATCTTGTCGACCGCGTGACGGACGATCCGGCCGAGGCCGTGCTCGGTGCGGATCTCGTCATGCTGTGCTCGCCGCTCGGGACGTATGCCGACATCGCCGCGCGGATTGCCGGAAATCTCAAGCCGGGCTCGATCGTGAGCGACGTGGGTTCGGCGAAGCAGTGCGCGATTCGGGATATCGGCCCGCATCTGCCGGAGGGCGTGCACCTGGTTCCCGGCCATCCGGTCGCCGGGACGGAGCATTCGGGCCCGCGCGCCGGTTTTGCCGAGCTGTTCGAGAAGCGCTGGTGCATCCTCACGCCCACGGCCGAAGTTCCGGCGCCGGCCGTCGATCGCGTGAGCGAGCTTTGGCGCCGCTGCGGCATGCAGGTGCAGATCATGGATGCCCAGCACCACGATGTCGTCCTGGCGATCACCTCGCATGTGCCGCACGTCATCGCCTACACCATCGTCGGCACGGCGACCCGGCTCGGCGAAGAGACGCAGTCCGAAGTCTTCAAGTTCTCCGCCGGCGGGTTTCGCGATTTCACGCGCATCGCCTCGTCCGATCCGGTCATGTGGCGCGACATCTTCCTCAACAACCGCGAGCCCATCCTCGAGATGCTGCAGCGTTTCACCGAGGACATGGCCGCGATCCAGCGCGCCATACGGTGGGGCGAGGGCGAGTTCCTGGAAGACCTGTTCAGCAAGACGCGCGCCATCCGGCGCGGCGTGGTCGAAGCCGGTCAGGCCGGCACGTTCATTCCCACCGAATCGGCGGAATCTCGAAAAACCCGACCGGCCCGACGTAAAAGTGCCGATCCTGAATCGTGATCGGGATCTTGGCCTCGGACGGCTCGCCTTCGGCCGGGGCCTTGGCGATGAGATTGAGCACCGTCGTCGCGGCGGCCGCGGTGGTCGGCCGGAGCAGCCCGGCACCGACGAGCGCATCGAGCGATTCACTGTAGCCGCTGACGCGCGCCGACAGCGCGCTCACGGGCTGCAATTCGCGATCGAGCGCAAGCGTTCCGTCGCCTTCGACGAAGAGCGGTCCCCACCGCAGGAGAACCACTTTCAAATCGATCGAGCCGCCTTGGTCACGCCAGGCCTCGACGGCCTCCTTGAGCGGGCTGCCGAGGGGGTGGCCCCAGACGTCGATATCCAGCCCGACCTTCTCGATCGACGGGGCGAGCACGGCGCTGCCGGGAAATGGCGCGACGATGTGCTCGGCGCTGACGACGAAGACCACGCTCGGGTCCGCTGCGGTCGCGCCGATGGGAATATAGGCGCCGAGATCGAGCGCGCCGACCGTGATGGCCTCCGGGTGTCCGTCTTGACCGATCTCGACAGTGCGGAACGCCGTCTGCAGCGCGCTGACGCCCCAGTTCGCGTCGAATTGTATGGCGCCCGTCGTGGAGGCGGAGGCGGCGTGAAATGCCTGTCGCCCGTCGTCGAGCACGAGATGATGCTCACCGGGGCTCTCCAGGCGAATAGACCGCCAATGCCACGGCTCGAGGGTTGCGATCAGCCTGTCGGCACGCCAGGCGTATTGGGGTGCCTTGGCCAGCTGCGGCTGATCGAAATGGACGCGCAATCGAAGGGGATAGCCGGATACGGTCAGGGTCTCGTAGGCGACCGTGTAGCCTTCGGCGCGCTTCGATTCCGCCCATTCGAGAAATCTTGCGCGCGCGGTCCCGGCAACGTAGTACCAAAGCGCCGTCCATCCCAATGCGAGCAGAGCAAGCGGGACAACGGCGAGGAGGATGGTGCGGCGGTGCGGCATTCCTGAGCGTCAACTGAGCGTGCGCCGTTTATAATCAGAGAGGTTGCGGCCGTCGAGGGACAGCGGGCGCGCACACGGCTTCGCCCTGAAAGATTTTTCCACGGCACGAAATCATGGCCGACGACGGCAACGAGCTCTGGGTTTTCGGTTACGGTTCGCTGATGTGGGATCCGGGGTTCCCGCATCTCGAAGCCATGCCGGCCGTGCTGAGTGGGTTTCATCGCTCGTTCTGCATCTACTCCTACCAGTATCGGGGCACGCGCGAGCGGCCGGGGCTCGTCCTCGGCCTCAAGCTGGGCGGGCGCTGCCATGGCATGGCCTTCCGCGTGGCGCCCGAAGAGGCGGAGGCGACGCTCGCCTATCTCACCGAGCGGGAGATGACGAGCTACGTCTATAACCCCATGCGCTTGCCGGTGAATCTTTCCGTGGTCGTGCAGGACCACGTCGTGCACGCGCACACCTACGTCGCCGACCACACCCATCCCAACTATGCGGCCGATCTGACCTTGGAGGAGACGGCGTCCCTTATCCGGCAGGGGGTCGGCAGCCGCGGACCCAACCGCGACTATCTCGAGAACACCGTGCGGCATCTCGAGGACATCGGCGTCGACGAACCGAATCTCGTGGCGCTCCGCGATCTCGTCCGGCGCATGGACTCCGGATCCTGAAGCGAGCGCGGCGTCAGCGCCGCGCGTCAGGGACCACTCGATCGCCGAGAGGCCGCTCGGTCAGGCGCATTTCGAGTGGCCGCAGGCGGTGCAGACGTCGCAGTTTTCCTGGCGGATCATGGCGGCCTGGCCGCAGCGCGGGCACTGGCGCAGCATGTGGCGCGAGCCCTCCTCGAGCCCGACGACCTGCTTGCCGGCGATGTGCATGTCCTTCTCCTCGCGGCTCGGCAGGAAGCCGATGTCGATCATGTGGCGCTCGATGACCTCGCCGATCGCGGCGAGGAGAGAGGGGATGTAGTGCCCGTTCGACCACTGGCCGCCGCGCGGATCGAAGACGGCCTTGAGTTCTTCCACGACGAACGAGACATCGCCGCCGCGCCGGAACACGGCGCTGATCATGCGCGTCAACGCCACGGTCCAGGCATAGTGCTCCATGTTCTTCGAGTTGATGAACACCTCGAACGGACGGCGCCTTCCGTCCTGCACGATGTCGTTGAGCGTGATGTAGATCGCGTGGTCCGTGTCGACCCAGCGGATCTTGTAAGTGCTGCCGGGCAGGGCTTCGGGGCGGTCGAGCGGGCGCGTCATGTAGATGACGCCGCCGGCTTCGTAGATGTCCGCCGGACGCGCGGGCGGCTCGCTGAGCGGCAGTTCGGCCTGCGCCTTCGGTCCGTCCTCCTTCTCGCCCTTCACCGCGAGCACGGCGCCCGTGACGTCATTCGGCCGGTAGGTGGTGCAGCCCTTGCAGCCCAAATCATAGGCCATCATGTAGATGTCCTTGAACGACTCGAACGAAATGTCGGCCGGGCAGTTGATGGTCTTTGAAATCGAGCTGTCGATGAAATCCTGGATCGCCGCCTGCATCACGACATGGTCCTTCGGCGAGAGACTCTGCGCGTCGACGAAATAATCCGGCAGGGGCCCGGTCTCGCCGTGCATGCGGTGATAGAGGCGATAGGCATAGTCGGACACGTCTTCCTCCCGGCGCGTGCCGTCGGGCATGAGGACGCTGCGCGTGTACAGGTAGCTGAAAATCGGCTCGATGCCGGACGAGACATTGTCCGCGAACAGCGAAATCGTCCCCGTCGGCGCGATCGACGTCACGAGCGCGTTGCGGATGCCGTGGGCGCGGATGGCCGCCTGGACGTCCTCGTCGAGGGCGCGGATCGTTTCGCCCGCGAGGTATTTGTCCCGGTCGAAGAGCGGAAATGCTCCCTTGTCCTTGGCAAGCTCGACCGACGCGAGATAGGCGGCGCGGCGGAACGCGGCCATCCAGGATTTCGTCAGGCTGACGGCGCGCTCGCTCCCGTAGCGCGCCCGGCACATGATGAGGGCATCGGCAAGCCCGGTGATGCCGAGACCGATGCGCCGTTTCGCGCGAGCCTCCTGAGCCTGTTGCGGCAGCGGGTAGTTCGAGACGTCGATCGTATTGTCCATCATGCGAATCGCGAGCGGAACGAGCCGTTCGAGCTCGTCGATGTCGAGCGCGGCATGCGCCTCGAAGGGATTGCGAACGAGACTCGCGACATTGATCGAGCCGAGAAGACAGGCGCCGTAGGCGGGAAGAGGCTGCTCACCGCATGGATTCGTGGCGTGGATCGCCTCGCAGTAATTGAGGTTGTTCCGCCGGTTGATTCGGTCGATGAAGATGACGCCCGGCTCGGCATAGGCGAAGGTCGCGCGCATGATCTTGTCCCAGAGCTCGCGCGCGGGCACGACCTTGTAGCAGGTGCCGGCGAAGCTGAGCTCCCAGGGCGCATCCTCCTTCACGGCCTGCATGAAGGCGTCGGTGATGAGCACCGACAGGTTGAACATGCGCAGCCGTCCCGGCTCGCGCTTGGCCTCGATGAAGGCCTCGATGTCCGGATGGTCGCACCGCAGCGTCGCCATCATGGCCCCGCGCCGGTAGCCCGCGCTCATGATCGTGCGGCACATCGAGTCCCAGACGTCCATGAAGGAGAGCGGACCGGAGGCGTCGGCGCCGACGCCGCGGACCGGCGCGCCCTTGGGGCGGAGGGTCGAGAAATCGTGACCGATGCCGCCCCCCTGCTGCATGGTGAGGGCGGCTTCCTTCAGGTTTTCGAAGATGCCCCGGATGTCGTCGGGGATGTCACCCATGACGAAGCAGTTGAAAAGCGTCACCTGGCGCTTGGTCCCGGCGCCCGCAAGGATGCGGCCGGCTGGCAGGAAGCGGAAGTCCTCGAGGGCCTGATAAAACTGCTTGGCCCATCCTTCGGCATCCGCTTCGGGTGCCGCGAGGGCGACCGCGACGCGCCGCCAAGTGTCTTCGATCGTTTTGTCCACAGGGGTGCCGTCGGCGGCCTTGAGCCGGTACTTCATGTCCCAGATTTGCTGGGAAATACTGACGACGCGGGCCATCGGGGCACCTTCCACTCTTCTTCTCGCGACCAGGAAACGTCTTGCGCCTTAGCGGGCCGGATCGCGTCCGGTTCGTCAAAGTCTACTCAATCATTTGATTTATAACATATAAATCGGATTCTGTGAATCCGAGGCCATAAGTCTAGAAACGGCCGGCTGGACCGTCAAGAAAAGGTTCCCGAAATGTTTCGGACCTCGATGGCGGAACCGCCTCGGGCCGGCCATCCCGCATTACCGTTTCACGGCGGCCGTTCGGATGCCGATTCGACGGGTCCATTGTTTTCCACAGGTTTACGCACATACCGCGCCGCGGAGCGCCTGCCATGCCCCGAGGGACGGTTGAACCGGATTGCGCCAAGCCAAGGGGCGGAGGCCTTGAGGGCTCTCCTCCGGGGGGGTCACGCACGGT
>JBGPGW010000218.1:0-6164 GCA_041484095.1 Alphaproteobacteria bacterium | reverse complement strand
GCTTCGCCACCTTGATCGCCGCCAGCACGTTGCAGAGGCCCGAGAGGCCAAGACTTGCCAAGCCGTCGAGAACCGACAGGGCGATGCCGTGGCGGCGCGCGAGGTAGGTCCGCCCGATTTCGGTATTGAAGAGGAGATTGAGGCAATCGGTCGCGCGGTCCGAGACGGCGGTGACGATGTCGGTGTTCGTCACGTTATGGATGAAGGGGATGTGCTTGTCGCCGATGCCTTGGATGTTGTGTTCGCCGTACCCGTTGTAGAGAAGCGTCGGGCATTCGAGCGCCTCGACCGCGACGATGCGCGCGCCGTGCGTCTCCTTGAGGTAATCGCCGGCGGCAAGCGTGCCGGCCGAGCCCGTCGCCGCGACATAGGCAGCGAGCGTGAGTCCGGGCCGGGTCCGCCGTGCCGCCTCGAAGACGCGCGAGAGCGCCGGGCCCGTCACGGTGAAGTGCGCGAGGTAGTTCCCGAATTCGCAGAACTGGTTGAGGATGACATTGCCCTGGTCGCGCTCGAGCGCGGCGCAGGCGTCGTAGATCTCCTTGACGTTCGATTCCGAACCCGGCGTGCGGATGATGTCGGCGGGATCGCTGACCCAGCGCTCGAGCCAGCGAAAGCGCTCGGCGCTCATCCCTTCGGGCAGGACCGCGACGCCCCGGCAACCGAGAATGCGCGAGATCGCGACGCCGCCGCGGCAATAGTTTCCGGTCGAGGGCCACACCGCGCGGTGACGGTCCGGCTCGAACTGCCCGGTCACGAGCCGCGGCACGAGGCAGCCATAGGCCGCGAGCACCTTGTGCGCGTGGATCATCGGGAAGCGGTCGCCGAGGATGACCAGAATCGGCGCCTCGACGCCCGTGAGGGCGGACGGCAGCACGAGCATGCCCGGGGTATCGTCGCGCCCGCGGCGATCGGCCGCGTTGTACCAATGGACGCGATAGAGGTTGAGCGGGTGGGCGGCATCGGGATCGATCGCGCCGAGCGCCTCGGTGATCGCCTTCGGAATCCGCGTCGGCTCTGCCAGCTCAGCGAAGGTCGGCAGCCTGATTCCGGCCTTCCCGAACCGCGCGGCCGCGCGGGCGACCGCGACGTCGTTCGCCACGTTCTCTTCGAGTCCCAATCGGCTCATCGCTCTCCCCCGGTCCGGCACGCGCCGCCGCAACGCGGCGAAACCCTAGCCGAAGGGCCGCGTGCCTGCCAGAGAGACGGAGGTTTTCGTCTGTGCCGCGATCGGTGTACAAAGGCGCCGCGCCGCTCCTGCCCGAAGGCGAGAGGCGGGACGATCGGATGGGGGTCCATGAGCGACGGCATCGACATCGATCACGACACCGAGACGACGCTCAAGGCCGGGGCCGACGTGGGTTTGAGAGCAATGATCGGCGGTTGCGTCGCGGTCTCCGCCGGTTCCCAGGCGTTCAACTCGACCACCGGCTGGCATCCGTCCAAACCGAACGCCTCGTGACGGGCCCGGCTTCCCGGTCGCGGCGAGAGGCGCTCGGCGTCGGCTTCGTCGTCATGGCCGCCTTCGGATTCGCGACGAGCGCGGTTCTCGCCCCTCTCGTCTTTCGATCCGGCGGCAATCAATTCGCGATCCTGGTTCTGCGCAGCGTCATCGCGGTGGGTGCGGCTTCGCTCTTCCTCGCCGCGCGGGCGGAGCCGATCATGCTTCCGCGCACGGAGCGAAACGGCTGTTTTCTCATCGGATTGATTGCCGCCATCCAGTCCTTCGCCTATTTCACGTCGTTCCAATTCATTCCCGTGAGCCTCGCGACGCTCATCGTGTTCCTCTATCCCCTGCTCGTCGCCTTGATCCGGCGCGCGACGCATCAGGAGGCGCTCGGGCCGCTTCAGTTCGCGGCCCTCGGCACCGCCTTCTTCGGGTTGGCGCTGGCACTCGACATCACGGGCGCGGGGCTCGACTGGCGCGGCGTAATTCTCGCCTTCATCGACGCGCTGGGCTCGGCCGCGATCGCCCTGCTCGGCGCGCGGGTGCTCGGGCGCGCGGGCACGATGCAATTGACCGTCCACGCCTCGGTGGTCTCCGGCGTCGTGCTGTTTCTCGGCGCGGAGATCGCGGGCTTCGGGCTGCACCTTCCCGGCGGCGTCACGGGGTGGCTCGCCTTGGGTGCGGCGCCGTTCCTCTACCTCGTCGGCATTCTTGGATTCTTCAAAGGGATCCAGACGATCGGCCCGACGCGCACGACGATGGTGAGCAATATCGAGCCGGTGGTGATCCTCATCCTCGCGGCATTCCTCCTCGGCGAAGAGCTATCCGGCCAGCAGCTTCTCGGGGCGGCATTCGTGATCGGCGCCGTCATCACGACCCAGATCGCGCGGGCGCGGGCGGCCCGAGGCCGCTGAACGCACGGCTCAGCTCGCGGCCGTCCAGGTGTTGTCGACGACGAGCGACGCGCCGTTGACGAAGCGCGAATCATCGCTCGCGAGGAAGAGGGCCGCGCGGGCAACCTCCTCGGGCTCGCAGATTCGTCCCTGGAGACTCGCGATCCCTTGCTCCGAGGCGTCCCAGCCGAGCGCGTTGAGCGCGTCGATCTCCCGCATGCCGTGGTCGGTGCGGACGAAGGCGGGGCAGATCGCGTTGCAGCGAATGCCCCTGTCGCGGAATTCGACGGCGATCGCGCGGGTGAGCTGGAGGATCGCACCCTTGGTCGTGCAATAGGCGCTTTCCATGGGCGCTGCGGTGAGGCCGGAGATCGACGAGGTGTTGACGATCACCCCGCCGCCAGCGGCAAGCATGCCCGGCAGGACCGCGCGGCTCATGAGGAACATGCTCTTGACGTTGATCGCCATGAGCCGGTCCCAATCGCCTTCCGTGGTCTCGAGGAACGGCTTCACGATGATCGAGCCCGCGTGGTTGCAGAGGATATCGATCCGCCCATAGGCATCGAGCGTCGCGCCGACCGCGCGATCGACGGCCGCCGAGTCCGCGACGTCGGCCTCGACGAAGCGCGCGGTCCCGCCATCCCGTTCGATCGCGGCGACGACGCCCCGCCCCGCCTCGGCCTGCACATCGGCAATGGCGATGCGCGCACCTTCCCTGGCGAACAGCATCGCCATCGCCCTTCCCATGCCGCCGGCGCCGCCCGAGATGAGCGCTGTCTTGCCGTCCAACCGTCCGTCCGTCATGAGAGAGCCCTCTATCGACGTGCTTTGCGCTTAGCGCGGGCCGGGTGCATGGCGCGCACATCGACGCGCGCCATATCGCCAAGGAAATGCAAGGCGTCGATGATGTCCTTTTGTCCTGAGCGCCGCGCGCGCATCATCTGATAGACCTCGAGCGCCAACTGGTTGAACAGCAACGGCACCCTGTGGCGCTGCGCCAGATCCGCCGCCAGACGGTGATCCTTGTGCATGAGGTCGACGGAAAATCCGGGATCGAAATCGCCCCGTCGGTAACGCGGCGCGAAGTAATCCGTCATCATGAAACTCTTCGCGTCCGTCCCGTCGAACACCCGCATCAGCGTCTCCGGCGAGAAGCCGGCGGCAG
Source organism: Alphaproteobacteria bacterium (assembly GCA_041484095.1). Taxonomy (GTDB): domain Bacteria; phylum Pseudomonadota; class Alphaproteobacteria; order CADEGL01; family CADEGL01; genus JBGPGW01. Next base: position 2,662 of record JBGPGW010000218.1, on the reverse strand, counting down.
CACCCAGCACGAAGCCTTCCATCATGACGAGGTTGTTGAGGCCCGCGATGTGGTTGCTGATCAGCTTGACCGTGCTGCCCGAGCCCGCCGGCCCGAGATAGAAGGACCGCTTGCCGATGGAATGGAGGATCGGCTTCGCGCGCTCATAGGCCGCCTTGTCGCCGCCCACCATGAAGGAGATGGTGCCGGCCTTGGCCCCGTCCGTGCCGCCGCCGCCCGGCTCGCCGCCGCTGATCGGCGTGTCGAGATAGAGGACGCCGCGTTTTCTCGATTCCTCGTAGATCGCGACGCATGACGCGGGGTCGATCGTGCTGGCATCGATGACGATCGTGCCGCGCTTCGCCCCGGCGAGGACGCCCTTCGGTCCGAGCATGGCGCTCCTGACCGCATCCGGCGAGGGCAGCGAGAGCACGACGAAGCGGCTTCGCGCGGCCACGTCGCGCGCGCTCCTGCCCGGTTTTGCGCCCTCCTTGAGCGCGGCCTTCATCTGTGCGCGCGAGAGATCGTAGACCGTCAACTGGCCGTTGGCGCGGAGGAGATGATGGGCGAAGTGCCGCCCGACCATGCCGAGTCCGATGAGCCCGAGTGGCGTTCGCGTCATGGCATTCCTCGTCGTCGTTGTCGTGTTGCGGGGCGCGGCGCCCTGAGCGCCGCGATGAGGCGCGGAAATCGCTCGATCGCCCGCGCCGGCGCGAGCGGCTCGGCCAGCTCGGGGTCGATCGCCGCCATGACGGCCCGCGCGTGGTCGGTGTAGATCACGGTTCCGTCGCTCTCGACCCGCGCGATGCCGTCCTCGCGCGCAAGCGACGTGTTGAAGGCGATGGCGTCTTCAAGACTGACCCCGGGCGGCAGATCGAAGGCGACGCGCCCGTCCTCGACCCGGATGGGATAGCCGCCGGGCAAGCCGCCGACGCCGGGGCACGACGCGCGGATGGGCGCCCCGCCCGGCAGAAGCGCCTCGATCACGGCGACGGAGCTCGCACAGGTCAGCTCGTTGAGGTGGACGCCCGATTCGAGGGGATGGCCGCGATAGGCCCATTCGTCGCCGCGCCGTCCCTCCTCGCCCAAATAGATCCGGCACCCCTCGGCCGGATTGCCGGGCGGCGTCGAGGACAGCGCGGCCCAGAGCGCGCCGGCATCGCCCAGCGCCCGGACGAGGGGAATGTCCCGCGGATTGCGGCCATGCTCCGCCGCATCGCGCGCAAGAGCCGCACGCACGCGCTGCACGATCATCGTCACATTGCCGAGGCCCAGGGTCGGCGCCAGTCCGAGACGCGCCATGATCGGGTTGGTCCCGTCGGGCCAGGACAGATTGACGACGGGCGCCGGCACATCGACCGTTCGCACGGCGCTCATGACCGCGAACAGGATGGGGAGCTGCGCGGGCAACTGGATCGCGACGCCGGCCGAGCGGATCGTCGCGATATGCGGATCGTCGCCCGCGAGAATCTCCCACGGGCTGAAGAGGCTTCCGCATTGAAGCACGAGATCGGGCCGTTCGCGGCGAAGCAACGTTTCGATATCGCCCTGCCGCGTGGCGTCGAGCGGCACATAGCGCGCGGGCACGGCGTGACAGGACTCGATCATCCCGGCAATGGCGGGCCCCCTGCCCTTGCCGCCGCCGGCGAGGATCAGCGCGTCGACCGAGCCGCGCGCGGCAAGCGCCGCCGCATAGCGCCGGCCCAGATCGCCGAGACCGACGATGAGGACGCGCCCGGACATCGGCGTTCAGCGCGTCGCGATCAGCGAAAGTTGTAAAGTCGCGCGCAATTGTCCCAGAGGATTTTTCGAATCGCCGCCTCGCCGAGGGGCTGCGCGACGAGGGTCTTCACCGCGCTGGGGAAGCGGCTGTCCGGGTGCGGAAAGTCGGTCGAGAACACGATGTTGTTGCCGGCCCCCCAATCGATCGCGTATTTGCCGATCGCTTCGTCGGCCTCGATGCCGACATAGCACTGACGCTTGAAATATTCGCTCGGCGGCAGCGGCACGCGGTTCTTCACGATGTGCTGACGGGCTTCCCAATGCTCGTCCATGCGCCAGAGCCAGAACGGCACCCAGCTGCAATTGCCCTCGAGGAAGGCGACGCGCAGGCCGGGGAACCGCTCGCACACGCCGCCCTGGATGAAGGAGAGGCAGGCATACATCTGCTCGATCGGATGCGCCGCGACGTGTTCGGTCATCCAGAGATCGGCGTGGACGCCCTGGAACCGGTCGCCCATGGCGACGGGCAGCTCGCATGGCGTGCCCTCGTGAAAGCCCACGGTCATGTCGTATTTCTCGCAGGCCGCCCAGAGCGGGTCGTAACACGGATTGTGCCAGTTGCGGCCGCGAATCGGATTGGGGCGAAGGAACACGGCGATGAATCCCAGCTCCTCCCGCGCGCGCTTCACTTCCGCGACGGCGGCCTCGACATTCTGGGCCGGCAGCATCGCCGCGCCATAGAGACGCTTGCGGTCGACCGAACAGAAATCCGCCAGCCAGTCGTTGTACGCACGCGAGACGGCAGCCGCAAAATCGTCGTCATGGTATTCCTTCGCGTGCGCGAAGAGCCCGCGCGTCGGAAAAAGCACGGCGACGTCGATCCCTTCGGCATCCATGGCCTCGATCTGACAGCGCGAGTCCCAGCCGCGGCGGTCGTAGTTCTCGTAGATGTGCCGGCGGT
>JBGPGW010000217.1:0-6169 GCA_041484095.1 Alphaproteobacteria bacterium | reverse complement strand
CGTGCCGATGCCCTCCATGAGCCCGTCGCTCTCATGCCACAGGCTGACATAGGGACGGTAGATGTCTTCGGGCGCATGGGCGCCGATCCGCGCCAAATTGCGCCGCCAGCGTGCGATCGAACGGGTTCCGCGCCCCGTCACTGCGCCGATCGCCTGATCGATCTCGCCGGCCGGAAGGCGCCGCGCGACATGGCCCGCCGCACGCTTGAGGAAGGCGGGAACACGGCTGGCCGTCCGCCATTCCCGCGCCGCCGCCGCATAGCGCGCATAGCCGCCGAACAGCTCGTCGCCGCCATCGCCCGAGAGCGCCACCGTGACGTGCTTGCGCGTGAGAGCCGACAACGCCACGGTCGGTATTCCCGAGGCGTCGGCAAACGGCTCGTCGTAGATCGAAGCGAGGCGCGGCACGACGTCGAGGCACGCGCGTTCGTCCACGCGCATTTCGGTGTGGGCGGTGCCGAGATGGCGCGCTATCGCCGCGGCATGGGGCGATTCGTCGTAGCGCGACTGATCGAACCCGATGCTGAACGTCTTGACCGGACCCATCTTCGCCGCGCACATCGCGGCCACGACCGTGCTGCTGTCGATTCCGCCGGAGAGAAACGCGCCGACCGGCACGTCGGCGATCATACGGATTGCGACCGCGTCCTTGAGAAGCGCTTCGAAGCGCTCGAGGATCGCATGATCGTCGTCCGGCGCAGGCGATTCCATCGCGCGCTCCGCCGCCGCCTTGGCCGACCAGAATGCGCGCGGCGCGACTGCATCCGCTCCATTCCGGACGACGAGAACGTGACCCGGCGCCACTTTCCCGATTTCGCGATAGATCGAGCGGGGGCTCGGCACATAGGCATGCTGGAGAAACAAGGCCACGGCTTCGCGGTCGATGGTGGGCGCGAATCCGGGCAGAACGCGAAACGCCTTGATCTCGGAGGCAAAGGCGAAGGTCTTGCCAATTCGGCCGTAATAAAGCGGCTTCTTTCCCAGACGATCGCGAGAGAGAGCGAGACTCCGCTCTCGCCTGTCCCACAACGCGAAGGCGAACATTCCGTTGGCGGCCGCAAGCGCAGCATCGAGACCCTTCCGCGCGATCCACTCGAGAAACGTTTCCGTGTCGGAATGTCCGCGCCAGCGAATGCCCTGCTCGCGATCGATTGCCGCGCGAAGGTCCCTGTGATTGTAGATCTCGCCGTTGAAGACGAGGACATAGCGCCCGCAATGCGATTGCATGGGCTGCCGGCCTTCGGCCGTGAGATCGACGATCGAGAGGCGACGGAACCCGAAGGCGATGCCGGCCTCTCGATCGGCCCAGACTGCCGCATCATCGGGCCCGCGGTGACGGAGCGTCGTCGCCATGCGCTCCGCGAGAAGCGCCAGCATCTGCGGATCGATCGACGCGGTCGTGTCGAGAAGCCCTGCAATCCCGCACATGTGCCGCTAACCCAGGGCCTGCGGTCGCGCGGGCGCCGCTTCGAACGCCGCCGCGCATGCCTCGATGAATCCGGACGCGTTCGAGCGCGGAGCGAGATAGCTCTGCAGCATAAGGCGAAACCAGCGCGAGCCGTAACCCGATCCGAGATGGCGGCGCGCATACTTCCATGCGCGCCCCGCCGCCCGTCGGCAGGCAAAGCGCTGCAAGCCGGCCTCGATGTCCGGATGGTCGTGGAGAAAATAGGCGCAGGCCAGCGTCACACGGCGCAGCTGCCGGGCTTGGCTCGTGCCAAGACTGCCCGGCACCTCGCGCGGCCGCAACGTGATGAGCGCGTCGACATCGAGGAACGGCCAGCACCGCGCGAGCCGCAACGCCAGGCTGTATTCCTGCGAATGCACGACGCGCTCGTCGCATCCGCCGGTCTCCTGCGCGCATCGCGTCCGCACCAGGATCTGCGTCGGATTGAAGAACGAATTGCGGAGCGCGCTCTTGAGCGGACGGGCGATGAGGCGCGTCGCCGGGCGCATTGCGTCCGTCTTCAGACTCAAGCCCTCGATCGTGTCGTATGCGGCGCGCCGTCCAAAGGCGAGGCACGCCGGGCTGTCGCGCAGGCACTCAAGCAACGTGATCGTCGCGCGATCCGTCAGCAAGTCATCCGCGTCGACGAATTTGATGAACGCCATGCGGGCGCGCGCAATGCCCTGGTTCGTCGCATGGGCGGAGCCGTGATTGGCCTGGGCGTGAATGACGACACTGTCCCAACCCGCCGTGAGACGGCGAACGATGTCCAGCGAATCGTCGCTCGAACCGTCGTCGATGAAGATGTACTCGCGCGCAAAGTCACCCGCCTGATTGCGGATGGCCTGGATCACATGCGGGAGGTAGGGCGCCTTGTTGTAGACAGGCACCACGAAGGACACGCCGTCCTGCAACTCGGTCATCGCCTGGAACGCGTCGCACCTTTGGAATGAAATGGGCGGCGGATTACTGCTGCCCGCGTCGCCGACAATAGCCCGAAGGGTGGATGCGTCCTAGAGCGTCCTCGCGGCGCCAGCCGTCGCGGCCGGACGGAACCGCTGCGGCGGCCGCAATTCGTTTGACAGCACGAGGCCGTGCGGGGCGTAGTGTCCCGTCGCCCCCGCTCGCCCCCTGCACGGACTATCCCCAGACCCGCCGTGAAACCATCCGACATCGCGCTCGCCATCCTCGTGCCTGTCATCTGGGGACTCGGCTTCGGGCTCGCCAAGGCGGGGCTCAGCCAATTTCCGCCGATTTTCCTCATCACCTGCCGCTATGCCCTGAGCGCGCTGGTCCTCGTCTGGTTCGTGCCGCCCCCGCCGCGGGCCATGCTGAAGCGCATCGCGCTGGTTTCCGTGCTCGCGACCACGATCACCTACAGCTTCATCTATACCGGCTTGAAGGGCGTCGATGCATCGACCGCCGGAATCATCATCGAGCTCGAAATCCCGATGGCGGCCATCATGGCCACGATCCTGCTCAAGGAGAAGCTCGGCTGGCGGCGTGCCTTCGGCATGGCGCTCGCGTTCGGGGGCGTGCTGTGCATCGTGGGCGAGCCGCGCGTGCAGGAGAACATCGACTACGTGTTCATCATGCTCGCGGGCACGGTGTGCTGGTCGCTGAGCCAGGTGCTGATTCGCTCCCTCGGTCAGGTGGGCGGGTTCACCCTCATCACCTGGATGGCCGTCATGGCGACGCCGCAATTGTTTCTGGCGTCCCTCCTGATCGAAGGCCCTCAATGGGACGCGGTCGTCAACGCGGGCTGGCAAGGCTGGGGTGTGATCCTCTATCTCGGCCTCATCATGAACGCGCTCGGCTACGCCATGTGGTACCACCTCCTCGGCCGTCATCCCGTGAATGTGGTGATGCCGTATCAATTGATTGTGCCGGTCGTCACCGTCGCAACCGGCGTTCTTCTCCTCGGCGAGACGATGACTTTGCTCGTCGCGATCGGCGGTGCGATCGTGCTCGCCGGTGTGGGCGTGATTACGATCGAGCGCCCCGCTCGCGCGACCCTGACACCGCCACCCGCCAGTCCATGACCACGCCGCTTCAGTCCCCGCCCGACGGACAGGCGTGAAACCCGGCCACGTCCTGCTGGCGATTTTGGTTCCCGTTCTCTGGGGACTCGGTTTCACCCTCGCCAAGGCCGGCCTCGATCAGTTCCCCCCGATTTTCCTGATCATGCTGCGCTTCGCGGTCACGGCGCTTGCACTGGTCTGGTTCTTTCCCGTCCCGCTGCGCCTCCTGCCGCGCATCGCCCTCATCGCCTTCATCGGCTCGGCGATCCAGTACGCGCTGAGCTACAAGGGTCTGCAGGGAATCGATGTCTCGACTGCGGCGCTTGTCATCCAGCTCGAAGTGCCGTTCGCCGCGATCATCGCCGCGTTGTTCCTAAGGGAACGGCTCGGTTGGCGGCGCGTGGGCGGGATGGCGCTGGCCTTCCTCGGAATCGGCCTGATCGTCGGCGAGCCGCGCGTGCAGCAAAACCTGATGCCGGTCCTGCTGCTCTCGGGCGGGGCCGCAACCTGGGCCATCGGCCAGGTGATGATCCGGGCGCTTGGTCCCGTCGGCGGCTTCACGCTCATCGCCTGGATCGCCGTATTCGCGGCGCCGGAACTCTTCGTGCTCTCGCTCCTCTTCGAGGACGATCAATGGCATTCCGTCATGAATGCCGGCTGGGATGCATGGGCGATCATTCTCTATCTCGGCCTCGTCATGAACGGCATCGGCTACGCGATGTGGTATCATCTCTTGGGTCGCTATCCCGTGAATCAGGTCATGCCGTTCATCCTGCTCGTGCCCGTGACGAGCGTCATCGGCGGCGTGGTGCTGCTGGGCGATACGTTGACGCCGCTCATCGTCACGGGCGGAATCATCGTGATCTCGGGCATCGCCTTCATCACGCTGGAGCGATTGCGGATGGCGGCGCCGAGGCCAAGCGAGCCCCCGCGCTGATCGAGAGGGATGGACCGATTGGCCATGTGACCGGTTGCAGAGAAATGGGCGCAATCCTCGATCATCCCTCTCCGAATCACGGCGCGCGCCGCGCGGCCATCGACATGCTGATCATCCATTACACCGGCATGGCGAGCGCGCGCGCCGCCCTCGAGCGTCTGTCCGACCCACAGGCGAACGTAAGTGCGCACTACCTCATCGACGAGGACGGCTCGACTTACCGTCTGGTGCCGGACGGCCGGCGCGCCTGGCACGCGGGGGATTCGTCCTGGGCCGGCGAGCCGGACGTCAATTCGCGTTCGATCGGCATCGAACTCGTCAATCCCGGCCATGAGTTCGGGTATCGCCGCTTCCCGGACGCGCAGATGACGGCACTCGAAGATCTTGGCCGACACCTCCTGAAGGCTCACCGGATCCCTGCCGCCCATGTCTTGGGGCATTCCGACGTGGCGCCCCTGCGCAAGCAGGATCCGGGCGAGCTGTTCGACTGGGCGCGGCTGGCGCGGCACGGCATCGGCCTTTGGCCAGGCCCAGTCGGCCTGCCCGAACCAGTCGGCCTGCCCGAAGACGACACGGTGTTCGAGCGTGGTGAGCGCGATCCGCGGATCGCGCGGGCCCAGCGTCGCTTCGCGCGGTTTGGCTACGCGGTGCCGCAGACCGGCGCGCTCGATCCGGCGACAGCCGCGGTCATCGTCGCGTTCCAGCGCCACTTCCGGCCGGCCCGGGTGGATGGCCGCCTCGATGGTGAAACCCTCGCCCGCCTCGAGGCCGTCCTGCGCTGTCTCGGCTGAGCCAATGGCACCCCGTCGTTGACGGACCCTCTCCCGATACATACTTAGTAAGAGGTCAGACGGCCGGATGGCCGCTCTTCGGTGCAAGCCGGAGGGAGGAAAGTCCGGGCTCCACGGAAGTACGGTGCCGGATAACGCCCGGCGGGGGCGACCCCAGGGACAGTGCCACAGAGAACAGACCGCCGACGCTTCGCCTTATGTGCCCCCTTTGGGGTTGGCAGGCGAATCCCGTCGGTAAGGGTGAAACGGTGCGGTAAGAGCGCACCGCGTTCCCGGTAACGGGAACGGCACGGCAAACCCCACCCGGAGCAAGACCAAATAGGGGTGGCACGGAGGGCTTCACGCCCACCAAGCTCGCTTCCGAGCCGCCACCCGGGTAGGTCGCGTGAGGCGTCCGGTGACGGACGTCCCAGAGGAATGGTCATCCCCTGCGGCAACGCAGGGACAGAACCCGGCTTACAGGCCGTCTGGCACCTCTCCCCCCGACCATAAACCGCTATTTACCTATTATTTTCAATTATTTATACCTAACTCGCAACTACGAGGCGGCCTCGCGATCGGACGCCCCGGTCCCGTCGATATACGGCAAGATGAGTGTTTGAATTTATCTTGGTATTTATATCGATTTTACTTATGTATTATTCATAGGTGTGCCGAGATTCATTATTTTATACCGAATTTTTTATACTTTTACTTCTCCATTACTTTTAGATTCGAAGCCGCCCGATCACCCGCTTGGCCGACAAATCCGAGGGATTCGAGGATTGAACATTTCATGAACATGCCTTGACCCGGATCGGCCAGGCCCATGCAAGCGGCCAGCGCCCTCCTTGCTCCCTACGAGATCAACCGGGTGACACGTATTACTCCACAACATCTTGATCTAGTGATTGTTTTACTGTCAAAATCCATTGACGCCCATATTTTCCCATGATATCCCACAATGTCCCATTCCCGCTAAGGGCTTGAGCCG
>JBGPGW010000216.1:0-6198 GCA_041484095.1 Alphaproteobacteria bacterium | reverse complement strand
CATCCAGGCGCGGGTGAGCCAGATCCGGGCGCAGATCGAGGAGACCACCTCGGACTACGACAAGGAGAAGCTGCAGGAGCGGCTGGCGAAGCTCGCAGGCGGCGTCGCCGTCATTCGCGTGGGCGGCGCGACCGAGGTCGAGGTGAAGGAGCGCAAGGACCGCGTCGACGATGCGATGCATGCGACCCGTGCGGCGGTCGAGGAAGGCATCGTGCCGGGCGGCGGCGTCGCGTTGCTCTATGCCGCGCGCGCCTTGAGCAAGATCAAGCACGAGAACGATGACCAGCGCACGGGCATCGACATCGTGCGCCGGGCTCTGCAGTGGCCGACGCGGCAGATCGCCGAGAACGCCGGCACCGACGGTGCGGTGGTCGCGGGCAAGCTGCTCGACGGCAAGGACGAGAATATCGGCTACGACGCCCAGAACGACCGCTACACCGACATGGTGAAGGCCGGCATCATCGACCCGACCAAGGTCGTGCGGACGGCGCTTCAGGATGCGGCATCGATCGCGGGTCTCCTCATCACCACCGAGGCGATGGTCTCCGAAATTCCGGAGAAGAAGGATATGCCCCAGATGCCTCCCGGCGGCGGCATGGGTGGCATGGGCGGAATGGGCGGCATGGACTTCTGATCGATACCCCAAGGGGCATCGATCGAGCCGAACGAGGGGGCCGTGCATCGCACGGCCCCCTTTCCATGTCGGAGGCCAGGGGCGGTGCATCGCACGGCCCCCTTTCCATATCAGCGAAGTGTGCTAAGACCCGGCGATGCGGTCTTGCCTCTCTCCGGCACCTGACGGCGCATTCGGGTTGCGGCGCGCGCCATGACGCCCGACATCGCGCGCGTGGCGGCGCTCGTCCGCGAGGCGGCGGAGGCCGAAATCATGCCGCGCTTTCAGCGCCTCGCCGCGCATGAGATCAGCGAGAAGAAGCCTGGCGACATCGTGACGGCGGCCGATCTCGCCGTCGAGGCCATGCTGACCAGGCGTCTGCCCGAGATCGTTCCGGGCTCGCGCGTCGTGGGCGAGGAGGCCGTGCACGGCGATCCCAGCCTCGTCGGCCACATCGCGGAGGCCGGCGCCGTCTGGATCGTCGATCCCGTCGACGGCACGACCAATTTCTCCGAGGGCAAGCCGCTCTTCGCGGTGCAGCTCGCCTTCGTGCGGGACGGCATCACGCGGGCGGCCTGGCTGCTCGATCCCGTGAAGGACATCATGGCGACGGCCGAGGACGGCGCCGGCGCCTGGATGGAGGGCCGGCGCCTTGCGGTCGCGGGCGCGGCACCGCTTCACGAGATGAAGGGCGCGCTCTATGCCGGCCCCACGCGTCCGGGCGTTCATCCCGATTTCAAGCGCCGCGCCGAAATCTATGGCGATGCGCGCTACCGGCGCTGCGTCGGGCAGGAGTATCTCTCGCTCGTGACAGGCGCCCTTCATTTCGCGCTGTTCACGCGCCTTCTGCCGTGGGACCACGCGGCGGGCGTTCATATCGCGGAGGAAGCGGGCGCCTATGCGCGCCTCACCGACGGCCGCCCCTACCGGCCGACGATCGCCGAGGGCTACATCCTCTTGGCCCCGGACGAGCCGAGCTGGCGGGGCTTGCGCGCCTGGTTCCTCGCCTAGGACGCTTCTCGGCCCGCTTCGGCCTGGCGCGCCGCCGCCATGGCGCCGAGCGTCTCGAACCGGAAATCGACATGCGGCATGCGCGCGACCGCGACCGTCGCACCCGTTCCGGTCCTGCCCGCGCGGCGGTCGATCCAGGCGCTCTTGAGGCCCATGGCGTTGGCGGGCTCGTGGTCGTGGAAGAGGCTCTGCGCCGTGTGCAGGATTTTCTCCTTGGCGACGCCGAGCGCCGCGAGGCGCTCGATCAGCACCTCGAAGTTGCGGCGCGCGGGCTTGTAGGAGCCGATCTCTTCGGCCGTGAGGATGAGGTCGAAAGGATTGCCGAGATGTGCCGCACTCTTGGTCACGCTCGCAATGTCCACGTTCGAGAGGATGACCAGCTTGTAATGGCGCTTCAACTGCGCAAGGGCCGCGACCGAGTCGGGAAAGGGCTGCCATTCGCCGATCGCCGCGCCGAACGCTTCCGCCTCGGAATCATCCGCGGGCGCGCCGAGCTCGCGCGCGAACTCGCGGTGGACGTTCGCGAGAAGGGTGGGATAGGGCATGCGCGGATGCGCCGTCTCCCAGCGATGCTCGATCCGGTTGAACGTCTCGAGCATCGCGTCATTGGAGAGCGCGATCCCATGCCGCTTGGCCCAGGGCTCGAGACGCTTGCCCATGCCCGTCTCCCAATCGATGAGCGTGCCGTAGCAGTCGAAGGTGAGCGCTTCGAAATCGGACAGCCGCACGATGGTCCTCCCTTGCTCGCCTGAATTTCGAGCGCGAAGGATAGGAGGTACCGCGGCCGTGATCTTGACCGGAACTCCGGAAGCGTGGACCGGTCCTACGCCTGTCCCCGGCGGATGCGCGCCGGTGTCGCGCCGCGGCGCCGGCGGAAGCTGCGGGTGAGGGCGCTCTGCTCGGAGAAGCCCGTGGCGAGCGCGATCTCCGCGATGGAGAGGTCGCTCGCGCGCAACAGGCGTGCGGCATGGTCGAGGCGCAATTCGGCCAGGTAGTCGGCTGGGCTCTGGCCGGTCGCCTTGCGGAAGCGGTCGTGAAAGGTGCTGACCGAAAGCCCCGCGTGCCGTGCGAGGACCCCGACCGAGAGCGGCCGGGCATAGGCCGTTTGGATGCACTCGATCGCGCGAGCGATGGCGCGGGGCATGGCGGACGGGTCGAGCCGGCGGGTCAGCGCGCCGATGACGAGCGCGGTCGCGTGGTGCTCCGTCGCCGCGTCGAGCGGCCCCTCGACGATTTCGTGGGCGAGATAGTCAGCGAGGCGCGCGAGACCCTTATCGATCGGAAAGAAAGGCGAGGCCAGCGCCCGCCGCCAGACCCCGTCCGGCAGTCCCTGGGCCCTTGTGCCTTGGCGCGGGATATCGAGGACCACGAAGCAATTCTCGCCCAGTGCCCGGTAGCGATGCGCGACGCTGGACGGGATGAGCGCGCCGCGCCCTGCCTGGATCGTGCCCTCCGTATCGCCCACGCCGAGCGCATGGGCACCCATGATCGGGAGCACGAGCTGGTGCCAGTCATGGGCGTGGATCGTTTCCGTCTCACCATAGGAACGGAGCGAGACCTCGGCTGTGCGTTCGGCCATGATCGATCCTCGCGTTGGGGATGCGCGGAACCTAGCGCAAGGCAGTGTTTCCGACAATCGCTCGGACCAACGCGTGGCCGTGGACATGCCGCGCGAGATTGGCAACCATGGGGGCCAAGGGGGAGGCGAGCATGGCGAAGACGAAGACCAGAGCGATGCCCCGGCGCGCCCCGCCGCGCACCTTCGCGGACCTCGGCGCGGCCGATATGCGCGGCTTGGCACCCGAGAGCTACGTTTCTCCCGCAATTTACGACCGTGAGGTCGATCGCATCTTCCGCAGGGAGTGGCTCTGCGTCGGCCGCGTCCAGGACGTGGAGCGGCCCGGCGATTACGTGAGCTTCGAGTTGCTGGGCGAGCCGCTCATGCTGGTGCGCGGCCGCGACGGCGCGGTGCGGGTCCTCTCGCGCGTCTGCCAGCACCGCGCCATGCTCGTGGCCGAAGGGGCGGGCAACAGGCGGAGCTTCGTCTGTCCCTATCACGCCTGGACCTACGGCCTGGATGGCCGGCTCGCCGGCGCGCCGATGATGGACAAGACACCGGGCTTCGATCCGAAGTCGTGCCGCCTGCCCGGGCCGCGAACGGAGATCTGGGAGGGCTTCGTCTTCGTCAATTTCGACGCCAAGGCGAAGCCGTTGGCACCCCGCTGGGCCGGCCTCTCGCGCTTCTTCAGGAATTACCGGCTCGCCGAGCAGAAGCCCGTTCGCAGCTTCGAATTCACGGTGAACTGGAACTGGAAGGTGATGTGCGAGAATTTCATCGAGATCTATCACCATATCGGCGCGCACCGCGTGAGCCTCGAGCCGATCCTGCCGGCACGGCTCGCGCGTGCGGAGCCGTTCGAGGGCCCGTATGCGATCATGCACTCGCCGCACAAGGAGGGCATCGATGCGTCGGGCTGGACGGGTAAAGCGGACGAGGCGCATCTGCCGGCGATCAAGGGCGTGAGCGCGGAGGAGGCGCGGCTCACGACGTTCTGCCACGCGTTTCCCAGCCACCTCATGTCGTTTTTCCGGGACCGGACCGAATACTATCTCGTCTTTCCCGAGGGGCCGGCGCGCATACGCTTGCGCAAGGTCATTTGCGTGCCGCCGGAATCGCTGGAGCATCCGGATTTCGAGCGCGCGATCAACGCCATCGCGGGTCAGTTTCTCGCCTTCCGCCAGGAAGACGTCGCGGTCAACGATGCCGTCATGCGCGGCTACGGCTCGCGTTTCGCCAAGGCGCCGGTCTTCTCCCATCTCGAGGCGCCGCTGTGGCAGTTCGCGCGCTACCTGCGGGAGACGATGGCGGCCGGCGCGCGCGCATCGAGGCCGTCGTGAGGACGAAGCCGCCAACGAAGGGTGGGGCGCTCGCGCGGGGCCTTGCGCCGGAAAGCTATGTCGGCGAAGAGACCTATGCGCGCGAGGCCGAACGCGTCTTCGCGCGGGAATGGCTGTGCATCGGGCGCGTCGAAGATGTCGTCGATCCCGGCGACTACGTCTCGATCGACATCGCGGGCGAACCGCTCGTCATGCTGCGTGATGCGGCGGGCGCGCTCCGGGTCTTCACGCGCATCTGCCGGCACCGCGCCATGAGCATCGTCGAAGGGGCCGGCAATAGGCAGAGCTTCATCTGTCCCTATCACGCCTGGACCTACGGCCTCGACGGGCGCCTCATCGGCGCGCCGCTGATGGACAAGACGCCCGGATTCGAGCGCGGCTCCTGTGTGCTGCCGAGTCCCAAGATCGAAGTGTGGGAAGGCTTCGTGTTCGTGAATTTCGATGTCAAGGCGAAGCCGCTGGCGCCGCGCCTCAGGGGGCTATCGCGGTTCTTCGAGAAGTGGCGCTTCGCCGACATGGTCACGGTCCGGAGCTACGAGTTCGAGACCGGCTGGAACTGGAAGGTGATGTGCGAGAATTTCATCGAGGCCTATCACCATATCGGCGCCCATCGCCTGTCGCTCGAACCCGTGCTGCCGACGCGGCTCGTTCGCGTCGAGGAGACGGACGGCCCCTATGCGATCGTCCATATGGGCCATGCCAGGGCGCGACCGTCCGCGCCGTCAGCGGACGAGTCCTGGGCCAAGCTTCCGGAGCTGCCGGGGTTGACGGAGGAGGAGAGGCGGCGCTCCTCCCTCGTCCATGTCTTCCCACTGCTCCTCATGTCGCCCGAGGCGGATCGGCTCGAATATTATTTGCTCTTCCCGCGGGGCCCGGCCAGGATGAAAATCCGCAAGGTATTCTGCGTGCCGAAATCCGCGCGTCAAGCGTCCGGCGCCGAAGACGCGATCAACGGCATGACGGAGCGCTACCTCAAATACCGGGTGGAGGACGTGGCGATCAACGATTCGCTGATGCGCGGGCTTCACTCGCGTTACGCCGAGCGCGGGCGGCTCACGCATCTCGAGCGGCCGCTCTACGACTTCCGCCGTTATCTCGAGCGCTTGATGGCGGGACAATCGGGACGATCGCGATGACGTCCGGCCTGCCGAAGGCGCCTCTTGCCGGCGGCTGCCAGTGCGGCGCCGTGCGCTACGCGATCGCGAGCGATCCCGTGCGGCTCTACATCTGCCACTGCCGCGAATGCCAGAAGCAATCATCCTCCGCCTTCGGCATTTCGCTCATCGTTCCGCGCGCGGGATTTCGCGTGACAGAGGGTTCAACGAAATCCTGGACGCGGCCGGCCGAGAGCGGCGGGCGGGTGACATGCGCGTTCTGCCCGGAATGCGGATCGCGCCTCTGGCACGAATCCGATCCCCAGGCGGCGACGATCAGCGTCAAGGGCGGATCGCTCGACATTCCCCTCGATCTCAGCGCCGTGCCCCATCTCTGGACAGTGCGGAAGCTCGCCGGCATCCTCATCCCGGAGGGTGCGCCCCAGCATCCGAAGGAGACAGGGTGATGCGCTCTCCCCCGGTGATGAACGCGCGCCGTCAATGTCCGGAGGCCGCATGCCCAAAGTCCTGACGCAAGACCGGGTGGATGCGTTCCACCGCGACGGATTCGTCGCACCTGTT
>JBGPGW010000215.1:0-6217 GCA_041484095.1 Alphaproteobacteria bacterium | reverse complement strand
CGATTGATCGGGACGGCCGACGTCTTCGTCCACAGCCTGCGCCCCCGGGCGATCGAGCGGCTTGGCTTCGGCTACGACGAGGTGCGCGCGATCAGGCCCGACATCATCTATTGCGGCGCCTATGGCTTCGGGGCCGAAGGTCCCTATGCCGACAAGGCGGCCTATGACGACCTCATCCAGGCGGGCTCCGGCATAGCCGCGCTGATGGGCGCGGTCGAGGGCGAGCCGCGCTACGTCGCGACCGTGATCTGCGACAAGCTCGCGGGACAGGCGATCGCCTATGCGATTCTCGCTGGCCTCTTCCAGCGGGAGCGGGGCGGCGGAGGCCAGGCGATCGAAGTGCCGATGTTCGAGACGATGATCGAGCTCAATTTCCTCGAGCACATGCTCGGCTTCGCCTTCGAGCCGGCGATGGGGCCGCCCGGATTCCCGCGCGTCCTCAACAAGGCGCGCCGCCCCTACCGCACGAAGGACGGCTATGCCTGCATCCTCCCCTATTCCGATCGCAACTGGCAGGACTTCTACGATTTCACGGGACGGACGGAATTCAGGGACGATCGGCGCTTCACGCATATCGCGGACCGCGTGCTCAACATCGGCGTCTTGTACGCCATGATCGCGGAGGAAGCGCCGAAGCGCACGACCGAGGAATGGGTCGCCTTCTCCGACCGCGCCAGCATCCCCTGCATGCCCGTGCTGCGGCTCGAGGATCTGCCCGATGATCCCCATGTCAGGGCTGTCGGCCTCATCGGCCAAGGCGAGCACCCGAGCGAAGGTCGCTACCGCACGGTCCGCGCGCCCGTCACGTTCGGCGCGGCACCCTTCCGCATCCGGCGCCATGCGCCGCGGTTGGGTGAGCATACGGCGGAAGTTCTGGCCGAAGCGGGACTTACGGCCGAGGAGATCGCGCGTCTATCTAAAGCTGATGCGGGGCCCGATGCCTCGAATCAACAGGACAAGGGAAAGACCAAGGGATGAGCGAGCATTTGAGATTCTCGGTCGCTAACGGAATCGCGCGCATCGTGCTCGACCGGCCCGAGCGGATGAACGCCTTCACCTTCGCGATGATCGACGCCTGGGCCGAGGCACTCGTCCAATGCCGGAGCGACGAGCGCGTCAAGGTGGTGCTGGTCACGGGGGTCGGGAAAGCCTTCTGCAGCGGCGGCGACATCGTCGAGATGGGCGAGAGGCTCGACCAGCCGCCCGAGCAGCGGAAGGCCGAGCTGGCCCAGCGCATCCAGCGCATTCCCCTCGCACTCGAGGATTTGGACAAGCCCGTGATCGCGGCGGTGAATGGTGTCGCGACCGGTGCCGGCATGGATCTCGCCCTCATGTGCGACATCCGCTACGCCGCCCTAAGCGCGCGCTTCGCCGAGACCTATGTGAAGGTCGGCCTCGTGCCCGGCGCGGGCGGGGCGCATTACCTCCCGCGGCTCGTCGGGCTCGCCAAGGCCATGGAGCTGTTCCTCACGGGCGAGTTCGTCGATGCCAAGGAAGCCCTGCGCCTCGGCATCGTCAACAAGGTCTTCCCGGACGATCAGTTGATGAGCGCGAGCGAGGCGCTGGCCCGCACGCTCGCAGACGCATCGGCGCCGTCCGTGCGCCTCATCAAGCGCGCCCTCGGCCAAAGCCTCCGCAACGATCTCCGCACCAATCTCGATCTCGTCTCCTCGCACTACGCCGTCGCGACCTCGACCGCGGAGCACCGCGCGGCGGTCCAGGCCTTCATCGCCAAGCGCGGCGAGAAGCGTTAGGCGCGGCGCATTCCCGGTATCAACCCGCGGCCGCGTCCCGCGCCATGAGCCAGCGAAAGACGCAGGCGGCTGCCAAGGCGCCCGCGAATTCGGCAAGGATGAAGGCGGGAACGTCAAGGGGCGCGATGCCCGTGAAGGTGTCCGTGAGGGCGCGCGCGACGGTGACGGCCGGATTCGCGAAAGACGTCGAGGCCGTGAACCAGTAGGCGGCGCCGATATAGGCCGCGACCGCGTAGGGCACCGCCTCAGATCGGGACCGCGAGCATGACCAGATCGTCGCGATCAATCCGAAGGTCGCGATGAATTCGCTGAAGGCCTGCGGCATTCCGTCGCGCGCCTTGGTCGACAGCATGACGAGCGGCTCGCCGAACATGAGGTGCGCGACGAAGACTCCCGCGACAGCACCGAGAAGCTGCGCCGCGAGATAGAAAGGGACATCGGACCAGGCGAGATCGCGCCGGAGCGCGATCACGATCGTCACGGCGGGATTGAAGTGCGCGCCCGACAGCGGGCCGAAGGTCAGGATGAGCGCTGCGAGCGCCGCGACCGTCGCCGCGGTGTTGGCAAGGAGTGCGATGGCATCGTTGCCGCCCGCGAGCCGCTCGCCCATGATGCCGGAGCCGACGGCGGCCGCGAGAAGGAAGGCCGTTCCCAGGGCTTCCGCGATGAATCGACGCGTCAAACTCACGGACATCGCGCCCTGCCGCGCCTCAGCGCCGGACAGGCGTGCGGCCGATCTCGTCGACCTTCGTCTTCAACGCGATCTGGTCGAGCGCGGCGATGCGAAGACTGGTGAAGAGCTTGATCCGGT
This sequence comes from Alphaproteobacteria bacterium, assembly GCA_041484095.1. Classification (GTDB taxonomy): domain Bacteria; phylum Pseudomonadota; class Alphaproteobacteria; order CADEGL01; family CADEGL01; genus JBGPGW01. Next base: position 3,652 of record JBGPGW010000215.1, on the reverse strand, counting down.
TCTCGAGTTCCCGGAAGGCCTTGCGGAATGCCGCGCGTTTCGCCTCGCCCGATCCCTCGATCGCCGCGGGGTCCGCGACACCCCAATGCGCCGTCATGGGCTGGCCGGGCCAGATGGGGCAAGCTTCATTGCCCGCCTGATCGCAGACGGTGAGCACGAAGTCCATCGCCGGCGCGCCGGGTGCGGCAAAGACATCCCAGATCTTGCTGTGGAGACCGTCGATCGAGAGTTTTGCGTCCCGAAGCTGCGAAAGGGCGAAGGAATTCGGCTCCGTCTTCGGAACGCTGCCGGCGCTGTAGGCCCTGAACCGTCCCTTGCCCCAACGGTTCAGCAAGGCTTCCGCCATGATGCTCCGCGCCGAATTGCCGGTGCAAAGAAACAAGACGTTGTAGATCCGCTCGGCCATGGGTCCGTGCCCTCACGGGGCCGATGCGTCGCAGCAGGCTGATTCCGATGACGCGTGCGGCGTGCAGCAGGCAGAAGGTTTGGCGGCGGGATTGAGAGCCGCGCCATCGCGGTCCTCACCATAGACGGTCGCCTCGCCGACGGTGAAGAACGTCTCCCACGCGATACCCTGGGGATCATCCACCCACGCCTTGTCCGAGCGCGCGTAACAGCACGTCGTTTCTTTCTGCCCGTGAACGGGCCGGCCGGCGGCGGTGAGCCGCGTGCTGACCTCCTGAAGCTCATGCTCCGAATCGACCTGCATGCCCAAATGGTCGATGCCGGGCGTCTTGGCGCGCGTCGAGATCGCGAAGTTCACGCTGGGATCGTCCAGCATCCACTTCGCGTAGTCTGGCTTGATGACGGTCGGTTGCGCACCGAACAGCCCGGCGTAGAAATCGATCGACTGGTCGAAGTCTCTAACGGTGAGATGGACGTGCAGCCGTTTCACGGGATCGCCTCCTCGATGGGGGTGAACAGGATTTTTTCGGCCGCGGCCCGGTCGCGACGCCGCACAATTCGGGACGCCCCTGGCAGCAATCGTCCACGAGATACGTCATCAACGCCTGGATGCCGTCGAAATCGGCGCTGTAGATGATCGAGCGGCCTTCGCGCCGCGACGCGACGAGCCCCGCGCGATGGAGGATCGCCAGGTGCGCGGACATCGTGTTCGCGGGAACGTCGAGCGCTCGCGCAATCTCCCCCGCCGGCATGCCCTCGGGTCCGACGCGCACGAGGCGACGGAACACCTCGATCCGGCTCGCTTGAGCAAGGGCGGCCAGCGCATCGGTCGCAGCTTTAATATCCATATTTCTAGAATTATGGAAATATTGATCGTTGTCAAGATGCCAGCGACGCGCGCCCGAAGACGGCACGAAGGTCGCGCTTCGCGCGCTCCAGCACGCGCCGGCGTCGCGGCGACAGGTTCGTGCCGGCGCGGTTGATGTAAAAACTCAGCATGGACATGGCCGACTGGTAGGGCGTGCCCTTGCGCCGGGTGCTGGCTTCGGCGGATTGTTTGAGGGAGAGAGCGATCGCCCGCGGATCGTCGAGCGTGAACACATCCGCCTCGAGGTCGAGCGCAAAGCTTCGCCCTGTCACCTCGCCCGACCAATAGCGCCGTCGGGAACGGTCCGACGGCGCGCGAGGGATCCCCTTGATCGGCATCCCTTTCCGTCGCGGCTCGGGCAAGGCGCCCTTCCTCGCACGGTCGCGGCGCGTCAGGCGCCCCTGCGCTTGAAATACTGCACCGCGCGCTCGTGCTTCACGGCGGCCGCTCGCGTGTCGAAGGTGCCGAGGTTGCGCCGCTTGCCCGTGCGCGGGTCCGTCTTGCGGGAATAAAGACGATATCGACCCGATTTCAGTTTCCGGATCATGGCGTCACCTCGACCGCATGAATCGACCGGCAAGGCCTCGCTTGTCATTGATCTCGATCACGCGCGCCCGGGCGCCAATGCGCTTTCATGGATCTTCTGTTCGTCCGCCCCATGAGAGCCGATCGATTGCAATGCGATATCGAGAACCAATCGCATCCGAGCGCGGGACCCGCGCCTTCGGGACTTGTCGGGTCGCGCGAGAGCGTGCATTGCTAGTGCGATAAAGGGGCGCCGTCGCGCGCGGCCCGAGCGTCTGGGGGAACTCCACCATGGCCGACACGATCTTCGCCGAAGGCTTCAAGACCGATCCCTATTGGTGGGAAGCGGCCCCCCGGCCGCATACGCCCGACCGGCCGCTGCCGAAGGAAGCGGATGTGCTGATCGTCGGGTCCGGCTATACGGGCACGGCCGCGGCGCTCACGCTCGTGCGGAACGGGCGGAAGGCCCTCATCCTCGACGCGGAGGATCCGGGCTACGGTGCCAGTTCGCGGAACGCCGGCTATGTCGGACGCACCCTCTGGCACAAATTCGGCCCGCTTCTCCGCAAGGTCGGGCCCGAGCAGGCGCGCCAGCTCGCGAACCAGGCGGTCGATTCGCACCATTTCCTCGTCGACCTCATCGAGAAGGAGCAGATCGCCTGCGGCTTCGTCTATTGCAGCCGCTTCATCGCCGCCTTCACGCAAGGCCATTACGAACATTTCGCCGCAGACCTCGAATTGTTCCGCCGCAACGGGATCGAGATCGAAGCCGACCTCGTCCCGCGTTCGGAGCAGCGCCGCGAGATCGGCTCCGACCGCTATCACGGCGGCCTCTTGCTCAGGGGCACGGGGGCGCTTCATCCCGGCCTCTACCATCTCGGCCTGCTCGATCGCGCGATCGCCTCCGGCGCCGAAGTGATGGGGCAGACGCGCGTCCTCGGCGTCGTGCGCGAGCCGAACGGCGGATTCACCGTGACGACTTCGCGCGGCAGCCTCAAGGCGCGCGACGTCGTCATCGCGACCTGCGGCTATTCCGATGCCGGCGTGCCGTGGATGCAGCGCCGGATCGTGCCCGTGAAGCTGTTCCAAGCGGCGACAGAGCCGCTGCCGGCCCCCCTTCTCAACAAGCTCATCCCGAACGGCCGCACGCTGCTCGATTCCAAATACAACATCTATTGGGTGCGCCTCTCGCCCGACAACACGCGGCTCATCGTCGGCGGACGAACCGGCGTGGACGACGGCGGCCTCCACGGCAAGGCGCGAAAGCTCCATGCGGTTCTGACCGAGATCTTCCCCGAACTCTCCCAAGTCAAGTTCACGCATTGCTGGGATGGGCAGACCGGATTCAGCTTCGACAAATTGCCGCATATCGGAATCCATGACGGCATGCACTACGCGATGGGCTACTGCGGCGTCGGCCTCCCCATGGGCACCTATCTCGGCAACAAGCTCGGGCTGAAGCTTCTCGGCCAGTCGGACGGCACCACGCCTTTCGACGGGCGGAATTTCCCGACCCGGCCGCTCTACGACGGCAATCCGTGGTTCCTGCCCCTGATGATGGGCTACTACAACACGCGCGACCGCATCGATCAGTGGCGCGGGTGAGCCGCGGACGTCACGCGCCATGACCACGGAAGAACCGGGACAGCCGCCCTCGCTCTGGGCCGCGACGGCCAAGCCGGCGAGCGAGACGATGCGCTTTGAAGGCTCGGCCAAGGTCGACGTGGCCGTGATCGGCGCCGGCTATACCGGCTGTTCGGCGGCCCTCCATTTGGCCGAAGGCGGCGTCGACGTCATGCTGCTCGAAGCCTTGGAGATCGGCTCGGGCGCGGCGGGGCGCAATTTCGGCCTCGT
>JBGPGW010000214.1:0-6261 GCA_041484095.1 Alphaproteobacteria bacterium | reverse complement strand
GTCGTCCTGCACCGCGAACACATCCTTCGCCTCCCGGTCGAAATTGTCCGACCAAAGGACCACGCCGCGGGTCGCATCGGTGAGCCGCACGCTGTCGCGGACGCGCTCCGCCGTCTTGCGCCCGCTGCCCTCGACGAGATAGCGCGCGCCGAGCGCGCGACCGAGGACATCGGGCGCAACGGCCTGGCCCTTGTACACGGCGACCGCATTCTTCGAGAGGACGGACAGTTCCGGGAACCGGCCGAGCGCGCCGATGATGTCCTCCGTGATGCCGTCGGCGAAATAATCATCATGGGCGTCGCCGCTCTGATTCTCGAATGACAGCACGGCCACGGCCGGCCGGCCGGCTTCGACCGTCCGCGTCGCACGCCACTGCCAGACGCCGAGCCCGACCAGAAGGACGGCAAGAACCGTCCCCGCCCAGAGCAAGGGGCGCCGGACGGCGCCCGCGCGGCGCGCGCGATGCCGGCGCGGGGTCGCCTCCGTTCCCCACTCCACGTCGTAGGCGCACACCGGATCCTCGATGTTCTTGACCCGCTGCTCGCCGCGCGACCGATAGCGGAGCGCCAGCTTGTTCCGGACCTGCTCATGCACGCTGGCCGAGATGCAGATGCCGCCGGGCCGGGCCAGGCTCTGGAGGCGCGCCGCGACATTGACGCCGTCGCCGAAGATGGTGTCTCCATCCACGATCACATCGCCGAGATTGAGCCCGATGCGGAACTCGAGACGCTCGTCGAGCGCCCGCTTCGCGTTTTGCTCCCCCAGCGCCTGCTGGATGGCGACCGCGCAACGCAAGGCCTCGACGACGCTCGCGAAATCCGCGAGCACGCTGTCGCCCGCCGTCCCGACGATGCGCCCGTTATGCGTGGCGATGAGCGCGTCGATGACGCGCCTGTCGTCTTGAAGATTGCGGTGCGTGCCGACCTCGTCCCGCCCCATTAGGCGGCTGAAACCGACGGCATCGGCGCTCAAGATGGCGGTGAGCTTGCGCGTGGCGTTCGACATGGGGTGGCGTGCTGTCGCGGACCGGGCCGCTACCTTAGTCCATTCGCCCACGGCCGCGGAATGACGGTCATGGCCTCGACCGGCTCAGGCGGAGCGCGGAGGCGAACCGGCCGCGCTCTTTCGCGACTCGTCGCGGCCGGGGAGGCTCGCTACCCTCGCCGAGACCATGATGGGGCGCGTGCGCCCGAACCACTGGTGTGGAGATCAATCAATGCAGGCAATGCGGGTCGATTCAGCGACGATTGCGGACATCCCCCGCCTCGCCGAACTCCTGACGATTCTCTTCTCGCAGGAAGTGGAGTTCGAGCCGGACCGGGCGCTTCAGGAAAGAGGCCTTCGCGAGATCATCGACAATCCGGCGGCGGGCCAAATCCTCGTGCTCCGGGAGGGCGAGGCCATCTGGGGAATGGTCAGTCTCTTGTTCATCGTTTCGACGGCATTGGGCGGCCGCGCGGCACTCCTCGAAGACATGGTGGTGGCCCCCGAGCGGCGCGGCCGCGGCGCCGGCGCCCTGCTCTTGACCGCGGCTACGGATTTCGCGCGCCGTGCGGGCTGCCTTCGGATCACGCTCCTGACGGACCGCTCGAACCTCGCGGGGCAGCGCTTCTACGCCCGCCACGGTTTCACCGCGTCGACGATGCTGGCGATGCGCCTTCTGATCGGCGCTGAACACCGTTGACGGCCGCGGCCCGACCGCCGGATCATGCCGGAGCGCGGTCGTCCCCGGCTCGCCCGGGGCGAACGAGGGCCTTGCCAACTCGTTTGCTGATCTGCAGCGCAGGCGGAGGAAGGATATGAAGATGTGCGTCCGTCGAGCCGTCCGACTTATCGGTGGCGTTTTCGTCGTTCTGGTCATGGCGCTCGGCGCATGGGCGGCCGATTCACCGAAACTTGCGATCAAGGGCTACGATCCCGTCGCCTACTTCACCGACGGCCGCGCGGTCGTCGGCAAGCCGGAATTCAAACAGGTCTGGCAGGGCTCCCTCTACCAATTCGCGAGTCCTCAACACCGCGACCAATTCGCGGCGGACCCGGAGCGCTACGCGCCGCAGTTCGGCGGATTCTGCGCGCTCGGCGTCGCCAAAGGCATGAAGGCCGAGGTCGACCCCGAGGCATGGACGATCGTGAACGGGAAACTGTATCTCAACTACGACCAGGCGTTCCGGGACCAGTGGCGCGCCGACGCGGCCACGAACATCGCGAAAGCGGAAAAGAACTGGAAAACGATGAAGCCGTGACGGCGAGGCCGATCGCCCCTGCCAGCGGCGGCCGCGCCCGCCGCCCAAGACCCAATTGCCGCGGCTTTGCATTAGCCATTCAGCCTAAGCCATGGAATTGGTTGACCACGCGGCCCCTCCCGCAGAACATGGTACCGTTCGCATCCACGGCGTCCCGGTCGGCGCCCGGATGATCCCGCGCCCAGGACGGGTCGCGTATGCGCTGCGGAGACAGAGGGGACGATCATGTGGGCGCGTATCATCAGGGCAGCCCCGATTCTTGCGGGCGTGATCGCCGCCGCCATGGCGTCGGCGAACACCGAATCCAGCGAATGGCCGCGAATTGCCCTCAGCGGCTATGACCCCGTCGCCTATTTCACCATCGGCCGAGCGGCAAAGGGGAATCAGGAATATCTCTATGCCTGGGGCGGTGCCTTGTATCAATTCGCGACGCCGGCGCATCGCGCGCTTTTCATCGCGCAACCCGAGCGTTACGCCCCGCAGTTCTCCGGCTACTGCGTGCTCGGCATCGTGGAGGGGTACAAGGTCGATGCCGACCCCGAAGCCTGGGCCGTCGTGAACGACCGGCTCTATCTCACTTACAACATGGCAGTACGCGAAAAACTATTGGCCGATCCCGTCACCGCCATCGCCAGGGCCGAGGCGAGCTGGAAGGCCCTGGCGCATTAGGGCGCGCGGGCCCCTAGCCGCTGAGGCCCGCCGTATTCATCACCGTTCGCGCCTCCGCCACGGCATCGAGAAATGCCGGCGCACGCATGCTGTCGAGCGTGCGCGGGCGCGGGAGCGGCACGGGAATGATCGCCGCGATCTTGCCCGGCCGCGGCGTCATCACGATGACCCGGTCCGAAAGAAACACGGATTCGGCGAGACTGTGCGTGATGAACAGCACGGTCTTCCGCGTCTCCATCCAGATGCGCTGCAATTCCAGATTCATCTGTTCGCGCGTGAGCGCGTCCAGGGCGCCGAACGGCTCGTCCATGAGCAACAGCGCGGGATCGTGGACGAGCGCGCGGCAAAGCGACACGCGCTGCTGCATGCCGCCGGAGAGCTGGTAGGGAAAGCTGTTCTCGAATCCGGCGAGGCCGGCGAGGCCGATGAGGGCCTGCGCCTTCTCCCGGTGCGACGCGCGATCGAGCTTCCGCACCTCGACCGGCAGCTCGATATTGGCGAGCACCGTGCGCCACGGCAGCAGCACGGGGCTTTGGAAGACGATGCCGACGTTCGGATTCGGGCCTTCGACCGCCCGCCCCTGCACGAAGACCTTGCCGCGGCTCGGCGGAACGAGGCCCGCGACGATCCGCAAGAGCGTGCTCTTGCCGCAGCCGGATGGGCCCAGCACGGACACGAACTCGCCGGGTGCGACATCGAGGTCGATGTGCTCGAGCGCCAGGACCTCGCCCGCCTTGGCGGGAAAGGCCTTGGCGATGCCCGTGAGCCCGATGTCCGATGCCACGTCCGTGCCTAGGGCACGAAGTCGTTCGTAAAGATCTGGTCGATCGGTTTCGGGTCCTTGAGACCGCCGTATTTCACGAGGATTTCCTGGGTCTTCTCCCAGTCGGACTTCGCCATCCAGCCGGCAGGCTTGCCCTTGGTGGCGGGAGTCTCGAGCGTCTGGAAGGTGAGGTCGAGCTGGCGCGCGAGGACGGCCTTCTGCCCTTCGAGTTGCGGATAGGCCTTGAGCACGGCCGCGATCGCCGAAGCGGGATCCTTCTTCGCATCCGCCCAGCCCTTCGCGGTGGCCCTGAGGAACCGCTTCGCCACATCCGGATTCTTCGCGAGCCAATCGGCGTTGGCGACGATGCCGTTGGCCATCGTGTTCACGCCGTACTCCGAATAGAAGAAGTAGTGGGTCTTCGCCCCTTGCGCCTCGACCTGCGCCACCTGCACGTTGACGTAACCGGTGATTCCGTCCGCGCGCTTCTGAAGGAAGAGCGCGTTCTTGGCACCCACCGCCGGATTGATGACGCTGACCTTGTTCGCCTCGACGCCGGCCGCCGCGAGGAGAGCCGGGAAGATCTGCGCCGTCGATTCCGCGGGCGACATGGCGATGATCTTTCCCTCGAGGTCCTTCGCCGTCTTGATCGGGTTGTCGGCGTGCGAAATGATGATCATCGGGCTGTTCATGTTGATGCCGAACACGGCCTTGAGCGGCAGGCCCTGCGCCGTGCCCTTGATCATCGTGCCGAAATCGAGGAAGCCGATGGGATCGGCCCCCTCGGCCAGAAGCTTCGCGACCGTCGCGGCTCCCTGCCCTTCGTTCAACGTCACGTCGAGTTTTTCCGCCGCGTAGTAGCCCTTCTCCTTCGCGAGGAAGAACGGCGCGTGCGTCCCGTAGATCTGCCAGTCGAGCCGGAAGCTCACCTTGTCCTGGGCCTGGGCCACACCCGCACCCAGCACCATCGCCAAGCCCGCGACGGCGAGTGCACGCAAGAGCTTCATGATCGCCTCCCCTGTTGTTGTCATAGCCGATACCCGTCCGGCATTACATCGTGGCCCGCACGCCTTCACCGCGTATGCTCACATGCCAGGGAATGGCGAGACGCTCCAGCCACACCACGGCGTAATACAGCACCACGCCGATCGCCATCAGCACGATGAGAACCGCGAAGACCATCGGCGTGTCGAGATTGGCGTTGGCCCACAGCAAGAGATGGCCGAGCCCGCGATCGGCGCCGACCCACTCCCCCACCACCGCCCCCACGACCGCGAAGGCGATCGCCACCTTGAGGCCGGCGAAGAAGTGCGGCAAGGCCGTGGGAAGCCGCACCTTGAAGAAAATCTGCCAGGGCGAGGCCCGCATGGAGCGGATGAGCTCCATCGTCTCCGTCTCCACCGCCCTCATGCCCGCGACGCCCGCGATGACGACGGGGAAGAATGCGACGAGGAAACTCACGAACATCCACGTCGTCGTGTTGATGCCGAACCAGATCAGCAGCAGCGGCGCGATCGCCACTTTGGGAAAGGTCTGCGAGAGAACGAGAAGCGGCATCACCGCCTGATCGACGGCGCGCGAGCTTACGATCGCCATGGCCAGCGGCACGCCGACCGCGATGCTGAGGATGAATCCGCCGATCGTCTCGAAGGAGGTGATCCCCGCGTCCCGCGCGAGCAGCCGCCATTGGGCCGCGAATTGGTCCGAGACCGCGCCGGGCGACGGGATGAGATAGGCCGGGATCGCGAAGACGCTCACGACCGCCTGCCAGAGAGCCACCAGCGCGATCACGGTCGCGGTCGGATAAAACCAGTTGGGCATGTGCCTGTCCTTCGTCGGCCGGCGCCGCCGGGACCGGACCCGCCGGAACGGGGGCGCGCGGCCCCCCGCATTCGGATCGCCCCGCATGACTCTATCGAACCGCACCACGATCGTCACCCCGCCATACGTCGCGAGTCCCGGGTATCGACAAAGCGCCGCGGCGACGACACTCTAGGCGGCGGAATCGATGTCCGTGAGCGGCCCATCTCGGCCGATCGAACGTTGCGGGGGAAAGACATGCCAGCGAAGAACGAACTGCCCTTCAGCCGGGAGGAGTACGCGGAGCGTCTCGCCAAGGTGCGGCGCGAGATGCAGCGCGCCGGCATCGACGTGATGCTGACCACAACGCCGGAGAACATCGTCTATCTCACGGGCTACCACACGCTCGGTTATTTCACCTATCAGATCCTCATCGTCTCCCTCGATCACGGGCCGATTCTCCTGACCCGCGCCTTGAACATCGGAAAGGCGCAAGTCGACAGCATGCTCGAGAACATCGAAGGGTACAAAGACACCGAGGACCCGAACGACGCGACCTACAACGCGCTGGCCAAGTACAAGCTGCTCGCCAAGCGCATCGGCAACCAGGACGACGCCTGGTTCTTCTCCGTGTCGCGCTACAAGAAGCTGGTCGAACGCCTGGGCGTCAAAGACTTCGTCGATTGCTCCGGACTCATCGAAAAGGTGCGCCGGATCAAGTCGCCGAAGGAGATCGAATACATCCGCGAGGCCGGGCGCTATTGCGAGGAATCGCTCCGCGAGGCG
>JBGPGW010000213.1:0-6334 GCA_041484095.1 Alphaproteobacteria bacterium | reverse complement strand
TGGATCGAGCGGGGCGGGGTCAGCCTCGACGGCGGCTCCGAACAGGTCTTGGAGCCCAACATGACGCTCCACATCATCCCCTACTTCAAGGTTCCCGGCCAATACAGCATCGGCTTCAGCGAGACGGTGCGGGTGATCGACAGCGGCTGCGAAGTGCTCACGAGCTTCCCGCGCACCCTGACCGAGGCGCCGCTCAAGCGTGCGTCCGCCGCAACAAAGAGCGCATCGGTTCCGGCGAGGGGAATCACGCGCGCCTCGAAAAAGAAACCGCGCCCGAAGGCGGCGAAAGCGCGAACCGCCAAGCGCACACCGTCACGCCCGAAGAAGCGCCGCCGCGCGCGACGCTAGTCCGATGGCTGGCGCTCATGAGCGCCGCGAATAGGGACGGCGAGGAATCGCCGATCGTGTTTCGCCGTCCCTCATGCTTCGACACGCTCAGCATGAGGTCGCTGTGATCGATTGGTAAGTCCTCATCCTGAGCCTGTCGAAGGATGAGGGCAGCGGTGCCCCTTAGCGATCTTTGTCGCGCCCGGCCTCATCCGCCCTAAAGCGTTCGAGGTCGATGATGGCGCGCCGGTGCGTGCCGGTCATCAGCAGACGCCCGCCATCGAGCACCTCGGTCTCGAACTCGAATTTGCGGCCGTCGATGGCGATGAGCCGCGCCTTGACGGTGATCCGCGCGCCGATCGGCGCGGGTGCCAAATGCGTGAAATTGAATCCGATTCCGACCGATGCCTCGCTGCCCTCGAAGCCCGGGCGGATGATCTCGTAGCACGCGATCTCGATGAAGCCGATGAGCGTCACGGACGAGACGACATCGACGCCGGTGTTGCCGACCGCATGCGCGGACTGCGCGGGCATGGTGTCGAAATCGCGGGAATGCGCGGCGCCCAGCGCGATGGGCTTCATGCGACCGGTTTCATCTTGTGGGGCCGGCCGGGCGGGCCCCTCAGCGTGCCGACGGGAATTTGACGGGCTGCTTGGCGCGGAAGGCCTTCCGCGCCGCATCGACGTCGGGCCCGAAGAAATCGACCATCTCGAGCGCGGCCGAATGCTCGAAGATCGGCATGGCCTGGCGCAGCCAGCCGTTGATCGCGCGCTTGGTGCCGCGGATCGCGTGTTGCGGTCCCTCTGCGAGCTGTTGCGCCAAGCGCAGGGCCTCGGGCAGGACCTGGTCCCGCGGTACGGCCTTGGTCACGAGCCCGATCCGCTCGGCCTCCTTTCCGTTGAGCGGCGCCAGATTCCAGAGATAGAACTTCGCGCGCCCGATGCCGCAGAGAAGCGGCCAGACGAGGGCGGAGTGATCGCCTGCCGCGACGCCGACGCCCGTATGCCCGTCGATCAGCTTCGCGTCCTCCGCCGCGATGGAGAGATCGGCCATGAGCGCCACGGCGAGCCCCGCGCCGACCGCGACGCCGTTGATCGCCGAGATGATCGGCTTGTCGCACTCCACCATGCCGCGCACGATGCGCACGGCGTCCTGCATGATCGCGCGCACGCCGTCGAAATCGGGATCGGGGTTGGTCAGGTCGTTGCCCGAGCAGAACGCGCGGCCGGCACCCGTCACGACCGCGACGCGGGCCTCGGGGTCGTGATCGATGTCGTGCCAGAGGCGCGCCAGCTCCGCATGCATGCTGTAGGTCATGGCGTTCAGAACCTGCGGGCGGTTGAGCGTGACCAAGAGCACGCCGTCCCCCTTCGCTTCGATCTTCAGCTCCTTGTAGGCGGCATAGCGGTCCATCGCGTGGCTCCCTCGGTTGATCATGTGTCGGCGGCGGACTCGAGGCCCCGTGACGCGGGGCCGAGACCGTTGGATTCGGATTGCTGACGCCCGCGCGCGTCCTAGGCTTTCGCCCGCATCTCCTCGGCGAGGGCGGCGAGGGCCTTGCGATCGACTTTCTTCGCACCCGTGAGGGGCATCTCCGGCACGAGGAAGATGCGGCGCGGATGCATGTAGGGCGCGCCGTGCTCGAAGAAGTAGCGCTTCAACTCGTCCGCCGTCGTCGCACCCGGCTTTTTTTCGATCACGAAGGCGACGGGCACTTCGCCCTTGACCTCATCCGCCATCGGCACGACGGCGACGTCCGCCACGTTCGGGTGTTCCATCAGGATGTTCTCGACTTCCTTGGGATAGATGCTCTCGCCCGCGCAGCTGATGCGGTCGTCGATGCGGCCGATGACCTCGATATAGCCTTGCTCGTCGGCGCGCACGATGTCGCGGGTGCGGAACCAGTCGTCCGCCAGGAGGCGCTCGGCCGTGACCTCGGGCAAATTGTGGTAGCCGATGAGATTGCCCGGTGCCCGCACCAGCAATTCGCCCAACTCTCCCGTCGGCAGATCCTTGGCGGGATCGTTGGGGTCGACGATGCGGAGCTCGACGCCGGGATAGGCGATGCCGGTCGTGCCCTGTTTCTTGATGCCCCAGCGCGGGTTGTTGCAGACGAATCCGCATTCGGTGAGGCCGTAGGCCTCGAGCATCTCGGCGGCGCGCTCGGTGAATTCCTTCAAGAGGTCCTCCGGCACCTCCGACGATCCGCAGATCACGAAGCGCAGCGAGGAGATGTCCGTCTTCGCCAAGAGCTCGTCCTCGCGGAGCATCATCTTGTACATGGCGGGCACGCCGGTCGTGTAGGTGCAGCGCTCGCGCCCGATGGCGCGGATCATCTCCTGGGGGTCGACGTCGTGGAGGATCACGACGGAGCCCCCGCATTCGAGCATCGAGAAAAGCCCGGCGTACATGCCGTTGGCATGGAACATCGGCACGGCCAGGAGGCAGCGCTCGTCCGGGCCGTAGAGCATCGCGCGGCGGAGATTGCGGGTCATCCACTCGATGCCCGCATGGGTGAGCAAGACGCCTTTCGGCTTTCCCGTCGAGCCCGAGGTGTAAGAGATGAAGGCGAGCTCCTTGCCTTCGCGCGGCACGGCCAAGCGCGAGGTGGCCTGCTCGGCCAGCCAGGGATCGTAGAGGCGCGTGACGGGCGTCTCGACGTCCATGACGAAGACGTGTTTCAGGGAGGGGATCTCGCGCGCGAGACGCTCGGCTTCCGCCGCGAAATCAGCGGAGGCGAACAGCACCGTCGCGTTCGAGTCCTGCATGATGTGGGCGAGGGTGTTGTAGTGCGCGCGAGTCGTCGCAGGCGTCGCCGTCGTGCCGGCACGGAGCGCGCCCAAGATGCATTCGACGAAGCGGTGGTCGTTCTTCACCAGCACCGCGACGTGATGGCCCTCGCCGATGCCGAGCGCCCTTAGGCCGTTCGCGACCCGGTTCGTTCGCTCCTCGAGCTGGGCGTAGGTGATCCGGTGCGGCCCATAGATCAGCGCCTCCTTCTCCGGCCACACGCGCATGGGGAGATCGAAGATGGTGCCGAAATTCACGTCGCGTCTCCTCCGTCGCGAGGAGCCGGATCCTTAGCCATCCTCTCGGGACTCGAACAAGGTTGCTGCGTTCGACTCATCTATAGGCGCCGCGCCCGTCGCTCGCAACGATGGATCGTATCGCCGGGGTCATGCCTTGGGGGTCTCGCGCACATTGCCGACGAACTCGAACACCTCGAGCATGACTCCGCCGAGGGACGACGGCTTGATCCAGTTCACGCGGAGGCGATCGGGAAGATGGCGCGCGGCCTGGTTGGGCGTCGGGAACTCATAGGGCTCCGGCAGCACCCAGTCGAACCCCTCCCACTCGGCCATGGCACCCTTCAGGTTGTCGACGCGCACGGCGATGGAGTAGACGCCTTCGCCGCGCTTGTCGATGAAGCGCTTGACGGGCGACTTCTCGCCGATCGCGGCGATGACGGAGATCGAGCCTTCCCGCCCAACAGGAAAGGTCACGTCGGTGATCGCCGCCGGTAGCTCCGGCATGACCATGGGGCGGATCGATTCGAGGCCGAGGGCCCGATATTTGGCAAGCCCCGCATCCAAATCCTTGACGGCGACGTTGACGGTCAGGATCTCGAGGATTTTCGCCATCGTCCTACTCCGCCGCCGACGGCTTGGCGGGCGGCTTCTTCTTCTCCTCGCCGCCCTCGACATAGATGCCCATGGCGCGCGCCTTCTCGCGCATGGCGCGGATGTCGGCCATGACGTCCTCGGCCGGGCGCATGAAGTTCTGCCGGTTCTTGAAATGTGGAATGACGTGGCGGCCGAACATCTCGATCGACTTCATGATGTTGGCATGCGAGGTGCTGTCGATGCGCATCACGCACTGGTCGATGCCGCATTGCTTGAGGCGCTCGATCGAGCGGATGCAGCTTTCGGGCGAACCGAAGATCGCGGCGCCCGAGCCTTCCGTGAAATAGTGGAAGTCGCTGGTCTTCTTCGAGACCTCGCTGATCTTGGCCATGTAGCCGTAGCTCTGCGCCATTTTGGCCAGGCGGGGATAGCCGTCGAGCGCGATCCGCAGCCATTTGATGTTGCCCTCGCCGGCCTCGGCCTCGGCGATCGCGTCGGTCTCGGCGCAGTAGCATTGCACGAGCGCGCCCGCGCTCTCGTTCACATGCTCGCCCTTGGCCTTCGTCGCCGTGACGGCCTTCCGGAAGGCGGCGATCGATTCGGCGAGCGCGTCATAGCCCATGAAGTTGGACCAGCTGTAGACGCCGACGCCGAGGTCGCCCGCCATCTTATGGGATTCGGGGCTGGTCGCCGCGATGTAGAGCGGCGGATACGGCCTCTGGAGCGGCTTCGGCACGAGCGAGCGCGGCGGGATCTTGTAATGCTCGCCGTAGAACATGAAGGGATCCTCGGTGAAGGCTTTCTTCAGCACCTGGATGCCTTCGTTGACCTCGTCGCGGTTCTTCTCGAGATCGACCTCGAAGGCGCGGAGCGCCAGCGTCGTGTTGCCGCGTCCGACGCCGAGCTCGATCCGGCCGTTCGAGAGGATGTCCTGCACCGCCGTGCGCGAGGCCACGCGGAGCGCGTGGTTGATGTTCTTCGGCAGGAGCGTGATGGCGTGCGCGAAGCGGAGCGTCTTCGTCAGCGGAAAGAGATAGCCGTACAGCACTTCGGGGCAGGAGGTCGAAATGCCGCCGATCGCGTATTGCTGTTCCGAGACGCCGAAGGAATCGAAGCCCCATTTCTCCGCATGGATGACCTGCTCGATGAGCTCCCAGTAACGGGTCTGGTAGGATGCGCCGGGGGATGTCTCCGCCTCCGAGAAAAACATGAACTGCATCATCGCTTCTCCTTTGGTGATGGTTGCCGTGACGCGCCGAGGCCGTGGAGGACGAAGGCGCCGATGGCTTCGGTCACGCGCTCACGGCCGTATTTGCCGATCGTCCAGTGGCGCAGCGGCCAGATGGTGCACAGGAAATAGATGAAATTGGCGGCGAGCTCGGCGTCCATCGCGCCCATTCCCGGCCGCTGAGCGAGGAGCGCCGTCCAGACGCCGATATAACGCGCATCGAGATCGTAGACGCGCGCACGCCCCGCCGCGTCGAGCGCGCGCGTCTCCTGGAACATGAGCTTGATGAAGCGGTGGTTACGGTCGAAGTTCTCGATGGTCTGCCGGACGGCGTCGGTCAACTGCTCTTCGGGGGACCGCCGGTCGTCGCTGCCCTTGGTGAGCGCGCCGAGGTAATCCTCCATGAAATATTCGTAGATGAGGAAGAGAAGGTCTTCCTTGCGCTTGATGTACTGGTACATCGTCGGCACCGGCATGCCGGACGCGGCGGCGATCTCGCGGATCGTCGCATTGGCGAAGCCTTTGCGCGTGAGGACCTGGCAGGCGCCCTCGAAGATCTGGCGCCGCCGTTCGGCGGCGGTTCCGCCGGCACGCTCGGTCCCATTGGCGTTGGTCGCACCGCCCTCCGCCTTCGCGGGCGCGGTGCGCGCGTCCTCTTCGAGGACCATCTGAGTCTGCGTGACTTCGGCGACGGGCCCGCTGTCCCCGCGCATGACCGTCGCACGCCAAACCGAGGTGCGCCGGCCGATATGCAGGGGTCGCGATTCCGCGCGGAGACGCTCGCCCGTTCCGGTACGGAGGAAATTGGTCTTCGATTCGATGGTGGCGGTGGCGCTTCCGGCCGGGAGATTCAGGATGGCGCCATAGGCGCTTGTCTCGTCCGCGAGCGCCATGATGATGCCGCCATGCACGACCTCGCCGCTGTGCAGGTGGCGCGTCGAGAGCATGAGCTCGCCGACGACGAGGTCCTTGCGCGCCGTCGTGAACTCGATGCCGAGAAGGCCGCCGACACCTTGCTCGTGCTCCTTGAGGAAGAGAGCTTCGTCCACAACGGTTCCTGATTGGGGTCCCTGACCGGGGTGCCTGACTGAGCGCTCGGTCGGAACTTGTCGCGCGGCTCGGGAGATGTGTCAAGGAGCGCAAGCGTATCGGCGG
>JBGPGW010000212.1:0-6337 GCA_041484095.1 Alphaproteobacteria bacterium | reverse complement strand
TTCGAGCTGCGCCTCATGGACGGGGCGGCCAATCCGTATCTCCTCCAGGCCGGCGTGCTCGCCGCGGGCCTCGACGGCGTCAAGAACAAGCGCGATCCCGGCAAGCGCCACGACATCAACATGTACACGGAGGGCCACACGCTCAAAGGGGTCAAGCGCCTGCCGCTCAACATGCTCGATTCGGTGCGCCTCTTCGGCGGCAGCAAGATTCTGCGCGAGGGCTTCGGCGATGCTTTCGTCGACAGCTACGTGAAGCTGAAGAACGAGGAGTGGCAGCGCTTCTCGCGCTCGCTCACGCAATGGGAGCTCGACAACACGCTTGATTGCTGAGGCGACTGAGGGACAGACAAATCGTCGAGGGGCTCGCACGGTCGCGCGGGCCCTTCATCGTTGAACGGGATGCGAGGCGGCCGATCCTCGGCCGGCAAGGGAGAGCACGATGGCAAGCGGATTCGTGTCGATGCGGACGGCGCTCTATGGTGGCGAGGTGCCGGTGATCCGGGAGGGGGTGCCAAGCCTCCTCGGCATGCCGGTCGCGCGGCGTGCGAAGGACCTCGCCGACGTCGACGTCGCCATCATCGGCATTCCGCAAGGGGCGCAGGCCTCGCCGGGCCGCCTGCCGACCGAGTGGTCGGACTACGGCAAGGCGATCGACCAGACGCGTCACCAGTCGCTGCGCTACGGCGGCTACGTGCCGGAATACGACGTCGATGTGTTCGAGCACCTGAAGGTCGTCGATTGCGGCAACGCGGAGATCCCGCCCGACGACCAGGACCGCGCCATCGCCAATGTCGCGCGCATGGTCGGCGAGGCGCTCGAGGCGGGCTGCCGCGTCATCACCATCGGGGGCTGCGTGCCGACGGCGAACTATGGGGTCGCGCGCGGCGTCGCCTCGGCGACCAAAGGCAAGGTCGGCACGATCAGCTTCGATGCGCACGGCGATTGCCTCGACTACCTCTCCGCCGCCGTCGGACGGACGAAGCCGGGCCCCGGCACGTGGCAGCGGCGGCTGTGGGAGCATTGCCAGAACGTCGATCCCTCCTGCCATGTCGAGATCGGCATGCGGGGGCCGCGCAACGTGCGCGAGATGGTGGAGACCTACAAGCGCAACGGCGCGCGGCTCTACCCCGCGGCAACGGTGCGGAAATGGGGCATCGACACGCTCTGCGCCAGCGCTTTTCCGCATGCCTTCAACGGTGTCGAGCGGACATGGTTCTCCCTCTGCCTCGATGTCCTCGATATCGGTGCCATTCCCGACTGGGGCGACGAGCCGCTCGGCCTCTCGAGCCACGACGTCGTCGCGGGCGCTTACCAGGCCGCGAAGATGGGGCTCGATGTGCTGGCGATCCATTTCGTGGCACCGGATTCGCCCTGCGCCCAGCGCCTGGCCTGCTACATCTGCGTCTACACGATGGCGGGATGGATCGCCCATGACAGAGGAGAGCGTTGAGATGGTTGCGACGGGCGGACTTCTCTATCTCTCGAAGGCCGATGTCGAGGCGGCCGCGTTGCCGCCGGCCGAGCTCATCGCGCGCGTCGAGGACGCCTATCGTCTCCGGGCGAAGGGACGGATGCTCGCCAAGCCCAAGACCGGGCTTTATACCGATGGCGGGAATTTCTTCTTCTCGCTCGCCGCCTGTTCGGAGGAGCTTGGCTACGCCATCACGCATGCGAGCATGGGCACCCCGCTCGAGAAGACTCTGGCCGGCCATCATCACATCAGCAGCCTCGAGATCCTGATCGATGCGCGCAGCGCGGCGCCGGTCGCCGTGATCGACGCTCTCTGGGTCGCGACCATGATCCCGGCGGCCGTGACAGCACTCGTGGCCAGGCACATGGCGCGCGCCGACAGCCGCGTCGCCGGCTTCATCGCCGCCGGCGCCCAGGCGCGCGGCAATCTCTCGACGCTCCGCGAGGTGCTGCCGCTCACGACCGTCCTGGCCTATGACGAACGCCGCGAGGCGGCCGACGCCTTCGTCCGCCACGCGCAATCCATGGGCCTCCAGGCGCAGGCGGTCCTGAGCGCTCAGGAGGCGATCGCCCTATCGGACGTCGTCGTGACGAGCGTGCCCTCCATGCCGGGCATGATTCCGGCGCTCGATCCCGCCTGGCTCAAGCCCGGAACCTATGTCAGCATGGTCGATCTCGCGCGCTCCTGGAAACCGGGGCTCGAATCCCTCGACCGCCTCGTCACCGACGACAAGGAACAGGCGGTGATGCAGGCCAAGGACGGCCGGCTCAAATTCGCCGGCCCCTACGATACCGAGATCGCGGAGCTGGTCTCAGGTGTTCGGCCCGGGCGCGGCTCGGCCTCAGAACGTATCGCCTTCATCCATCCCGGACACGCCATCGGCATCCTCGCCATCGCGGCCGGGATCTACGACCGGGCGAAATCGAAGGGACTGGGAATCGAATTGCCGCGTTGACCGGCGCCGCGCAATCCGGCGGGATGGAGAAGATCATGGGCCAATACGATGCGCTGCTGAGCCCGTTTAGGCTCAAGCACCTGACCTTGCGCAACCGGGTGGTGAGCACGGCGCACGCGCCGGCCTATGACGAGGACCGCAAGCCCAAGGACCGCTACCAGCTCTATCACGCGGAGAAGGCGAAGGGCGGCGTCGGCCTCGTCATGTTCGGCGGCGCGACGGGCATCTCCTACGAATCGGAAGCAGGCTGGGGTCAGCTTTCGGCAGCCGATGACACGATCATTCCCTATTTCCAGCAGTTCTCCGAGCGCGTGCACGCGCATGGCGCGAAGCTCATGGTCCAGCTCTCGCATATGGGCCGCAAGGTGCGCTGGGACTTGGCACACTGGATGGTGCCGCTGGTCCCCTCGCACGTGCCCGAGCGCATGAACTATCTCTATGCCAAGGTGTTCGAGGATTGGGACATCGAGCGGGTCATCACGGCTTACGGCGCCGCCGCGGGGCGCTGCCGCGAAGGCGGTCTCGACGGCATCGAGATCTGCGCCTTCGCCAATCACGTCTTCGATCAATTCTGGTCGCCCGACGTCAACCGGCGGACGGATCAGTACGGCGGCAGCTTCGAGAACCGAATCCGCTTCGGCATCGAGGCGCTCACGGAGATCCGGCGCGTCGTGGGGGAGGATTTCGTCGTCGGCATGCGCATGTCGGCGGACGAGCTCATCGAGCACGGCTTGAACCAGGCCCAGTGCCTGGAGATCGCCAAGGCCTATGCGAAGAGCGGTCTCGTCGACTTCCTCAACATCGCGGCCAGCCAGACCTACAACAACATCTCCCACGCGACGATCACGCCGAGCATGTCGTTTCCCTCGGCCGTCTTCCTTCCCTATGCCAGCGCGATCAAGGCCGAGGTCGCGATCCCCGTCATCCATGCCTCGCGCATCGCCGATGTCGCGACCGCGAACCGCGCGATCGCGGAGGGGCATATCGATCTCGTCGGCATGACGCGCGCGCATATCGCGGACCCGCATATCGTGCGGAAGCTCCAGGAGGGGCGCGAAGACGACATCCGGCAGTGCGTGGGGGCCGCCTACTGCATCGACCGGCTCTATACCGGGGGCGGGGCCGTCTGTGCGCACAACGCGGCGACGGGGCGCGAGAAGACGATGCCCCATGTGATCCCGAAGGCGGCGGGGGCGAGACGCACGATCGTCGTCGTCGGCGCGGGGCCGGGCGGCTTGGAGGCGGCGCGCGTCTCGGCCGAGCGCGGGCACCGCGTGGTCCTCTTCGAGGCGGCCGAGACGACCGGCGGACAGGTCAATCTCGCGAGCCGCCTCGGCTGGCGCGAGGCCATGTCGGGGATCGTGCGCTGGCTCGACGGGCAGGTGCGTAAGCTCGGTGTCGACCTTCGCTTGGGAAAGAGGGCGACGGCCGAGGATGTGATGGCGGAGGCGCCGGACGTCGTGATCGTCGCGACCGGCGGCGTGCCGAACAAGGGCCGGGTGGCGGATGCGGCACTGCTGGCCACGAGCTGGGACATCCTCGGCGGCAGGGTGAAGCCCGTCGCCGGGCAAACGGTGCTCGTCTATGACGACGGCGGGGACACGCAGGGTGTCGTCACAGCCGAATTCCTCGCCGAGCGCGGCGCCCTCGTCGAGTTCGCGACACCGTTCAAGGCGCATGCCGAACGGCTCGGTCCCAACAACCGCCCGATCCACATGCGCAACCTTTACAAGCACGGCGCGGTGTTGACGCACGACATGCGGCTCGTCTCCGTCGCGCGCGACGGCAATCGCCTCCTGGCCGTGCTGCGCAACGATTACACCGGCAGCGAGGAGGAGCGCGCCGTCGATCATGTCGTGGTCGAGCACGGCACGTTGCCGCACGATTCGCTCTACTACGCGTTGAAGCCGCTTGCGACGAACCAGGGTGCCGTCGACCAGGAGGCGCTCATCGCGGGCCGCCCGCAGACGATCGTGCGGAACGCATCGGGACGGTTCCAGCTCTTCCGCGTGGGCGATGCGGTCATGTCGCGGAACATCCACGCCGCCATCTACGACTCGCTGCGTCTCTGCAAGGATTTCTGAGCGGGCATCGCCCGCCGCGCACGAACGGGCTGGCGTCGGCCTTCGCGGCGCGGCATGCTCGGCCACCTGACGATCCACCATCCGAGGCGTCCCATGCCCTTCGACAAAGTCCTGGTTACCGGCGGCAGCGGCCTCTTGGGCCGCTACGTCGTGCGCGAGCTGAGGGCCAACGGCCACGGCGTCACCGTGCTCGACGTGAAGCCGCCCGAGGCGGGCGTGCCATTCGTTCAAGCCGACATCCTCGACCTCGCGGCTGTCACGAAGGCGGTCAAGGGACAGGACGCGGTCGTGCATCTCGCCGCCCTCGACCTCGCGATCCAGACGACGCAGGACCATTTCATGCGCGTCAACGTCCAGGGCACATGGCACGTGCTGCAGGCGGCGGAGGCCGCCGGCGTCGCCAAGGTCGTGCTGACTTCGAGCGTCGCGGCGACCGGGCTCGGCGAGATGCGCGCCGACTGGCCGCCGCAGTACATGCCGGTCGACGAGCGCCATCCGATGCGCCCCGTTCATGCCTATAGCGTGTCGAAGCAGATCGTCGAGGATCTGGGCGCGAGCTTCGTCCGGCGGAGTGCCATGAGCGTGATCTGCCTCCGCCCGCTTCTCGTCATGTTCCCCGATACGATTCCCAAGGTCGTCGAGCGCGCGCGGGGCGGGCATCGCTGGCTCTACTATTACGTGACGCCGGAGGACACCGCGCGCGCCTTCCGCCTGGCGCTCGAGACGACGGATGTGCGCTATGCCGCGTGCCTCGTGGGTGCGGCCGACAATTGCGTGGAGGAGCCGACCTTCGACATGCTCCGGCGCAACAGGATCGAGCCGTTCCCCGAGGTGCGGGCGCCGGCGCTCTATCGTAAATTCCCGCGCGCCTCGGTGCTCGACACCGAGCAC
The DNA here is from genome assembly GCA_041484095.1 of Alphaproteobacteria bacterium. Lineage (GTDB taxonomy): Bacteria > Pseudomonadota > Alphaproteobacteria > CADEGL01 > CADEGL01 > JBGPGW01. The sequence continues at coordinate 936 of JBGPGW010000212.1, read as the reverse complement.
GCGAAACGCATCCTCGGCTATGAGCCGACGAGCGATTGGCTGAGGCTGAGCGCCGAGGCCCGTGCGGCGGCGCCGAGCGCCGCGGGAGGGCGCGCCCATGACGTCCTATGAGCGCGTGATCGTCACGGGCGGCAGCGGCCGGGTCGGCCGCTACGTCGTCGACGAGCTCGTCCGGGCCGGGCACGGCGTCACCGTGTTCGATCTGGGGCCGCCCAAGGCCAATGTGCCCTTCATCAAGGGCGACATCATGGACTTGCCCGCGCTCGAAGCGGCGTTCAAGGGGGCCGATGCCATCGTCCATCTCGCGGCGAATGACTGGATCGCGAAGGTCCCGCCCGAGGCCTTCATCCGCGTCAACGTGCTCGGCACCTGGCAGGTGCTTCAGGCGGCGGAGGGGGCCGGCGTGCAGAAGGTCGTGGTCTGTTCGAGCATCTCGGCCACGGGCATCGAGGAGCTTCGCCCCGACTTTCCGCCCGACTATCTCCCTTTCGACGAGACGCATCCGATCAAGCCCGTCGAGCCCTACAGCGTAAGCAAGGAAGCGGTCGAGCACGTCGCCCTGTCCTTCGCACGGCGCGGCGCGATGGGCGTCGTGGTGCTGCGGCCCTTGGGCGTGGCGGTGCCGGGATCGCTTGAGCGTTTCATCGCGCGCGCCGATGATCCACAGGCGCGCTGGTTCGCCAACTACGTCTCGCCCGAAGACACGGCGCAGGCCTTTCGCCTGGCGCTCGAGCGCGACATGGGCCGCTTCGATCTCTTCCTCGTGGGTGCCGCGGACAGTTGCGCCGCGGACTCGACGCTCGACGTGGCGAAGCGTCTCTTCTCGCCCTTCCCTGTGATCCGCCACCCCGGCCTCTACAAGGCCAATCCCCGCGCCTCCATGGTCGACATCGACCACGCGCGGCGGCGCCTGGGCTACGAGCCCACGAGCGATTG
>JBGPGW010000211.1:0-6373 GCA_041484095.1 Alphaproteobacteria bacterium | reverse complement strand
CGTCGTCGTCCAGCGCAAGACACCGCAAGGCCTGGCGGACGTGCCTTATATGGTCAGCTTCGCCTTCGCCTTCCGCGCGTTCAACCCGGATGGCAAGATTCATACGAAGTAAGGCTGTCGATCGAGCGCCCGGCTGATTCGGGCCGCCAGGCTCGATCATGGCTCTCGTGAAAAACATCGATAAAGCATGCGGAAATGGAAGTCGGCGCTCTCGAAACGGCCCGAAAGCCGGTTTTCCGCCCCAGGCTGCGCCGGTTTCTTGCCCCGGCGCCGGCCCGGCAGTACATTTTGAAAACATGATGCTGAACAGGTCAGATGATGCCGCGCGACCCTGCGATTGAGATCGTTCCGTCGGTCTGCCCGCACGATTGCCCGAGCACATGCGCGCTCGACGTCGAGCGGATCGACGCCCACCACATCGCCAGGGTCCATGGAAGCCGGCGGAACACCTACACGGCCGGAATCGTCTGCGCCAAGGTGGCGCGCTATGCCGAGCGGGTTCATCACCCGGACCGGCTGGGAACGCCCCTGCGCCGGGTCGGGGAGAAGGGCGTGGGGCGCAGCGCGTTCTCGCCCATCGGCTGGGACGACGCGCTCGACATCATCGCGGAGAACCTGATCCGCGTCGCGGATGCCTATGGCAGCGAGGCGGTCTGGCCCTATTTCTATGCCGGCACGATGGGCTATGTGCAGCGCGACGGGATCGAGCGCCTGCGGCACGTCATGCGCTACTCCCGCCAATACAGCACGATTTGCATCACCCTGGCCGACAGCGGCTGGGTGGCGGGCGTGGGCCAGAAGCGCGGCGTCGATGCGCGCGAGGTCGTCGAGTCCGACCTCATCGTCGTGTGGGGCGGCAACCCGGTTTCGACCCAGGTCAATCTGATGACCCACATCGCCCAAGCGCGAAAGAAGCGCGGGGCGAAGCTGGTGGTGATCGATCCCTACCGGACACCGACGGCGGAGAATGCCGATTTGCACCTGCCGGTGCGCCCCGGCACGGACGGCGCGCTCGCCTGCGCGGTGATGCACGTCCTGTTCCGGGACGGGTATGCCGATCGTGCCTACATGGCGAAATACACCGACGTGCCGGACGAGCTCGCGCAGCATTTGAGCACGCGCACGCCCGAATGGGCGTCCGCCATCACGGGCCTCTCGGTCGAGGACATCACCGCCTTCGCCCGCCTGTACGGCCAGACGAAGCGGAGCTACATCCGCGTCGGGTACGGCTTCTCGCGCACGCGCACCGGCTCGGCGCAGCTCCACGCGGTCACCTGCCTGCCCTCCGTCACCGGCGCCTGGCAGTTTCCGGGCGGCGGCGCCTTGTACGGCCAGAGCGGGCTGTACGAGCTCGACCGGTCCCTCATCATGGGGCTCGACGTCATGGACCCGTCGATCCGGCGGCTCGACCAGTCGCGCATGGGGCCGATCCTCAACGGCGATCCCCGCGACATCGGCGACGGGCCGCCCGTCAAGGCGCTGTTCATCCAGAACACCAATCCCATGGTCGTGTGTCCCGAATCGGCCAAAGTGCGCCAGGGATTCGCGCGCGAGGACCTCTTCGTCGCGGTCCATGAGCAATTCATGACCGATACCGCCGCCATGGCCGATATCGTGCTTCCCGCGACGACCTTCCTCGAGCATGACGATTTCTACACCGCAAGCGGCCACACCTCCCTGCAGGTGGCGAAGAAGGTGATCGAGCCTCACGCCGAGGCGCGCTCCAACCATGACGTGATCTCGGCGCTCGCGCGCCGGCTCGGGGCCGAGCATCCCGGCTTTCACATGACGGGCTGGGAGCTGATCGACGCGATGCTCAAATCCTCGAATCTTCCGGACGCCGACACGCTCCACCGCATGGGCGGAATCGACATGGCGCCGGATTTCGAGACGGCCCACTTTCTCAACGGGTTTCCGACGCCGGACGGCCGGTTCCATTTCCGGCCGGATTGGGGCGCCATCGGGCCGGCTCACGCGGCGATGCCGCCGCTTCCGGACCACATGCCGGTGATCGACGCGGCGAATGCGGCGAGGCCGTTCCGCCTGGTGACGGCGCCGGCGCGGAGCTATCTCAACACCAGTTTCACCGAGACGCCGGGCTCGATCGCGCGCGAAGGCCGGCCGACCGCTTTCATCCATCCCGCGGATTGCCGGGCGCTGGGCCTCGCGGGCGGCGACCGCGTGCGTGTCGGCAACGACCGCGCCTCGATCGTCGTCCACGCGGAGCCGCGCGAAGGCCAGCAGCGCGGTGTCGTGGTGATCGAGAGCGTCTGGCCAAACGCCGCGTTCGAGGAAGGGATCGGCGTTAACGCGCTGGTCAGTGCCGATCCCGGCTATCCCGCCGGCGGGGCCGTGTTCCATGACACCGCCGTCTGGATGAAGGCGGCATGAACGGGGATGAGGGCCGCACGGCCCGGGTTGTCGTCATCGGCAATGAAAAGGGCGGATCGGGCAAGTCGACCGTCGCCATCCATCTGACGACGGCGCTGCTGCGCGATGGGTTCAACGTCGGCTCGATCGATCTCGATTCGCGCCAGGGAACGCTCACGCGCTTCGTCGACTACCGGCGGCGGTTTCGGGCACGCCGGGGCGTCGACCTCTTGGTGCCGGAGCACGCGGTCGTGGAGCCCAGCACGGAGGCGTTCGCCGATCGGGCGCGCGAGGACGAGCGGACCCGTTTTCTCACCGCCCTCGAGGGCATGCGCAAGCGCTGCGATTTCATCGTGATCGACACGCCGGGAAGCGACAGCCCCCTGTCCCAGCTGGCCCATTCCTATGCCGATACGGTGGTGACGCCGCTCAATGACAGTTTCATCGACCTCGACGTGATCGCGCGGATCGACGGCGACAAGCTGGAAATTCTTCGGCCGAGCCACTACAGCGCGCTCGTCTGGGAACAGAAGAAGCAGCGCGCCGCCCGCGATCGCCATTCGATCGACTGGGTCGTGCTGCGCAATCGCCTCTCGAACCTCAATGCGCGCAACAAGCGCATGATGACCGAGGTGCTCGCGAAGCTGTCGAAGCGTCTGGGGTTTCGCGTCGTCCCGGGCATCAGCGAGCGCGTCGTGTTCCGCGAGCTTTACCTCAAAGGGCTGACGGTGTTCGACCTGCGGGACCCCGGCGTCAATATCGAGCTCAGCATGTCGCATGTGGCGGCCCGCCAGGAGCTGCGCGCCCTGATCGAGTCGCTCGGCTTCGGCCGCCCGGTCGAATCGGCCCCGATGTCCGCGGCTGAGACCTAGGGGCCGCAGGCGTGATGGCGAAGGATCGCGCGCCGGTTCCCGTCACCGCGTCACAGGCCGAGGTCGATGCCTTCCTGCGCGATCTCGCCAGGGTGCCAAGGCCCGCGCAGGGCTCGGCGCGCGGGCGTCTGCTGTTCGCGATGGATGCCACGGCCAGCCGCGGGCCAAGCTGGGACCGCGCCTGCGAAATTCAGGGCGACATGTTTCTCGAGACCGCGTCGCTTGGCGGGCTCGAGATCCAGCTCGCCTACTATCGTGGCTTTCGCGAGTTCAAGGCCACGCCCTGGATCGACAATTCGGCGAAACTGGTCCGCCTCATGACAGGTGTCGCGTGCCGCGGCGGACAGACGCAGATCGGCCGTGTCCTGCGTCATGCGATCGATGAGACGAAAGCGCGACGGGTCAACGCGCTGGTGTTCGTCGGCGACAGCCTCGAAGAGGACATCGATGGTCTTTCTCGGTCGGCCGGCGAGCTGAAGCTGCTCGGCGTCCCGGTCTTCGTCTTTCATGAAGGCGTGGATGAGGCCGCCGCGCGCGGTTTCCGGGAGATCGCGCGCCTGTCGGGCGGGGCGTACTGCCCGTTCGACGCGTCGAGCGCCAAACAGCTTCGCGACCTGTTGTCGGCGGTTGCGGTCTTCGCGGCCGGCGGCCGCAAAGCCTTGGAGGATTATGGCCGCAAGACGGGCGGTGTGGTTCTTCGCCTGACGCGCGCCCTTCGCGAGCGGCCATGATCTACCTCGTCATCGGCGGGGTGGCGGTCATCGGGCTCCTCGCATTCGCCCGCTGGTTCGTCGCCGCCGATGTGAAGCAACTGGCCAAGGCGCTCAAATGGTTCATCGGCGCCGCCGCGGCGATGCTCGGCGTCTATCTCATTCTCACCGGGCGTTGGGCGCTCCTCGTTCCGATCGTGGGTGCGGGCGCGGTGTGGCTCGCGCGGATGCGCCTGGCTGCGTCGCTGTGGCGGCAATTCAAAAACCTGGGCGGACCGAGCGGCGGCCGAGCTTCGACCATCGAGACTCGGTTTCTCCGGATGTCGCTCGACCATGACAGCGGCGCGATGAACGGGACGGTTCTCCAAGGCCCCCATGCCGGGGACATCGAACGGCTGAGCCTCGATGATCTCCGCGGTCTTCTGATGCAATGCCGGGCGGAAGACCCGCAATCGGCGCAAATCCTCGAGGCGTATCTCGACCGCCGGCATCCCGAATGGCGCGAAGGGGCCGCGGCGGGGGATGATGATGGTGCGGCGGCGAAGCGGTCGGGTATGACCCGGGAGGAGGCATGCCGTATTCTCGGTGTCGAGCCGGGCGCGACGGAGGGAGAGGTGCGCGACGCGCACCGCCGCTTGATGTCGAAACTTCACCCTGACCGCGGCGGTTCGGACTATCTTGCGTCGCAGATCAACCAGGCCAAGGATATCCTGCTTGGATCCTGAAGCGCGGGTTGCGCCGCCGACGGGCCCTGTGGCAGAAAGACGCGCCGCAGGCTGAATGTGGCCGTGGAACGGCGTCTTCCTTCGCAACCCCGGTGAATGAGTTCCGATGACACGACCCGTACGCAAGGCGATTTTCCCCGTGGCCGGCCTCGGCACCCGGTTCTTGCCGGCGACCAAGGCGATGCCGAAGGAGATGCTGCCTGTCGTCGACAAGCCCCTGATCCAGTATGCCGTCGAGGAAGCGCGGGCCGCCGGCATCGAGGAATTCATCTTCGTCACGGGCCGCGGCAAGAACGCCATCGAGGATCATTTCGACTTCAGCTATGAGCTCGACCGTATTCTGACCGAGCGGGGACGGACGAAAGATCTCGAATCGATCCGCTCCATGGTGATGTCGCCCGGCCAGATCACCTATGTTCGCCAACAGGAACCGCTGGGGCTCGGGCATGCGGTCTGGTGCGCCCGGCATCTCGTCGGCGACGAGCCCTTCGCCGTGCTTCTCGCCGACGATCTTGTCCTCTCGAAGACGCCCTGCCTCGCACAGATGACCGCGGTCTATCGAGGCGGCAATCTCATCGCGGCCATGAACGTGCCCAAGGACCATGTGTCGCGTTACGGCGTCCTCGACATCGCGAAGGACGACGGGAGCCTCGTGACCGTGAAAGGGATGGTCGAGAAGCCGGCGCCCGAGGACGCGCCGTCCACGCTCTGCGTCATCGGCCGCTATATTCTCGATCCGGGGGTCTTCGCGGCATTGTCGGAGAAGCAGCATGGCGCCGGGGGCGAGATCCAGCTCACCGACGCGTTGGCGCGCATGATCGGCAAAGTCCCGTTCCACGGCTACCGCTTTGAAGGGACTCGGTTCGACTGCGGCGACAAGGTCGGATTCTTCGAAGCCAACGTGGCCTTTGCGCTGGCACGCGCCGATATCGGCGCGAGTGTGCGCGACGTTCTCAAGGCGTATGCGATGCGCGATGGCCGCGCATCGGATTCGCGCTGACGAGGTCAGGCTTCTCCCATGCGCATCGCGATGATCGGGGCCGGGTATGTCGGTTTGGTCTCGGGTGCATGCTTTTCGGAATTCGGGCACGAGGTCGTGTGCGTCGAGAAGGACGCATCGAAGCTCGATCGTCTTCAGCGCGGGGAAGCGCCGATCTACGAGCCGGGCCTCGAGCCGCTCATGACCACGAACATGCGTGCCGGACGGCTGTCGTTCACCGGCGACATCGCCCGCGCCGTCGACAAGGCCGTGGCGATATTCATCGCGGTCGGGACGCCGAGCCGGCGAGGCGACGGGCACGCGGATCTGACCTATGTCTACGCCGCCGCGCGCGAGATCGCCGCGGCGCTCACCGGCTATGCGGTGATCGTCACCAAATCGACGGTGCCCGTCGGCACCAGCCGGGAAATCGCCCGCATCGTTGAGGAGACGCGCCCGGCCGCGTCCTTCGACATCGCGTCCAATCCGGAATTTCTGCGTGAGGGGTCCGCGATCGGCGACTTCATGCGGCCCGACCGCGTGGTCATCGGCGTCGAATCGGATCGGGCGCGCGAGGCCTTAAGGGCGATCTACCGGCCGCTTTTCCTCATCGAGACGCCGATTCTCTTTACCTCGCTCGAGACCTCGGAGCTGATCAAATACGCGGCCAATGCCTTCCTCGCGACCAAGATCACGTTCATCAACGAGATCGCCGAT
>JBGPGW010000210.1:0-6470 GCA_041484095.1 Alphaproteobacteria bacterium | reverse complement strand
CTGACAAGGCCGACGAGCTTCACGGAAACGTCAATGTGCGCTCCTCCTACTTCAAGCGACCGGGCCCGGCTTCGACCGGCGTCCCGGTGCCGACGCTCGCTTATGACGGCATGATGGTCGAATTCGAATCGATCGCTATGACGGAGTAGGCGACCTTACCTCGTCTTTTGAGAGACGGAGGACGGATCTCCAACATTCCTCACCCTGAGCCTTTCGAAGGGTGGCAACAGCGATGAGAACCGCACCATGCATGAGCTTTGCCGCAAATCCGCCCGGGACGTCGTCAGGCTTCTCCGAGCCGGCGACATCAAGCCCGAAGAATTGATCGACGCCGCCGCCGCGCGCATCGCCGAGGTCGAGCCCAAGGTCAACGCGCTCCCGACTCTTTGTCTCGACCGTGCGCGGGAGCGTGCGAAGCGTCTCCAGAACAAGAGCGACGCCGCCGCACAGCCCGGCTGGCTTGCGGGCCTTCCCATCGCGATCAAGGACCTCAACGACGTCGCGGGGGTGCGGACCACCTATGGCTCGCCCATCTTCGCGAACCACGTGCCCGCTGCCTCCGACATCATGGTCGAGACGCTCGAGGCGCGCGGCGCCCTCGTCATCGCGAAGTCGAACACGCCCGAGTTCGGTGCTGGCGCCAACACCTTCAACGAAGTGTTCGGCAAGACGCTCAACCCGTGGAACACGGCGTTGACCTGCGGCGGCTCCTCGGGCGGTGCGGCGGTCGCGCTCGCCACCGGCGAGGTGTGGCTCGCCAGCGGCTCCGATCTGGGCGGCAGCCTACGCACGCCCGCGAGCTTCTGCAACGTCGTGGGGCTCCGCCCTTCGCCCGGCCGCGTGGCGCACGGGCCGAAGCCGCACATCTTCGATTCGCTGTCGGTCGACGGCCCCATGGGGCGCGATGTCCGCGACACGGCCTTGTTCCTCGACGCCATGGCGGGTGCGCACGCGAAGGACCCGACCGCGCTCGAAGCGCCGGCCGTCTCGTTCCAGGCAGCCGTTGAGCGGGCGAAAAAGCCGACACGCGTCGGCTTCAGCCCCGATCTCGGCATCGTCAGGGTCGCGCGCGAGGTACGGGACGTGTGCGCCGCCGCCGCCGCGCGCTTCAAGGATTTGGGCGCCGCGGTCGACGACGCCTGTCCCGATTTCGGCGACGCGCGAGAAATCTTCCAGACCCTCCGCGCGTTCAAGTTCGCGGCCGACCGGACGAAGCTCCTAAGGGAGCATCGCGACAAGCTCAAGCCCGAGGTGATCTGGAACATCGAGGAGGGCCATAAGCTGAGCGCTCTCGACATCGGGCGCGCGGAGCACATGCGCGGCGCGCTCGTTCAGCGCATGGCGGCGTTTTTTGAGACCCACGATGCGCTTCTGTGCCCGGCGGCGATCGTCGCCCCCTTCGACGTCAACCGCCGCTACATCGAGGAGGTCGAGGGTCATCGCTTCGACAACTACATCGACTGGCTCCTGATCACCTACGCCGTCACGGTGACGGGGTGTCCGGCGATCTCGGTGCCCTGCGGCTTCACGGCGGACGGCAGGCCCGTGGGCCTACAGATCATCGGGCCGCCGCGGGGCGAAGCGAAGCTCCTCGGCATCGCGGCCCAGTTCGAGGACATGATGGGACTCGCGAGCAAGGTGCCGATCGACCCAAAACCCGGCAAGCCCTAGACGCAATTCGCTTCCGAGGAGATGAGGATGAAGAAACCCGAGACGATCCACGTCTTCTGGCACCCCGACGTGCTGAAGCACGACATGGGGCCGGCGGCCTTCGAGATACCGCCTTATCCGTTCCTGGATGTCGCCGAGAAGCATGTCGAAGGGCCCGATCGCATGCGCAACATGCATTCCATCCTCGCGCGCGGGCCGTTGAAGCAGCACTTCAAATGGCACCGGGGGCGGAAGGCCAGCCGGGAGGAGCTTCTGACCTTCCACACCGCCGCTTATCTCCGGGATCTCGAACGCGCGGCGAAGACGGGTGGCAAGTGGTACACGCGGACGACGTTCTTCACGCCGCGCTCGCTGCATCCGGTCGCGGTCGCCGCCGGCACCGCGCTCGCTGCCGCCGACCACGTGATGGCGGGAAAATCGGTGGTTGCCTATGCCCTCGTCCGCCCGCCAGGCCACCACGCGGGCCCGGAGACGGCGGATGGCTATTGCTTTCTCAACAACACGGCGCTCGCCGCCCAGCGCGCGCGCGATCACGGCGCCGAGCGCGTCGCCATCCTCGATTGGGACGTCCATCACGGCAACGGCACGCAGGAGGGCTTCTACGACCGCGACGATGTCCTCACCGTCTCATTCCACATGGACCACGGCGCATGGCACCCGAAATTCCATCCCCAGACCGGCAAGGCGGACGAGGTCGGGCGCGGGCGCGGGCGCGGCTTCAACGTGAACGTGCCCTTGCCCATGGGTACGGGCGATGAGGGCTATCTCAGGGCCATGCGCGAGATCGTGGTGCCCGCGGTCGACGCCTTCCGGCCGGAGATGATCGTCGTCGCCAATGGCCAGGATGCGAACCAGTTTGATCCGAACGGCCGACAGCTCGTGACCATGGCGGGGTTCCGGGCGCTTGCGGGGGAGGCCAGGGCGCTGGCCCGGCGCCACACCGGCGGACGGCTCGTCATCGTGCAGGAGGGCGGCTATCAGGTGACTTACGCCGCCCTCTGCATGCATGCCTCGATCGAAGGTTTCCTCGGCCTCGAGCCCACGCTCAGGGACAAAATCTCGTTCTATCCCGACGACCCCGCTCCGGCCGATGCCGCGATCAAGGCGATCAAGCGCACGCGGGCGAAGCTGTGCGCGCGCCGCAAGACAGGCGGGGCCCGGCGCTGAGCACAACGGGCTGCGCGAAGCCAGGACTGGACGCGGGGCGTCCAATCGACGAATCATAGATCGGAGCGAGTGCCGAGCGGGCGGGGAGGATCACTTTGGATTTTGGTTTCTATTTACCGTGCTACTGGCCGGACACGAGCCTTCCGGCCCAGCACATGTACCGGGAAATGGTCGAAGAGGCGAAATTCGCCGAGGACCTCGGATTCACGGCTGTCTCGATCCCGGAGCACCACTTCATCAACTATCTCACGCATCCGAATCCGCTGCTGACGGCCATTCGCGTCGCCGCCGAGACCAAGCGCGTTCAGATCATCACGGCCTGCATCGTGCTGCCCTTCTATGACATCCGGCGGCTCGCGGGCGAGATCGCCCAGGCGGATTGCCTTTCCAACGGACGCATCGAGCTCGGCCTCGGGCGCGGCGCCTTCCAGTACGAGTTCGATCAATTCGGCGTGCCTGTCAGCGAATCCCGCGAGAAGTTCGGCGACTCGCTGGCGATTCTGAAGAAGCTGCTCACCGAGGAAGAGGTCTCCTGGAAGAGCAAGTATTACGATTTCGGGCCGATCACCATCACGCCGCGGCCGATGACGAAACCCTATCCGCCGATCTGGATCGCGGCCCTGGCGCCGGCCAGCATCAACTGGTGCGTGAAGCAGGGCTACCACATCATGACGACACCCCTGCGCGATCCGTTCGAGGCCGCACGCCAGCAGGCCAAGGCATTCTTCGACGCGGTCGGGGAGGCAGGGCCCCAGGCGAAGGCCCTCAAGCTCTCCATGCTCCGCATGTGCTATGTCTCCAACGACCGCCGCGACATCGAGGAGAAGGCGCATCTCGTGATCGAAAATCACCGGCGCTTCGTCTGCGTGTTCAACACGGCCGGCCAGGTCAAGGGCGGCGCGATCGTGCCGCTCGACGTCGAGATATCACCCGAGGAGGCCGAGAACGCGCTCGTCATGGGAACGCCCGAGCAATGCGTCGAGAAGCTCAAGACTTACGAGGCGCTCGGCATCCACAACATGCAGCTCAACATGAATTTTGGGGCGAATCACCGCGACGTCATGCGCTCGCTCGAACTGTTCGCGACCCGGGTGATGCCCCATTTCACGTGATCGCCCGTCGCGTGCGCCGACAGGGCACGAAAACGCGGTGAGAAAAGGAGATTGATCGCCATGGTTGACGTCTCACCGCGCGCGGCAGCGCTCCACAAGGACGCGCTCGTCATCGACGGGCTCATCTTCACCTGCGACGGAACGACCGAGCCGTTCCGTGCCGGCGGGGTCGATGCCATCAACCTGACCGTTTCGGGATTTCATGCAGATTTCGCGGAGACCTGCGACCAGGTCGGCGTCTGGATCGACCGCGCAAACCGGCCGGACAGCCCGTGGCGCATCATCCACAACGCGGCCGACATTCCTCGGGCACGGGCCGATGGCAAGATCGGCCTCATCATGGGCTGGCAGAACATGCGCCCGATCGAGGACAAGCTCGAGCGCCTGACCCTTTTCCATCGCCTGGGCGTGCGGGTCATGCAGCTCACCTACAATGAGCGCAATTTCCTCGGCGATGGCTGCTTGGAGCCGAATGACGGCGGGCTATCCCCGCTCGGCAAACGCGCGATCGAGACGATGAACGGGATCGGCATCGCGCTCGACCTCTCGCATGTGGGCGAGCGCACCTGCATCGAGGCCGCCGCGTCGTCCGCGAAGCCGGTGCTCGTGACTCACGCGAACGCAAAGGCCGTGGCGAACGCGCCGCGCAACAAGAGCGACGCGGTGATCAAGGCGGTCGTGGCGACCGGAGGGCTTATCGGCGTTTCGGTGTACGGGCCCATGTGCTGGGACCAGAAATCGAATGCGCGGCCCTCGCTCGTCGATTTCCTGCGCCATGTGGACCATGTCGTCGACCTCGTGGGGCCGGAGCGAATCGCCTTCGGCACCGATTTCCCGGTGGTCTCCGATCTTGCCAAGGTCAGCGCGACGATCGAGATGACCTTCAACCGCTACCCCGGCGCGATCTCGCGCTATGCCGAGGCGTTCGGCAACGACATCCGCACGCGCTACATCGCGGAATGCGGCTCGCCCGCGGCCCTGCCCGTTCTCACGGCGGCCCTTCTCGCGCATGGCTGGAACGAGAAGCAGGTTCGCGGTTTTCTCGGCGAGAATCTGCTGCGCGTCCTCGGCCAGATCTGGGGCGGCTAGAGGCGCCGATCACTCGGCGTTCGACTTCACCACCGTGACCTTCGGCGCCGGCGCATAGGGGGCGACGTAACGATAGTCCTGCCCCGGTTGCGGCTGCGTGTAGCAGTCGATGTCGGCGAGAGTCTTGTAGCAATAGCGCGGGGGATCGGTGACGACGACATCCTGCCGCGCCCAGCCGAGCTGCTGATACTCGGAGTTGGTGTATTTCCGTATCTCGGACCCGGTGTAGCGGTCGCAACCTGCCAAGGCCGCCATCCCGACAAGGGCGATCAGGGCGCGCCGCATGCTCATGCGCCTAAGCGGACGACCGTCCGCCCCCTCACCTGACCCTTGAGGATATCGCCGCCGAGTTTCGGCAAGTCTTCGAGCCGCGCCTCCGCGATGGTGCTTTCGAGGGCCTTCAACGGCAGATCCTTGGCCAGCCGCTCCCATGCCGCGACGCGACGCGCCTTGGGACACATGACGGAGTCGATGCCCAGCAGATTGACGCCGCGAAGAAGGAACGGAAGGACGGTGGTCTTGAGCTCGGCGCCGCCGGCAAGCCCGCAGGCCGAGACCGACGCGCCGTACTTCATCTGCGTGAGGAGCGAAGCGAGCGTGTTGCCGCCCACGCTGTCAACCGCGCCGGCAAAGCGCTCTGCCGCCAATGGTCGGGTCGGGGCTTCACCAAGCTCCTTTCGGTCGATGATGGTCTTGGCGCCGAGAGCCTTGAGATAGTCATGCGTCTCCGCGCGGCCTGTCGAGGCCACGACATGATAGCCGCGATGGGCGAGGATCGCCGTCGCGACGCTGCCGACGCCCCCGGCCGCACCGGTCACCGCGACCTCCCCCGCTGCGGGAGCGAGGCCGCGATCCTCGAGCGCCATCACCGCAAGCATGGACGTAAAGCCGGCCGTTCCGATCGCCATGGCCGTGCGGGTGTCGAGCCCCTTGGGGACAGAAACCAGCCAGTCCGCCTTGACGCGCGCCTTCGTCGCGTAGCCGCCCCAGTGCATTTCCCCCACGCGCCATCCCGTCAGGATCACCTTGTCCCCGGCCTTGAAGTCGCGATGGCTGGAGGCCTCGACGGTTCCCGCGAAATCAATTCCCGGCACATGCGGATAGGTGCGCACGAGCCTGCCGAGGCCGTTGAGGATGAGGCCGTCCTTGTAGTTGAGCGTCGAATATTCGACCGCAACCGTGACATCGCCCTCGGGCAGCGCCGATTCGTCGAGCTCGCGCACCGACGACGTCACCTTGCCCTGCGCTTCCTCGAGGATGAGCGCCCTGAAACTCTTGGCCATCGTTCTATCCTTCCCCTTGTTCTTCTTCTGCCGGCCGCGCACGCATCGAACCGGCATGCGACGCCGTTACCGGCCACGATAACAGAAGCCGTCATGCACCGTCAGTCCGGGACGTGGCAGGAGCCCGTGCCGGAACATGACCCATGCG
>JBGPGW010000209.1:0-6474 GCA_041484095.1 Alphaproteobacteria bacterium | reverse complement strand
CGACGTGCCGGTGATCGCCGAGGTGCGCAAGGGAACGGCCCTCCACAGCCAGTACACTCCGCTTCGCACCGTCCGGCACGCGCTGCGCTACGCGCTTCTGCGCACGGGACCGCTGGCGGTGGTGACCTCGCCCGTCGGCGTCTTCACGCGCTCACGGCCGGAGATTCCGACGCCCGATCTCCAATACCACGTCGCGTTGTGGGGCTTCCTCGGGCACGGCGCGATCAAGCTCAAGCTCGACGCGGTGACCGCCGCCGTCTGTCCGATGCGGCCGACGAGCCGCGGCACGATCGGCCTTGCCAGCGCCGATCCGCTTGCCCCGCCGCTCATCGACCCCAACTATCTCGCGAGCGTCGAAGACAGACGGACGATCCTCGATGCGATCCGCGTGACGCGCGGAATCATGGCGCAACCCGCCTTCAAACCGTTTTTCGAGAAGGAACTCTATCCAGGGCCGCGCTCCGAGAGCGACGACGATCTCATGGCCTTCGTGCGCGAGAACGCCGACACGGTCTATCACCCCGTCGGGTCCTGCGCGATGGGCCGCGCGGACGACCCGGAAGCGGTCGTGACGCCGGACCTTCGCGTGCGGGGCCTCCGCGCCTTGCGCGTGGTCGATGCGTCGGTCATGCCCCGGGTCGTGAGCGGGAACACCAATCTTCCCGTCATGATGATCGCGGAACGGGCAGCCGATCTCATCCGGCAAACCCGGCCCGCTTAGACGATCGGAGAGACGGACGGTCGCGCCGCTCGAGGCTCGACCGTCCCGGACATACCCGCGCCCGGCTATTTCGGATTCTTGGCGAGCCAGCCTTTCAGGAATTCGATCTCCTTCGCCTGAGTGACCATGATGCCCTCGGCGAGCTTGCGCAGCTCGGGATCCTTGCCCTTGGCCAGGACGTCCTTGGCCATATCGACCGCCACCTGGTGGTGCGGGATCATTTCGGCGGCGAAGTCGCGATCGGGATCCCCGGTGAGCGCCGTGCCCATCATGCCCGTCTGCGGACCATGCTGGCCCATCATGCCACCTTGCCCCATCATGCCGGGTTGAGGCGTGCCCGGCTGCATCATGCCCGGCTGCATCGTGCCGGACTGCCCGGTCATGGGCTGCATCATTCCTTGACCCATCATCATCCCGGACCGCATGGACCAATGTCCCGGCATGGCCAGATGGACGAGGACACCGAGACCGAACCACACGACGAAGACGACGACGGCACCGACGAGCGCAGTAAGCGCAACATTCTTGAGCGACATTGTTCGATCCTCCATTGGAGACGAGGATTGAGACCTCGCGTCGCGCGCGACACCGCACGACATTTAAAACAGCAGGAATGCACGTCATCCGCGATGCGCGTCAGGCTCGCGGCGGCGGCGGATCGGGAGGGTGTGAGAGCGAATACCATGCGAGCCGCGCGCGGCAATCCTCAGCGGCCGCTTGCTGCGGCGGCGGAACGATCGACGCCGGTTCGACAAGGCCGCTTTGAGCGCCGTGCGCGGCCGCACATGCGGAAGATCCGGTCCCGTCCGTCATCGCACAGGCCGCCTCAGGCCCATGGGCAATGACCGGCGCCTGGGCCCACAGGGCGAACGCAGCTTCGGCCGCCGCGGCACTCCCGGCGTCCACCGCGCCGATCAAGCCGCAAGCGAGAACCACCACCCCAAGCAACCGTCGCCATGCCTGTCGCGCGCAGCCGCCGGCGTTTGATCGCTTCGATGAGATCTTCGTTTCGATCCGTGCCATGAGATGGCTCCCGACCATAGTCTGGCTAAGCTGACGTCGATCGCACTTGAGCGAGATCAACCCCCGCGCGAGACGCTTCGTGTCCTCAGTCCGACAGCCGCCCCAGCACGCGCAAGAGCTCTGCCAGCTTCTTGCGCTGCTCTTTGGCATTGCCGCTTTCGATGGCACCTTCGACGCAATGGGCGACATGATCCTTCAGCACCTCGTCCTCGACGCGCTTCAAGGCCGCCTTGATCGCCTGGATCTGCGTCATGATGTCGATGCAATAGCGGTCGGTCTCGACCATTCGCCCGACGCCGCGCACCTGCCCCGCGATCCGGTTGAGGCGCGCCAAACAGGAGTCTTTCGTATCCGGAGTCATCCTTGATACCATACCCCTCTAGGGTATATATATCAAGGGCCGTCCCCAGAACCGCTCGAGGCCGCCATGCCAGCCCATCATGCCAGCCATGCCCACCACGCGAACGCGCGCGGCGCTTGCTGCGGCGCCGGCGCGCAGAAGCCGGCCGGGGCTGCCAAGGACCCCGTGTGCGGCATGACGGTCGATCCCGCGAAGACACCCCACAGCCATGGCCATGAGGGCGCCGCCTACTATTTCTGCGGAGCCGGATGCCTCGCGAAGTTTCGCGCCGATCCCGAGCGCTATCTCGCACCGCCTGCGGCGGCCCCACCGCCGCAAGCGGCCGATGCGATCTACACCTGCCCGATGCATCCGGAGGTCCGCCAGGTTGGACCCGGCACCTGCCCCAAATGCGGCATGGCGCTGGAACCCGAATCGGGGGCGGCAGGCCCCAACCCCGAGCTTGCCGACATGCAGCGCCGGTTCTGGATCGGCGCAGCCCTGACGCTTCCGCTTGTCGCCCTCGAAATGGGGTCGCACCTCCTCGACCTCCACGCTCTGATGCAACCGCACGTGCTCGCCTGGCTGCAGCTTCTGCTTGCGACGCCCGTCGTGCTCTGGGCCGGGCGGCCGTTCTTCGAGCGGGGCTGGGCGTCGCTCATCCATCGGAGCCTCAACATGTTCACGTTGATCGCCATCGGAACGGGGGCGGCGTATCTCTATAGCCTCGTCGCGGTGCTCGCCCCCGACGCCTTCCCCCAAGGGTTCCGTGCGGGAGATGGATCCGTCGCGCTTTACTTCGAAGCGGCGTCCGTCATCACGGTCCTGGTCCTGCTCGGACAGGTTCTGGAATTGCGCGCGCGCGAAGAGACGGGCGGTGCCATCCGTGCCCTGCTCGACCTCGCGCCCAAGGCCGCGCGCCGCCTGCGTGCGGACGGCACGGACGAGGATATCGCGCTCGATCAGGTGCTGGCCGGCGACCGCCTCCGCGTGCGGCCCGGTGAGACCGTTCCCGTCGACGGCACGGTGAGCGAGGGCCGAAGCGCCATCGACGAATCGATGATCACCGGCGAATCGATCCCGATCGAAAAGAAGGCGGGCGACAAGGTCATCGGCGGCACGCTCAACGGAACCGGGGCCTTCGTGATGCGGGCCGAGCGCGTCGGCCGCGACACGATGCTGGCCCGCATCGTGGCCCTTGTCGCCGAGGCGCAGCGCAGCCGCGCGCCGATCCAGCGTCTTGCCGACGTGGTCGCGAGCTACTTCGTCCC
The DNA here is from genome assembly GCA_041484095.1 of Alphaproteobacteria bacterium. Lineage (GTDB taxonomy): Bacteria > Pseudomonadota > Alphaproteobacteria > CADEGL01 > CADEGL01 > JBGPGW01. Next base: position 3,119 of record JBGPGW010000209.1, on the reverse strand, counting down.
CATCGTCGTCGCGATCGCGGCACTCTCGTTCGTCGGCTGGGCCTCGTTCGGGCCGGAACCGGCCTTGGCGCATGCGCTCGTCGCTGCCGTCTCGGTTCTCATCATCGCCTGTCCCTGCGCACTCGGCCTCGCGACGCCGATGTCGATCATGGTGGGCGTGGGCCGGGGTGCGCAGGCCGGCATCCTCGTCAAAAATGCCGACGCGCTCGAGCGCTTCGAGCGCGTCGACACGCTCCTCGTCGACAAGACGGGAACCCTCACCGAGGGCAAGCCCAAGCTCGCCCGGATCGTCGCCGTGGCGGGGTTGCCGGAGGACGAGCTTCTCGCTCTCGCCGCGAGTCTCGAGCGCGCCAGCGAGCATCCATTGGCCGCGGCGATCGTCGGCGCCGCGAAGGAACGCGGCATCACGCTCAGCGAGGTTCACGCCTTCGAATCGATCACGGGCAAAGGAATCAGGGGCCAGGTCGGCGGCCGAGCCGTCCTTCTCGGCAACCAGGCGCTCCTTCGAGACGCCGGCATCGCAGCCGAGGCCTTCGCGGCCGAAACCGACGCGCTGCGAGCGGAGGGCGCGACCGTCATGTTCGTCGCGATCGACGGGGCGGCGGCCGGGCTTATCGCCGTCGCCGATCCCGTCAAGTCGACGACACGCGCCGCCATCGGCGCCTTGCGCGAGGGCGGCATTCGCATCGTCATGGTCACCGGCGACAATCGGAGGACGGCGGAGGCGATCGGCCGGCGCCTCGGCATCGGCGAGATCGAGGCGGACATCCTGCCGGCCGGGAAGGGCGAGATCATCAGGCGCCTCAAGGCGGAGGGCCGGATCGTCGCGATGGCGGGCGATGGCGTCAACGACGCGCCGGCCCTTGCCGCCGCCGATGTGGGCATCGCCATGGGCACGGGCACGGACGTCGCGATCGAAAGCGCGGGCCTCACCCTCGTCAAAGGGGATTTGGCCGGGCTGGCCCGCGCGCGGCGCCTCAGCGCGCTCACCATGCGCAACATCCGCCAGAACCTGTTCTTCGCCTTCGCCTACAACGTGCTCGGCGTGCCGCTCGCGGCCGGATTGCTCTATCCCTTCACGGGGCTGCTCCTAAGCCCGGTCATCGCCGCCGCCGCGATGGCGCTGAGTTCCGTCTCCGTCGTCGGCAATGCGCTGCGTCTGCGCGCCGCCTCGATCTGATCGCGCCCCGGCAGAGAGCGGGCCGGGCGATCACCCCGGATTTCGTCCTCGGCGCGTTAACTCAATAAACATGGTTAATGACTGTGGTCTCCTGCCAGATGTACTATGACTACATCAGATAATGATTCGAGTATTCACAATGAACGCGCTTTAACCACGATCAATTACTGCGTTAAGTCTGGACATTTATTGATAAATCGACATACTGGATGATCTTAGAATCCTTCGGCATCGGCCCGATGGCCCAACTGGCACCTTCTGAAATTCTGCGTCTGCCGCCGCCGGCGATACCGCGCATCGACGCGGAATCGGAGCGGTTGAACGCGCGCTCCTGGCAGCAGGCAGCGGCCCGGCACGCGTCATCGGATCGGCGCCCAACGGCGCTCCAATCACCGAACGAGATCCAAGGCCAATTGGACGCCGCACCGCCCGTGGCCGTCGATCAATGGCGGCCATGGCGTTCGCTTGCCTTCTTTGCGCAAAGCTTCGCGCAACAACAACCATCGACGCACGCGACACTTGATCCGCGCCTCTACGGCCATCCGGCCTTCGCCCTTTATGAGGCCGCGGACCGGTGTTTCGAGCGCTCTGTCCCGGCCACGGTCGATCTCGCGATCTAAGGCCTCACAGGCTCTGGTCTAAACGCGGTCGGCGGCGCTATGGTGACGCCGCCGCGGCCGTGTGGGTTGGCAGGAAGCGTCAACCCGGCCACGAATGAGACCAGTCGCGGCATCCCATCCCCGGCGGCTGGCACCATGGCTCACACGATCATTGATCTCCTCGCGGGCGGCGCTGATGCCGCCATCGCCTTTTCCGCCCCTGAGCGGGCCAATCTGACCTACGGGGCCCTCAGAAAACATGCGAGTGCGACCGTCGAGCGTCTGAACGGCCTCGGCATCGGACGGAACGATCGCGTCGCGATCGTCCTGCCGAACGGACCGGAGATGGCGTCCGCCTTCATCGCGATCGGAGCGGGGGCCACGACCGCCCCGCTCAACCCGGGCTACCGGGACGAGGAATTCGAATTCTATCTGAGCGATCTCCGTGCGCGCGCCCTCGTCATCCAGGCGGGCATGGAATCGCCCGCCATCGCCGTCGCCGGCCGGCTCGGCGTGCCCGTCCTCAGGCTCAAGGTCGAAGCGGGAATGCCGGCGGGCGTCTTCGCGCTGGACGGCCCACCGGTCGGCCCAGCCAAGACCGACGGCGCCGCCCAGCCGGACGACGTGGCGCTCGTCCTGCACACCTCGGGCACCACCTCGCGGCCGAAAATCGTTCCCTTGAGCCAGCAGAACATCACGGTCTCGGCGGGCAACATCGCGCGCACGCTCGCGCTCGCTCCCGCCGATCGATGCCTCAACGTGATGCCGCTGTTCCATATCCACGGCCTCATCGGGGCCGTGCTCTCGAGCCTTTCGGCGGGCGCCTCGATCTATTGCAGCCCCGGGTTCAACGCGCTCAAATTCTTCGCCTGGGTCGAGGACGCGAAGCCGAGCTGGTACTCGGCCGTGCCCACCATGCATCAGGCGATCCTCTCGCGCGCCGAGCGCAATCCCGAGATCGTCCGGCGCATGAAGCTGCGCTTCATCCGCTCCTCCTCCGCCTCCCTTCCGCCCCAAGTGATGGCGGAACTCGAAAAGGCCTTCAGCGCGCCCGTCATCGAGTCCTACGGAATGACCGAGGCATCGCACCAGATGGCCAGCAACCCCCTGCCCCCGCGGGCGCGCAAGCCCGGATCCGTCGGCATCGCCGCGGGACCCGAGATCGCGATCATGGACGAGAGCGGCGACGTCCTCGGCAAAGGCGCAATCGGCGAAGTCGTGATCCGGGGCGAGAACGTCACGAAGGGCTACGAGAACAATCCCAAGGCCAACGAATCCGGATTCGCCAAGGGATGGTTCCGGACCGGCGACCAGGGCACGCTCGATACCGAGGGCTATCT
>JBGPGW010000208.1:0-6476 GCA_041484095.1 Alphaproteobacteria bacterium | reverse complement strand
GAGGGGTTAGGGGAGGGTCGCTCCACACATCGTTGACGGCACGAGCGAAGGTGGAGTTGCGGACCCCCTCCCGTCAAACCGCTTCACGGTTCGACCCCCCTTGCAGGGGGAGGGAGACCCAAGCATGGCGACACTGATCAAGCAGGCGCTGGGCGATTCGTATTAGGCGGCCGTCGGGCGGAGATCGCGTGAGACTCAGGCGAGCCGGCCGAGCGCCTCGCGCAGACGCGCCTTCGATTCCTCGGCCTCGGCGCGCCGCTCGCGCTGGATCTCGACCACCTCGGGCGGCGCCTTGGCGATGAAGGCGGCATCGCCCAGCTTCCTGTCGATCTTGCCGATCTCGCCGTCGAGGCGCGCGACCTCGCGTTCGAGCCGCGCGCGTTCCTTGTCGAGGTCGATGACGCCCGCGAGCGGCAGCGCGACCGTCGCCTCCCCCACCAGGATCTGCGCCGAGCCCTTGGGCACCGGCGCGTCGCGCTCGATGGTCTTGAGGCGCGCAAGCCGCACGATGAGGTCGCGATGCGTCTCGAGGCGTTTCAGCGTCGCCCTCGTCGCGCCGTTGAGGATCAAGTCGATCTGCGCCGCGGGCGAGACGTTCATCTCCGCGCGAACGGCGCGCACGGAAGAGATGAGCGCGACGACCCAGCCCATCTCCGATTCCGAGGCGCTGTCCACGGGCACAGAAGCGAGGTCGGGCCATTGCGTACGGATCAGCATCGTGCCGGTCGAGAGGCCGAGCTTCTCCCACAACTCCTCCGTGATGAACGGCATGAAGGGGTGGAGGAGCACGAGAAGCGTCCGCAGCACATAGGCCGTCGCCCTGCGCGTCTCGGCCTTGGCGGCCTCGTCCGCGCCGAAGAGGATGGGCTTCGTGAATTCGACATACCAATCACAGAACGTGCCCCAGGTGAACTGGTAGAGCGCGTTGGCGGCGTCGTTGAAGCGATAGCTCTCGATGGCCTCGTCGACCGCGCGCTGGGCCCGCGCGAGTTCGCCCACGATCCAGCGGTTGACCGTCTGCCGCGCGTCTTGCGGCTCGAAGTCGCGGCGCGCGACGGCGTCGTTCATCTCGCAATAGCGCGCCGCGTTCCACAGTTTCGTCGCGAAGTTGCGATAGCCTTCGACGCGCTTCTCCGACAGCTTGATGTCGCGGCCTTGTGCTGCCAGCGCCGTCAGCGTGAAACGCAGCGCGTCCGCGCCGTATTTGTCCATGAGGTCGAGGGGGTCGATGACGTTGCCCTTCGACTTCGACATCTTCTGGCCCTGCTCGTCGCGGACGAGGGCGTGGATGTAGACGGTGTGGAACGGCTCCTTCTTCATGAAATGAAGGCCCGACATCATCATCCGCGCGACCCAGAAGAAGATGATGTCGAAACCCGTCACCAGCACGTCGGTCGGGTAATAGCGCTTGAGCTCGGGCGTCTCGTCCGGCCAGCCCAAGGTCGAGAACGGCCAGAGTGCGGAGGAGAACCAGGTGTCCAGCACGTCCTGGTCGCGGCAGAGCTCGGCCGACTTGCCGTAATGCCGAGCGGCGGCGGCCTCTGCCTCCGCTTCCGTCATTTCGACGAACGCCGTGCCGTCCGGCCCGTACCACGCGGGAATCTGATGGCCCCACCAGAGTTGGCGCGACACGCACCAGGGCTGGATGTTGCGCATCCATTCGAAATAGGTGTTGGCCCAATGCGCGGGCACGAAGCGCGTGCGCCCCGCCTCGACCGCCTCGATCGCGGGCTTGGCGAGCGTCGCCGCATCGCAGAACCACTGGTCCGTGAGCCAGGGTTCGATCGCCACGCCCGAGCGGTCGCCGTAGGGAACGGTGTGGGTGATTTCCTCGGTCTTCTCGAGGAGGCCGAGGGCTTCGAGGTCGGCGAGGACGCGCTTCCTCGCCTCGGCGCGGTCGAGGCCGCGATAGGCCTCGGGCACCGTGTCGACGAGATGGGCGTCCGCGTCGAAGATATTGACCATCGCCAAGCCGTGACGGCGGGCGACCTCGAAGTCATTGAAGTCATGCGCGGGCGTGATCTTGACGGCACCGCTGCCGTGTTCGGGATCGGCGTAGTCATCCCCGACGATCGGGATAGGGCGGCCGACGAGCGGCAGGATCGCGTGCTTGCCGACGAGATGGCGGTAGCGTTCGTCCTCGGGATTGACCGCGATCCCGGTATCCCCCAGCATCGTCTCCGGTCGAGTGGTGGCAATAATAATATGTGTGTTTTCAGCACCTTCTATCGGATACTTCAAGTGCCATAGATGGCCCTTCACCTCCCTCTGTTCGACTTCGAGGTCGGAGATGGCGGTGTGAAAGCGCGGGTCCCAGTTGACGAGGCGCTTGTCCCTGTAGATGAGGCCCGCCTTGTGCAACTCGACGAAGACCTTGCGCACCGCGCGCGAGAGCGTCTCGTCCATCGTGAAGGCTTCGCGCGACCAGTCGGCCGAGGCGCCGAGGCGCTTCAACTGGCGCGTGATCGTGCCGCCGCTTTCCTCTTTCCACCGCCAGACCCGCGCGACGAATTCTTCGCGGCCGAGCAGTTTCTGATCGGGGCGGGCGGCCGTCTTGCCGCGGGCAAGGGCGATCCCCTCCCCCGCAAGCTGACGTTCGACGACCATCTGGGTCGCGATGCCGGCATGGTCGGTGCCGGGCTGCCACAGCACGTCGCGCCCGAGCATGCGCTGGCGGCGGATGAGGATGTCCTGAAGGGTGTTGTTGAGCGCGTGCCCCATATGGAGGCTGCCCGTCACGTTGGGCGGCGGGATGACGATGCAATAGGGCTTGGCAGGCGACGAGGGATCGCACCGGAACGCGCCGGAGCCTTCCCAGGCGGCATAGATTCGCTCCTCGACCTCGCCGGGGCGGTAGGCCTTGTCGAGAGTCGAGGTCGGTTCGGATCGCTCCGTCACGCTCACAGCACAGATCTCAGAAAATTGTCGGAAAGGCGCTCTAGAGGTCCTCGGCGCGGCGGACCATCTCGCGAACTTCCTTCTGGACGATGCGCTGCACCACCTCGGGCAGATTCGCATCGAGCCATTCGCGCAGCATCGGGCGCAAGAGGTCGCGCACGATGTCTTCGATGGTACGGGAGCCTTCGCCGAGCGGCAGCCCCCCCGCACCGGATCCCTGCAGCGACGAGGTCAGCGAACCGAAGGCACGCATGGCCGCATCGGCCGCGTGTTCGGAGATGACGCGATCTTCGCGTCCGCCCGAATCGGTCGGCTCCGCGGCTGCTTCGCTCGTGCCGAAGAGCGCCGCATCCGACGGATCGACCGTCGCGGCTGGCGCCTCCGCTTCGTCTGGCGGGGCCGCTTCCGGTTCGGCTGGTGCCTCGACCGGCTCGGCCGTCGCAGCCGGTTCGGCCTGGGTCTCGGCTGGCTCGACCGCCGCCGCCGGAACCTCGACCGGCTTGGTTTCCGCAGCCGGTTCGGCCGATGCTGGAACCGGCTCGGCCGCGGAGACGGGAGCCGCAGCCGCGGGCGGCTCCTCCACGACTTCGGTCAGCTCGATGATTTCATTGTCGTCGGGCTCGGGAGCGGCGCCATTGCCGCCCTTCGCACCTTCGCTCTTTGCGGGCGCGTCGCCCTCGGCTTGGGTATCCTCGGAGATGATCCGCCTGATCGAGGCCAAGATCTCCTCCATGGACGGCTCTTGCTGTGTTTTGGGGTCGTTCACACCAAAGCCCTCCGGCCCGACGCCTTCACGCGCGTACCAGGCCCCCGTGGTCGTGGGGCAGTATACTGCAAGAGCATAGGCGGACAACGCTTTACGAAGCGTTGCCGGTTAATCCTTGGAAATGCCTGTCCCAATCCACTTGTCCCGCACTTCGTTGTAGTATTTGAGCGGGTCGTAGGTTTCGACCGGCAGGCCGAGTTGCGCCGCCGACAGATTGCCGATGGCATGGCGCACGCGATAGGCGCCGACGACATGGTCGCGCCGCGCGCGGGCCAGATTCACCCGCGCGTCGCGCAATTCCTGTTCGGCGTCGAGCACGTCGAGGACGGTGCGCAACCCTGCCGTCGCTTCCTGCTCCACGCCATCGAGGGCGATGCGGTTGGCTTCCGCCTCCTTGGTGTAGGAAACGACGCGCGCGCGCGCCGTCATCATCTCTTCCCAGGCCGAGATGGCGTCTTCGACCGCCTGTCGGCGCACTTCGTCGATCTGGATCTTGCGTTGTCCCGCGACTTGCTTGGCCTCGCGAACGCGCGCTTCGACCGACCCGGCCTGATAGAGCGGCACGGTGACCCGCGCCAGCGCGCGCGCCTGCTTGTCACGGCTGAACCGCTCGAACGTGTTGTCGTCCTTCCGCAACTCGCCGACCAGGGCGACCGTCGGGAGCAACTCCCCGAAGACGAGATCGACGTCCGCTTGCGCCGCCTTCTGTTCGAAATCGGCAGCGCGCACCGTAGGATTGTTGGCGCTGGCGAGCGTGATCGCCTCCTGAAGCGTCGCGGGCAATTCCTTGGGGACGGGGGGCTCGGTCAGCTTGACGGGCGCCTCGCCGATGATGCGCTGGAAGATCGCGCGCGACGTCTCCAAGGCACCTTCGGAGGCCGTGCGATCGGCCGTCGCGCGGGCAAGCCGCGCCTCGGCTTGCGAGACATCGGTGCGCGTCACCTCGCCCACTTCGAACCGATCGAGCGTCGCTTCGAGCTGCTTGCGCAGCACCTGCTCGCTGTTGACGTTGAGATCGAGCACCGCTTCGTCGCGCACGACATTGAGGTAGGCGGTCACCGCGTCACGCAGGACAAGCTGTTCTGTCGCCGAAAGGCGCTCGCGATCCGCATTGACTCGCTGTTCGGCGCGCTCGGTTTCCGCGACGGTGCGAAAGCCGCGGAAGATGGGCTGCGTGATCGCGAGGGCGTAGCTGCGCTGCCAGCGGTCCAGCTGGTCGACGAACAGGGTCGACTTGTCCGCTTGATTTACCTTCTGCTCTTCCTGGACCCGTCCGCCTTCGGCGGTGAAGGTGACGGTCGGGCGCCAGCCGCTGAGCGCGCGGGGCACTTGTTCGTCGGTCGCACGCAGCCGAGCCCGTTGCGCCGCGATCGTCGGATTGGTCATGTAGGTCGTGACCAGCGCGTCGTCGAGCGATTGAGCGCGCACCGCGGATGGCGCCCCCGCGAGAAGTGCTGCGGCGGAAACTGCGGTGACCATTCCATATCGAGTGATGCGTTTCATTCTATGGGTCCGTCACCGCTCCAAGTTACACCATATACTATATAATACACGTTCGTACCTAGCGACCATACTACATCTATTAGAAGGCAAAATGTGGGGCCATTTCAAAGCCCGGCAGGTCCGGCGTCGCCGCGTCGAACAGCACACGGCGGGACAACGCCCCACCCACTCGCCCGACCAAGGTCGCGCGCCCGACTTCGTCGCGCGTCACGACCGTCACGAGCCGCCCCCCTTCGGCAAGCTGAGCAAGAAGAGAGTCGGGAATTTCCGACACCGCACCCTCGATCACGATGACATCGAAGGGCGCCTCGCCGGAGCGGCCGTCCTTCAGGCGCCCGCAGACGATGCTCACATTCGTTGCCCCGAGGTCGCCCAAGAGCGCGGTCGCCATCGCCGCCAAGGCCTTGTCGCTCTCAAGCCCGACCACGGAACGGGCGAACCGGCACACGACCGCACAGAGGTAACCAGTCCCGCAACCGACGACCAGGACCCGGTCGCCCGGCCGGATGGACGCGTCTTGCAGCAGGCGCGCACCAACCATGGGCTCGATGACGAAGCGCCCGCCGCCGAGCGGGATGTCCTCGTCGACATAGGCGACGCCGCGGAGCGAGGCCGGAACGAAGCGCTCGCGCGGCACGTCGAGCAGCGCGGCGATGAGGTCCGTATCCGTCACGCGATTCGTGCGAATCTGGCTATCCACCATGTTGCGGCGCGCGACGGCGAAATTCATCACGATTCCTCAAAGACTTGCACGAGACCTCTCGACGGCTGGATTTCATAGCGCGTCTCCTTCCTGCCCACAAGCGACTTCCCGGCAAGCCTGGCTTGCGCGCGGCGCTGCCCTTGACCCGGCTCCGAACAGGGCCCTATACCTCGCCCCTCATGCGTATCGCCGCGGCCGGGTGGCAGAGTGGCCATGCAGGGGACTGCAAATCCCCGTACGTCGGTTCGATTCCGGCCCCGGCCTCCAAGCGCCATGACGCGGCGTTTCCCGCGCTCTTCCGCCGCGACGGACAATGATGAGCGCCTCCCGCCCCGAGAACATACCGGCCGCGATCCTCTGGATGATGGGGGCGCTGGCCTGCTTCGTGCTGATGGCGCTGGCGGGGCGCGAGCTGTCGCGCGCGATCTCGACCTTCGAGATCATGTTTTTCCGCAGCGCCGTCGGCCTGGCGATCCTCGTGCCGGTCATCGCGACGTTGGGCTGGAGCCGCATCAAGACGCAGCGATTCGGATTCCACTGCGCGCGCAACACCAACCACTTCGCGGGACAGTGGGGCTGGTTCCACGCGCTCGGGCTCATCCCCCT